>JAFMJG010000170.1 GCA_017853605.1 bacterium
CGGAGAGCCGGCAAAAGAACTCCTGCAGCTCCTCCTCAGAGAAAAGCCGCTGCTCACGCCGAGAGACCGTTATCGAGGCCTCCGATCCGCACACCTTCTCGTGGACGAGGTCTCGGAGATCGTCGGCTACCAGCAGCGGGATCGCCCGCGCAACACCATCGATTACTATCCTGTGGCTTGCCAAGTTGATGTCACGGATCCTCACTCCCCTAAGGTCTGAGACCCTTACGCCGAGCCCGTAGGAGAGCGTCGCCAAGACGAGATCCACCCCGCGAAGCCGGCTAAAAAGACCCTCGAGCTCCTCAGTTGATGGAAGCCGCCGCAGGATCTCGCCGATCGGAGCTCGTGGCCCCCCCTGCGACGGCGCCGGAGCGGACTCACGCCCCTTACAGCCGGCACCGACGGACGCCACGTAGGCCCCATCTGGTCGCTGTGTGAAGATGGCTAACGACATGCTTTTACTGCTGTTTATTGCCTCTCTCATAGCTCTGTAGGATGCCTTCCCTGTGACTGGCGATTCTGCTTTCATGCGAGTATAGAAATATACTCGAAATACAGAGAGGTCAAGCGAGATCTCCCCGCCTCAACAAAAAAAAGAGGCACGCACGCGTGCCGACTATCACCGTAGGACCGGTAACCCCTTTTAAACCTGGAGCGGTGATTAGCTTTAAGACTACCGGCGGGAGAGGAATGAACGGAGCGACTCAGCGAGGCGATAGCCCCACGAGCTCTTAACCTCCTGCAGCTCTTCCTCAGCTTCGGCAACACGCTCCGCCAAGGCGGTGCCCCACTCCTCTGAAGCGAGGTAACGGCGGCGAACATCCTCGACCATGCCCTGCAGCTTGCGCCCCTCTTCACGCATCTCTTGGCACATAGAGCCAACGGCGTGGTACTGCTTGAGCACGAGATCGAGCTCGGCCTCGCGCACTCGCAGGGCCTCCTTGCCCTCCTGCAGCTGACCCTTGAAGCTCTCCTCGCTCTTTACCAGCTCCTCACGCGCAAAACGCTCGCGCTCTGCGAGATCGGCTATCCTTCCGTCAGCCGCAACCAGCGAGAACTTGTAGTCTTTAATCGAGTTGACGAGGGGCTGCCCCGCCTCAAGCATCGCTGGCAGGATCTCGTGCTTTACGACCTGCATTGAATGGATGCCGAAGCCCCGATCGCTCACCCGCTCGCCAGCGGCGTGCGGATCGGTCGTGAGGCCGAACTGCTTGACTGCTGCCCCCTTCCACAGCACCGAATGAACCGCGTGAGCGTGGGCAAGGACCACCCACCCAGGCGCGAGCACGTGCTCTAGCTGTTCAGAGTGCACGGACCTGAACCACGCCTCCACTTCGGGGGCTGCGCTCTCTGAACAGCGGTACAGCTCACGCACTAGGGGCAGCCAATGCACCCGCCCCTCACGTGCTGCCCGCGCGTCCACGAGCATGCGCGGCGCAGCGTGGTGCGGAAACGCCAAGAAGCTTTCGAAGCTCGGGAATCCCGCGCTCTGAAGCGAATGGCGGAGGTGATCGAGCGAGGCCCCCTTGCCCCGCACCTGATCGGACGACGGCTCCATGTGCGAGCCGCCTGGAGAAAAGAGCGGATTGCCCACCGCAAGGATCAGGGTGCCCGTCGGCTTGAGCATCTTTTTGCACAGTGTGAGGAGCTGCACCCCCGGGTCAAAGTACTCATTTTGAACCAGCACAGGGTCAACACACACCACGTAGTCGAAGCGCTTGTCGTCAACAACGCTCTCAAGGAACCCAGTAACCACCTCCACGTTGAGGAGGTCCTTGCAGCGCACGCGGGCACACTCAGCCAGCTCCTCTGAGGTCTCAAGTGCCACCACCTGAAAACCACGCTCCCCGAGATAACGGGTCAGCGCGCCACCACCACACCCTACCTCGAGGATGCGGGACTGCGGCGGAAGGTCGAGTGCACGGATGATAGCGCTCCTGAACGGGGTCACGTGATACCACGCCCTGGTCTGCAGGGCGCGCTCGAGCAGCTCTGGGGAAAGCGAGCTTAGGTCATCGATATCCTTAAGAAGAGCTTCAAGCCCTTGGGCCTCGCCGTGGGGACGCTTTGAGAGCAGGAGCGCCTCCGCCGAGCCAGGGACAACCCCCGCGACAGCCCTATTCCCAGCCTCAACTGCCCCCTGCAACTGTGCGTACGCCACACTCATGCGCGCGACTATAAACGACCTAAGTGCTTGCCGAAATCGGGAAAATCATACGTCGGCATCTTTTTCTGGGCACCGGGCCTGCTCCACCCCTGGCCTCCGGAAGCCACCGTTAGGGCACGGTCCGATCTGAATTCTTCTCCGGAGTCCAGGGGGCCCCAAAGCCTACCGAGCCCTGGACTTGTATAGTATCTCCCTCCTACGCAGTTCTCCTCTCGTTTTACTGTGTGCCACACCCCTCTACGGCCCCCGCTAGACTCGGCACCAACAAGATTTTGCGTCGGGAATCATGGGCACGAATCGCCAGTCAAGCCAGCCATACAGGAAGCTCCACCGCGGGGTGCTGCTGCTTCAGCGGCGGCTGCGGGCGCTACGAGCCCAGGTTGAGTTCCCGCTCGATCCGATCTCCGCAATCATCGTGATGTGGATCGGGGACAAGCCCCTTCTGCAGTTCGGCGAGCTGCAGAAGTTTCTGCGCCTCCCAAAGGCGAACCTCTCGCGGCTAATGAGCAGCTTGATCGACCTCGGGTACCTAAGCTCGCGCATCTCGGACAGCGACAGCAGAAAGAAGCAGTTCGTCTACACGCAGAAAGGCCGCAAGCTCCTGGCAGAGCTCAACACAATCAACAACCGCTTGGTGCGGGTCGGCATCTACCCGCTCACAGCGCCTCAAATAGCCCTTATCACCGCTGCCTTCGAGGCGATCGCTTCTGGCCTTGGAGCCCCCTTTGAGCCCGAGAGGAAGGGTGAAGAGCCGCTCTTTGGGCAGATCCGGCGCCTCTCGCGGGTAAGCGGGATGGTGGGCTCGAACTACCTCGACATCGGTCACGACATCATGACCTACCACATCATTTCGGAGCTGGGGTGGAAGCAGCATGCGGTGCCGCTTCGGTTCTTCCTCAAGACGCTCCAAGTTCCCCGCAGCTCTCTTTCGCGCGACATCTCGCAGCTCGTAGCGCGGGGGTGGATACAGCGGGAGCAGGCGCGCCACGATCGCAAGGTGATCCTGCTGCGCCTCACCGAGAAGGGAAGGCGCCACTTTGAGAGCTGCGAGGAGTCTATCGGCAGCTCCTACAGGCGCGCCCTTGCGGATGTCCCGATCCCCACGATTGAGGAGTGGTCGGAGCTCCTGCACACGCTAGAGGGGCTTGAGCACCCCGACTTCCAGGCAGCGCCGATCTTCGCTGAGCGATGCGAGAGCGAAGCGTCCCTGCGCAAGGTGCGCGGCTTCATCGTAGAGGAGCTCGTTCGCACGCAGCGGCACTTTAGCCTCCCTAACCAGATCCTCCCTCAGGGCCAGCTGTGCATCTCGGTGCGCGAGGCGGACACAATTATTGGGGTCGCCTTTGCCCCCGAGAGCCAGCCGGCAAACGCAGCGGCCTTCTCGGCCGTTTTCCTCTCCCAGGATGTCTCAACACCTCACCTCGCTCACGAGGTTTTCTCGAAGGCTGCTGAGTGCCTGCGGGGCGCTCCCCTGCCGGTGCAGATCATGCAGACGCCCCCGGACTCGCCGCACCTCTCGAACCTCACCCTGGGGGGGGAGCTTCTTCCCCAGATACCCATCATGCAGGGGGCTAACCCCCTTGCCCCCATGGCGTAACCAGGGTGCCTCAGCTCTAGAGAATGAGACCCATTTTGGGGTATTCTCGCCCCATGGCGCACGACTCCCAATCAAACAGGCCGTACGGGCGGCAACACGTCTCTCCAAGCCGCAGCTATGGAAACCGGTACGGGGCGGCGCAACTTGCTGACCAGCAGGTTGAGGCCGCCACTCGCGAGCTGCGTGAGCGCTTCGACCGCGCTGAGGCGAGCCCGAGCGACCGCAAGGCCGTTGGCGATGCGGTTGGGTATGCCTGGAAGGTGCTCACGTTTCTCGGCTACCCCGATTTTGACGCGGTCCGCGCCGTTCCCACTGAGGAGTGGCCCTCGGCATTTGAGCCGAACCTGCACCCGCTTGTCTCGCTGGCGCTGGAAACGATTGGGTGGCACCACTACGGCTTGCGGCGCTACGATATAGATCGCACAGCGCGAGTCTTTGACCGGTGCGTTGAGCTCACTCCCCACAACCAGCGCGCCCTTGAGCGCTTCGCCATCGTGGCCAATGAGATACAGCCCGAGCACATCGGCGGCCTCGCCAAATTCCCGAAAAAGCAGAAGGAGACAGCGCTCGGCTACAGGCTGCAGTGCAAGCGCAAGGTGGATGAGATCCTGCTTGACGTGTTCCGCATCGGCGAGGGGCACCTCGTCGGCCAAGCCGAGCCCCCTGTGGCGCAGATGCTCAAGGGCTTCAAGGACAGGGACAAGCGCTTCGTTTTCAACATACTGGGCCACCTCTCGCGCATGAACGCCGTCGTGGGTGACTTCTTCGAGAACGGCACGCAGCTAAGCCTCGGCATGGGTGCCGCCTGCTGCCAGCTTGAGATCCTCGGGTTTCCCCGCGACGTGCACAATGTCATTCCAATCTGCCTCAGCCGCCTAGAGGAGGACTCGAGCGGACAGGTAGCCGGCGAGGAGACCCCGATACTGTGCGGGATCCTGCGCACTATAGCCACCATCTCGGCAGCCAAGGCCCGCATCTTCAAAAATCAGGCAGCCGAAAAAAGGGTTAAGGAAGTTGCGGATCTCCTGGAGAAGATCGAGGGAGCGACGAAGTAGCCCCGTCCCTCTCTACGCCCCGCCAGCCACAGCTCCGCGACAAGCGCCTTCGTGGCGCAGCCACGACAGCGCAGTCCGACCCGCTGCACGCCCCGTCAGACGCAGCTCCGCGACAAGCGCCCTCGTGGCGCAGCCACGACAGCGCAGTCCCCAGCCCCTGCTGAAATCACTGAAACT
>JAFMJG010000045.1 GCA_017853605.1 bacterium
TGTGCGTGCCAGCCAAGGGCCAGGCGGGGAGCTCTCTCTTGTGGATCGACGGGGCAGCACGCCAGGCCAGCGCTGTGCGGGCGCTGCTCGACTCCGTTCGGGCAGGCGAGGTGCCGGCTCCTCTTCGGCCGGACTACCCCGCGCCTTCCCAATCCAGCCCCCTGTCATTCTCCGCTCCGGACTACCTGAAGGTGTCGGGGCTCTCCGTGGCGGCATCGCTCGGAGTCGTTGAGCCTTTGCTCACCACGTTCAAGTCTGCCCGCTGGCGGAGATGTCGAATGTGCGGAGGGAGGTCTCCCGTGGCCCGGGCCCCATCTGCCATCCTGGGGCACCTGCTCGAGGAGCTCGCGCCAGCGAACGTAACTGTGTCCCTCTCCAGCGAGGATCCTCAATTCTCTGCGTGGTGCAGCCGTATGGGCTTCAGGGAGGAGGCCGGACCGCAGGGCGACACTCAGGCCCGCATCGACACGGTCGAGGCATCGCCGGCCGCACTGAGCCGCCTGGTGCCGGTGCTCTCGGCCGCATGGAGGCTTAGGGGGCTCACGATTCACGCCCGCAGCGACGCCGGCCTTCGCTCGATCTCCCCCAACGGCTCGTGCACGTCATGCGGCAGCCCCTGTGCCCCGATATCCGCCCGGCGCTTGCGTGACATATTCGAGAGAGGCGCGTGCAAGGACGTGGCAGAGCCTCCTGAATTGGGGCTCATGGCCGAGGGGCTGTCGTTAGAGGAGCTGCTCCTGCGGCCGATGAGGGAATGGATCTCTCGCGGCGTGTTCAGGCTGGAGATTCCAGAGCCGCTGCAGCGCGCTATCCGGTCCGTCAAGCTCGAGCACCTCTGCCTTGGGGACTCTGCCGCGGGCCTGTGCCCGGCGGAGCTTGCGCTCCTGTCGATCCTGCGGAGCCTGTTTCCACCAGGCCCCCCCGCGCTGCCTATCCTCGACGTGCCCCACGGGCTTCTTGCGGGCGGGCAAGCAGAGGGGCTTGCGGCGCTGCTCCTCGAACGGGCCGAGAGCTCCCCTGTCATCTGTGTGGCGAGGCATCCATGCTCGCCCGCTCATGCGCTCGATGCTCATGCCCTTCCGCTCACCTCGGGCGAGCTGATAGCCAAGCTCTCGGTGTTTGGGCGCTCTATCCCTCCAATCGATGTCCGGTGCGGCGTCCAGGAGCTCGCTTCCGATACAGCGATGCCGATCCCCTCCTTGAGTAACGACGCTCGCCTCGAGCCTGGCTCAGCCATGTTTCTTGGCCCGCTGGCCCTTGCGGCGATGTGCAAGATCTCGGTGCGGACTCTCCCCGTTTTCGAAAACCTCTCCCTGAAGCGCCGTACAGTGGTCGAGGAGCTAGGGCTCTATGAGCCCCTGGCAAAGCTTGCCTGCTCCTCTGTGGACGCGCGAGCGTTGGGGCTTGAGCCGCGAGATCTTAGGCTCCGATCAGCCGGCAAATCCCGCTGGGTCTGCCCCGGCTGTGGCGGGTTGGGAGTTCAGCTCCTGCCTGCTGCCTGCTTCAGCCGGCCAGAGGCTGTCCCCTGCCCGTCGTGTGATGGCGCTCGATTCGCTCCACCTATTCAGTCAGCTCTCTTTCGGGGCGCCTCATTGCCCCAGATGCTAAACTCAACGATCGCGGAGCTTCACGACACGTTGTGTATCCTGCCGAAGAGCGCCCTTCCCCTCCGCCTGGTGGATGTCCTGGGCCTCTCCCACCTTACGCTCGGAGCCCCGGTTGCGCTGCTAAGCTTCTCGGAGAGACGCCGATTCCAAGCCCTGCTTGCCGCGCTTAATCACGCCCACTCAAAAGAGCCGGCAGTGGTGGTCTTTGAACGGCCTTTTGCGGGCCTTTGCGAGGTTGCAGCCGCCGGGCTTGAGACCCTGTTAAAAACGGCCAGCATGGCACCCCACGTGGCCTGGGCAATCACCCACTAAGCCCCGCAAAGTAGCCCTGTATCAATGCCTTACGCCTGCCATTAGGGGTAATGGAGAAAGAGCACAAACCGACAGAAAAACACCATAACCCTTCTATAGGAATACGGGCTCCCCATGCACATGAGCTACCATGTACGAGGAGCCATGGTACGAGGGGCGTGAGATTTTGCTAATGACCATCGCAAAGAACCAGTACCGATCAAAGCGCGGCCAGAAGGGCGAAGCAGAGCTGCTGTTGTTCGGCATCGCCGTGCTCGTCTGCACGCTCATCTCTGGGTCTATCTGGCTGCTGGGATGGATTCACGACACCAAGGACGGAAAGGTTGCTGCGGCGCACGCTGCGCGCATGGCGAAGAGGAACAAGGGGCCGTTCATACCTCGCCCGGATCCGGCAGAGTACTTCGTTCACTGCGACAACTCTCTCTTTACGCCCCTCAATACCCACTACTCTTGCTCTGTCCTGCCGGAATCATACGGCGAGCTCTCAATTGACGTGGAATAGCCCCGCGGGCGATGCCCGAAAACTCGGCGCAGGCGCGCCGCTTGTGAATGGCAACTTGAGGGTTAGCGGGAGACCGCTGTGGGAGCTACTTCTTGGGAGTCGGGGCGCTAGCAGCCTCCCCAGCCGCCAGAGGAGGCGGCAAGACCTCCTCCGCTGGGGCCTGTTCACTCGCAATCGCAAGGGGCTCATCCACCTTAATGAGCACGACAGGCATGCAGGACGACTCAAGACGCAAAGCTGATGGATGGGCCTCGCAGTAAGAGTTAAGCAGCCACTGGAAGTCGGGGTCGGTAACCTCGTGAGGGAAAACAGCTCTAGCCATAGCGTACTCCTCCATGAGTAACTGCCGCTGTCCGAAGCAATTGACTTGCCCCGAACCGTTTGACCTCTCGGCCTTGCTCGCCTGGGCACCCAGTTCCGTCCGGGCGCAGAAACCATCGGAGAGCAGAACGGCCTGAAAAAACAGAATCGACACAAAGCACAGCCACAACCTGATGGGAGTAGTATCTCCCCTCCTACAGGGTAGGGTCGGTGGGTGCGGTTGATTCCTTGAGGGGCAACTTGACCCTACTAGCAGCAGAAAATAGGCAACCGGCTGATTTTACGGGGCATGAAGGCCCTTGAACTCGCCACGGCAGGGGGTTGAAGCAGACAACTGCCATTTTGCCGGTGCCCCCTCTTTTGAATCGCCCCTTACTTGAGAAATAGGACTAACCCCCTTACACTGACCGCAGAGAAAGTCGCCGTCCAAGATATTGATTTGCTTAGCCTCCTCCGAAAAGGCTCCGCGCCGTCCGAATGGAACGGCTGAGTACCGGCCGGGCGCGACACGAGTGATGAGTAGTTATTGAGGCACGCTTAGGTTCAAATGACCTCCCCCGATGCAACTGGCGCCCAGACGGCCGAACAAAAAGAGATTAGCGCGGTCGTGTACGACCCCGCTCACCACCCGATCCGCAAAAGCGACATCGATGAGGATGCCAGAAAGATCGTGTACCGGCTCCAGCGCGCGGGCTTCAAGGCGTACGTGGTCGGCGGCGGTGTCCGGGACCTGGTGCTCGGCAAGAAGCCGAAGGACTTTGACATCTCAACGGATGCCACGCCAAAGGAGATCAAATCACTTTTTCGCAACTGCCGAATCATCGGCCGCCGCTTTAAGCTCGCCCATATCTTTTTCGCCCACGGGAAGACTATTGAGGTTTCAACCTTTCGTGACCTCGTTGACTGGTCTGAGCCCACAGAGGCCGATCAGGCCTCCCCCGCATCGCCGGTGATGAGCGACAACGTGTACGGCACAGAGGCAACCGATGCTGTCAGGCGCGATATCACGGTGAACGGCCTGTTCCTTGACGTCTCCTCGATGGAGATCTTGGACTACGTTGGCGGCATGCAGGACCTGCGCGAGGGCATCGTGCGGGTAATCGGGGTTCCTGAGGTTCGCTTCAAGGAGGATCCCGTGCGGATGCTCCGGGTCGTGCGCCATGCGGCGAGGAACGGTTTCAGCATCGAGCAAAGCTGCTGGGCGGCGATCCTTGAGCACTCCTCCTGGATGACGCAGTGCTCGCAAGTGCGGGTATTTGACGAGATCAAGAAGGACTTCTGCTCGGGCTGCTTCCTCACGATCCTGTCGCTACTTGGGGACACGGGCCTGCTTGAGTACATCCTTCCCGAGCTCCTGGAGAACAACGCACGGCTCCTCTCTGCTGAAAGCGACTTCAGTCAGTGCCTCGAAAAGATCGATGACCTCGTTAGCCGTGGAGAGAGCGTCTCTCCGACCGTTGTCCTGACGATTATCGGGCTCTTCACCGCAGGAGACTCGATCTGGCTGCGGGACCTGGCAGAGACGCTGCCTGAAGCTGCAGACCTCGGCGAACGCCTGGCCGCCTGCTTTACCCGCCTTGTCGTCCCGCGCAAGGAGCGCGAGAAGATCCAGATGCTTCTCTCGCTGTGGTCCAAGGTTCGTGCCACGCCCGCGAGGGCCCTGAAGCCCGGAAACTACCGGCGGTCAGCGCTCCTGCCCGAGCTCATCACCCTCCTTGAGGTCTCCTGCCTAACGAAAGAGGACGCGCAGAGGCTTCACGCCCTGTTGCCGCTTCTGGACGACCAGGACGCAGTCCATCACGGTGGGGATCTTCGGCGGTCCGCGATGCACCGTCGTGGAAGGTAGCAGAGGCTCTTGCATGGCCACCAAGCTGCAGACCCAGCATGTCACAAAGAGCTACGGCGGCCGCAAGGTTGTTGATGGCGTCTCAATCTCTGTGAATGCCGGAGAGATCGTCGGCCTGCTCGGGCCCAATGGCGCCGGGAAAACCACCACCTTCTACATGTGTGTTGGGTTGGCGGCCCCAGACACTGGCTCAGTCATGCTGGGCGGAACCGACATCACCGCGGAGCCGATGTTTTCGCGCGCCCGTCTCGGCATCGGGTACCTCCCGCAGGAAGCTTCTGTGTTCCGCAAGCTGTCAGTGCGCGACAACGTGATGGCCATCCTCGAGACGATGGAGTTTGAGTCTCGCCAGGCTCGGGAGGCTCGCCTCAAGGAGCTCCTTGAGGAGCTCGGCATCTTCGGGCGCCGAGACAGCATCGCCAGCGCCCTCTCGGGCGGAGAGCGGCGCCGTGTGGAGATAAGCAGGTGCCTGGCCCGCAATCCGCAGTTTATCCTGCTGGATGAGCCGTTCGCCGGCATCGATCCACTTGCCATCAAGGATATCCAGGGCATCATCTCAGCGCTAAAAAACAAGGGGATCGGAGTTCTCATAACCGACCACAACGTGCGCGAAACTCTCGGCATCTGCGATCGGTCGTACATCCTGGTGGATGGCAAGGTGCTTGAAGAGGGGACCCCTCAGGAGATTGCGGGCTCGGAAAGGGCTCGACGTTACTACCTCGGCGGCGATTTCCAGCTCTAGCCACTCCGGCGTAGGGCAATCGGCAAGTCCTGCCCAATGTCAGCTTTCTGCATGCCAGGCAACACCACAGTAAGGCGCTGATTCAACTCAGCTTGTGCCCAATCGCGCCGGGCGATCCCGCAAGTGTGCACGAAACTTGCAGTTTCTTAAGCCCTTCTTCCCCACTTTTGTCATCTACTAACGAAAGGGTTGCTCTACACTGCCGCCCAACCAGAGGACAAAAGCTGTTTTATGGGGCTTGAAACTAAGTTAATCCAGAAGATGGGGCAGTCGTTGCTGATGACCCCTCAGCTGCAACAGGCCATCAAGCTCCTCCAGCTCGGGCGCCTAGAGTACAAGGAGGCTATCGAGCGGGAGCTGCTCGAAAACCCGGTGCTCGAAGAGCTTCGCGATGAGGGGGACTCCCGCTCCCTCCCCTCCCCCGATCCAGCCTCGTCAGTCGAGCCCACCGTTACCGCCCCGCTCTCCAACGGGACAGCTGACACCGAGCCCTTTCACGAGGCGCTCCCAACCGAGCCAAAGGCAGACTGGGATGACTACTACGACTCTTTCACCGACTACCAGGGCTCAGCCTCGGCGAAGGGCGCCAGCAGCTACGACGACCGGCAGCCGCCGGAGGTAGTTTCAACTCGTGGCCGCAGCCTTGAGCACCACCTCCTTGAGCAGGTGCGACTCTATGACCTGCCGCTTAAGGATTCGGTCATCGCCCAGAACATCGCCGGCAACCTCACCAAGGACGGGCTGCTGGAGAGCAGCTACGAGGAGATCGCCAGCACGTGCAACTGCCCCGTCGAGGATGTCGCCCGGATCGCCGATATCATGCGCTTCTTCGAGCCCGTTGGGTCTTGCACCCGGGACCTCAAGGAGTGCCTCCTGACGCAGCTTGAGTCGATCGGGCTGGCTGATGGGCTGGAGTCAAGAATCATCTCCCTGCACACCGATAAGCTTGAGAAACGCAAGTTCGACGCCATCGCGAAAGCTGAAGGGGTATCCCTTGAAGATATCGCTGCGGCGATGCACACCATTCGCTCGCTTGAGCCTCGCCCAGGCCGTCCGTTCTCGGATGAGACCACCCGCTACGTGGTGCCCGACGCCTACGTGCAGAAGGTTGGGCACGATTGGGTCATCACCCTCAACGAAGACGGGCTGCCGCGACTCCGCATGAATCCAGTGTACTCGGAGATGCTTAAGAAGGGCGATGCCGACACGGCCTCCCACAAGGCGTACCTGACCGAGCGTTACAGGGCCGCATCCTGGCTCATCAAGAGCATTCACCAGCGCCAGCAGACGATCTTTAGGGTCACTGAAAGCATCATGAAGTTCCAGCGCGACTTCCTCGAGAACGGCGTCGAGGGCCTAAGGCCCCTCGTCCTTAAGGATGTGGCCGAGGACATCAACATGCATGAGTCAACCGTCAGCCGAGTGACAACCGAAAAGTACGTGCACACGCCGCGCGGCGTCTTCGAGCTCAAGTTCTTCTTCACATCGGGGATACGCACCGACAGCGGAACTGACATCTCCTCGTCTGCCGTTAAGGACCGTATCAAGGCCATCATCGCGGCGGAGTCCTCTCGCAACCCGGTAAGTGACCAGCACATCGTTGAGGTGCTGAAGGCTGAAAAAATCGAGATTGCCCGGCGCACCGTCGCTAAGTACCGGGAGACGCTAGGCATTCCCTCTTCATCTCAGAGAAAACAGTACTTCTGAGCGCCGAACAGCCCGCACAAGGCGGCGAAACAAGAGCCTCCAGGGGTCATGTCGCAGCCATAAGCTACCGAGCTATCTACAGGGGCAAGGACATTGGGCTCCGTGCATGCGCCTGCCGCTTTGCGCAGGGCGTTTCGGTACCCATGTTTTACCCATATTTCTCTTTACTTTGCTTTCGCCCGCTGGCTACTTTCGGCTCGTTGCCATGCCGCCCTGGACTCCAATGTTCTCGGGCGCCGCACCGGCACCCGGCAGTGATGGTTGTCTCCCCGTGGTGCAGTAGGGTAGAGAAAAATCGTGTAGCTCGAAAACGGAGGATCAATGAGCAGCTCAGCGAGAGTTATCAACGTCAACATCGCATTCCTGAATGTCGAGGCAACTGACGCGATAAAGCAGTATGCGACCGACAAGGTAAAGCACTGCGTCCAGAAGTTTGCGCACCAAGACACTGAAGCCCACGTTGTCCTCAAGGTTGAAAAAACCCGGCAGATTGCGGAGGTGTCTATGCACCTCTCTGGGCATGACTTTATAGTGAAAGAGGAGAGCGACAGCCTGTACGCCTCGATTGACAAGCTGACGGACTCCCTAAGCCAGCAGCTCCGAAAGCACAAAGAGAAAGTGACACGGCACCATTGAGCAGCTTCGCCTCGGTAGAGCACATTCAGTCCCTCATCCTCGTCACCGGGCTCTCTGGCGCCGGCAAGTCGTCTGCCATGAATCTCCTGGAGGATAGCGGGTACCTCGTCATCGACAACCTGCCGGTGCCGCTCTTGGGCCATTTTTTGGCCCTCTCCAAGACGGGGGGAGAGAGGTACCAGCACACCGCTCTCCTCCTCGATGTTGACTCGCAGGAGAGCCAGCAGCAGCTCATGCCGCTGCTGCGCCCTCCCGCGCCCCGTCCGGCAAGCCTCAAGATTATCTTCCTCGACTCCGAAACCCGCTCGATTATTCGCCGGTACAGCGAGACCCGGCGCCCCCATCCGGGATTCGATCCGATCAAGGACAAGAGCCTTGAGGACACAATCCGGCGGGAACGCTCGCGGCTCCAGCCCATCAAGGAAGCCGCAGACCTGATCATCGACACCTCTGCGATGAACATCCACGCCCTCAAGCGGGAGCTGCGCGAATTCCTGCAGCTCATTGGCTGCGCAAAGGGGCGGAGCATGCTCGTCAACTTCCTCTCTTTCGGGTTTAAGCATGGCGCGCCAGTTGACTGCGACCTGATCGTGGACGTGCGGTTCCTGAAAAATCCCCACTTTGTGGAGGAGCTCCGGGAGCAGGACGGCCGGGATGACGCAGTGCGCGACTACGTGTTCTCGTCGCCGGATGCCGCTGAGTTCGTGGGCCAGTACTCGCAGCTTCTCCAGTTTCTCCTGCCCAGGTACCACTTTGAGGGCAAGGCCTACCTCAATATCGGCATCGGGTGCACGGGCGGCAAGCACCGCTCCGTGGCGATCGCCGAGGCCTTGAGCCGGCAGGTAGACCCCTCGAAATACCTCGTTTCCGTCAAGCACCGTGATGTGTAGCGCTCCCCTCGGGCCCAATCGCGCCCAAGGCCCGCATCGGCTTGTCCAGGGGCATGGGCCCGCTGTTCCAGGGCTGTGCGCCGGCAACAGATCCTGGGCGCGTCGGCCCCTCAAGTCGCGCCCCTAAGCCGCAAAAATGCAAAGGTTTTGAGGTACCCCCGCCCCGTTACGCGGCGCCAGTGCGGCCCTGTTCGACGGCAAGCCACCACCCTCTCCATGAGGATTGAGCTAGGCTTTGAATCTTGTTAAAGCCCCAATTTGTGCACTATTCTGCCGCGAAACGTAATTGTGTAAAAATTGGAGTTACCTGTGAGCGCAAGCAATTTTCTCTTTACCTCGGAATCAGTTGGGGAGGGGCATCCCGACAAGGTTGCAGACCAGATCAGCGATGCGGTGCTCGACGAGTTCCTTAAGCATGATTCCTCCTCGCGAGTTGCGTGCGAAACGCTGGTCAAGAACGACGTGGTAATCCTCGCCGGCGAGATCACGTCGAAGCACGTCGTGAACTACGAGAAGCTGGTCCGCTCGGTCGTCAAGGATATCGGCTACAACGACCCGAAGCTTGGCTTCGACGACCAGGGATGCTCAGTGATGACCTTCGTGAGCCAGCAGTCGCCTGACATCAGCATGGGCGTCAATGAGCACGAGGGCCTCCATAAGGAGCAGGGTGCTGGCGATCAAGGGCTCATGTTCGGCTTCGCCTGCAACGAGACACCCGAGCTGATGCCGCTTCCCATCTCGCTCTCGCACCAAATTATGCGGGCTCTCGCGCGAGACAGGCGCACGCCTCGGGGCAGTTTTCTCAAGCCGGACGCGAAGAGCCAGGTCACTGTCCAGTACAGGGACAACAAGCCGACGGCGGTCCACACCGTTGTGGTGTCAACCCAGCACTCTGACGACTCGTCGCTCAAGGACGTCGAGGAGTACGTTATTGAAAACGTCATCAAGAAGGTTGTTCCATCTCACCTTCTCTCGAAGGACACGCGCTACCTGATCAACCCAACGGGCCGTTTCGTCATCGGCGGCCCAGTGGGCGACTGCGGCCTGACCGGGCGCAAGATCATTGTGGACACCTACGGCGGGTATAGCCGGCACGGCGGCGGCGCCTTCTCTGGCAAGGATCCATCGAAGGTCGATCGCTCTGCGGCTTATGCAGCGCGCTACATCGCCAAGAACGTGGTGGCAGCGGGCCTTGCAGAGAAGTGCGAAGTGCAAGTGGCGTACGCGATCGGCGTGGCGAAGCCCGTCTCAGTCTACGTAAACACCTTCGGCACTGGGGCCGTCCCTGAGGACAAGATATCCGCGGCAGCCCAGGAGATCTTCGACCTCACCCCGCGGGGTATTATCAAGTCCCTCGACCTACTGAAGCCTATCTACCGAATCACGGCATCGTACGGACATTTCGGGCGTGATCCTGGCGCTGACGGCAGCTTCTCGTGGGAGAGGACCGACAAGGTTGCGGCTCTCAAGTCAGCCTGCAGTGCCTAGGCCATCCGGGGCGCGCGGAGAGTCCGGCGTGGCCCGCTGCCTGCCTCCGTGCGCCGCTCTGGCAGTCACGCCACTTCGCGACAGCAGCCGTGCCGTTTGGCCTGGATAGAAAGGACAGCGGCCAGTGTTGGCCCATGGGTCCTGCCAAGCTTCATAGTGCAAGCCGCCTCCCTCGGCCACGGAAAGCCAGCTATAAGGTTAAAAAAGTTCTCTAGGCTGGCAGTTTATGTTACGAAATCAGCTTGCGTAAACCCTCGAAGACAGGAGAGCCTGCCGGGGGGAAAAGGCCCGATAGTTGAGGCGCGGAGTAACACGATGCTCCGCGGAAATATCGGCAAGATGGGAGCAGCGCTTGGAGTCATACAGAAAATTGCTTGAGGCGAACCAGGCATGGGCAGCTGAAAAGCTTCGCACGTCCCCCGACTTTTTTAGGGGCCTCGCCAAGGAGCAAAAGCCCGAGTTCCTCTGGATCGGATGCTCTGACAGCAGGGTGCCAGCTGAAGAGGTCACCGGGACGCAGCCGGGAGAGATCTTTACCCACAGGAACATCGCCAACCTGGTCAACCCAACAGACCTGAACCTGCAAGGGGTAGTGTCGTTTGCTGTAGAGTTCCTCAAGGTCAAGCACATCATCGTCTGTGGCCACTACGGGTGTGGCGGAATTAAGGCGGCGCTCTCGAAGCAGCGCTACGGGATCCTTGACGACTGGCTTCGGCAGATAAAAGACACGTTTTTCAGGCATGAAGACGAGGTCCGAGATGCGGGCGGGTTTGACGCGCAGGCTGACAAGCTTGTGGAGCTCAATGTGCACGAGCAGCTACGCAACCTCGTCAAGTCGAAGGTGATTCAGCAAGCGTGGGTTGAGGAGCGCCGCCCTACCCTGCACGGGTGGGTCTACAACCTGTCAGACGGGCGCCTCAAAAACCTCTACAAGATCGAGCCCGGCGCCCACATGCACGACATCTACCAGTTCGACTTCGGGAGGTAGCAACTGCCACGCATGATCCGGAAGGAACCGACAGGAGCCGCTTCTTATCGCCCCCAAGGCGCCAATAGGCGCGCGCTGCGGCCCTGTGCTGCCTCCCAACTAAGCCTAGGCCACACGTAAGGAAAGACCGTGAACTCATACAAGAGACTGCTGTTAGCAAACAAGGCCTGGGTGCAGGAGAAGGTGAACCTTGCGCCTGGCTTCTTTTCTGACCTCGCCAAGGAGCAGAAGCCAGAGTTCCTCTGGATCGGCTGCTCGGACAGCAGGGTTCCCGCTGAGGAAGTTACCGGCACGCAGCCGGGGGAGGTCTTCGCCCACCGCAACATCGCCAACCTTGTCAACCACACCGATATCAACCTCCACAGCGTCCTTGAGTACGCAATCGAGTACCTTAAGGTGAAGCACGTCATCGTATGCGGGCACTACGGCTGCGGGGGCGTTCGTGCGGCTCTCACTCGCCACCGGTACGGCATCATCGACGAGTGGATTCGCCAAATTAAGGACACCTTCTACGCGCATCAGGAGGAGGTGCTCGCTGTGGGCGACTTCGACAAGCAGGCGGACAAGCTTGTCGAGCTCAATATCCACGAGCAG
Source organism: bacterium (assembly GCA_017853605.1). Classification (GTDB taxonomy): domain Bacteria; phylum Bdellovibrionota_C; class UBA2361; order UBA2361; family OMII01; genus OMII01. Next base: position 11,634 of record JAFMJG010000045.1, read on the forward strand.
CTCCGGAACCTCATGAAGACAAAGGTCATCCAGAAGGCCTGGATACAGGAGCAGCGTCCAACGCTCCACGGGTGGGTGTACGACGTCAAGGACGGCTTCCTAAAGAGCCTCTACAAGGTAGAGCCTGGCTCCCCGCTCCACGAAATCTACCAGTTCGAGTTCTAGCCGCAGGGAAGGACGCCCCCTGTCACTCCGGGCTTGAGAAGCCTGCCCGAAGCGCGTCCTCGAGCGTAAAAGCGTGCCCGCTTCCGTACACGACGAGCATCCTCTTTGAGCGCTCGCGCGCCGCCAAAAGGCGCAGCAGGATGTGCCGGTCACGAAAGATGCCCGCTGCCGCCGACACCTCGTTGATCTCGGTGCCATTGCCAGCAGCGCGCGATCCAAAGGGGGCCGTGCGCATGCGAAAGAATGCATAGTCGCCCGGCCTCGCCGGATCCTCGCCCCACACCCTCCGGCCGATCGCCAGGAGGTTGCTGAATGAAAAGTCGAAATCCCCCCATCCCGTTGCCTCCTGGATCTCGCCAATAAAAGGCGACAGGCCCCGCCCAAGATCCTCAATGCTGGCCCCTTTCGGCGCGAAGGAGAAGTTTCGGAAAGCGAAGTAGGCGAAAATAGCGTCCCTTGAAAGCCCCTCAGCACAGGCTCCCCTAATCTCCTCTATGCCGCTCGGCTCGGGGCACTCAACTGAGATTCCCCGCTCCAGCGCGACACGTGCCGCAAAGCCGCTCTCTCCCCAGCGTTTGACAACCTCTTCGAGCGGCGATTCGAGCAGGGCTCTCTTGGCATCCTCTTGGCCCGCTGCGTGGGCTGCCAGCCGCGCCTGGAATGCTTCGCCGCATGCTGCCGATTCCGGCGCGCCATTGCTGCCCACTCCGAGCGCTGCAGTCGACGCAGGCACCTCCACCCGCCGCAGCGCCCTAATAGCCTCAACGAAAACGGTTTGGGGCTGCCACTCATCAAAGTGCTGCCTAATGTTATTGAGCATGGGATGTGCCGAATCGTTGATGTGGTGGGAGCCAAAGAAGCGCAGGCTAGAGCGGGGGCCCTCCACCGTGAAGATATGATATCCGCCGTGATCCCGGCCCTGAACCTCGCCGTATGCCCGAACAAGCCGCAGGATATCCGCCGTTTTTGTGAACGAATCAGGCATAGTCCTCGAGATTAACAGATGAACTGCGCCAGGCAAGAGGAGCCGCGGCGGCGTGCGTCGCTGCAGAGGCCAGGGATCCTGCTGTCCGCCGCAGCAACACGAGGCATTGTGGCAGGAGCAGAGCCGACGTACCATTGTGGGCGCAACCCGCTCTTCCGGAGACCTATCATGAGAATGCTAGCCCCGTTCCTGTCCGTTGCGCTCTCCACGCTCCTGCCAGCAACCTTTGTGGCCGCTGAGGTGGCCGTGATCGGCTCAGCCGCGCCCGATTTCCACCTCACAAGCGCCGATGGCCAGCCTACGTCGCTCTCCCAGTTTAAGGGCAAGACAGTGGTGCTCGAGTGGTACAACCCCGGCTGTCCCTTCGTGAAGAAGTTCTACTCGCGCGGCGACATGCAGCGCCTCCAGAGAACTGCCCGCGACAAGGGAGCAGTGTGGCTGACTATCAGCTCTAGCGCAGAGGGAAAGCAGGGCCATATCTCGCAGAAGGACGCGCCTGGAGCCGTCCAGTCGGCAAAGCTCGAGTCAGCAGCGCTCCTGCTTGACCCCTCTGGCGCTGTGGGCAGGGAGTACGGCGCGAGAACCACTCCCCACATCTTCGTCATAGATCCTAAGGGCACGCTGGTCTATGCGGGTGCCATCGACAGCGAGCCCTCCACAGACCCCTCTGATGTCGCAGGCGCAACTAACTACGCGCTGCTCGCTATCGACTCGATTGCGGCTGGAAAGCCAATTGAGCCGAGCTCAACTGAGCCCTACGGCTGCTCGGTAAAGTACTGACAAGTTCGCGGCCGACAAGGAGATCGGTAGAAGAGTCGCCCGCTGCAGCCTTATAGCTGTCTATCCTAGTGCGGATCTGTCTGCTGTGCCGTGCGGCGAGGCTCCCTTCTTTAGCGTGCCGAACGACGGTATCCTGGAGCTGCTCCAGGTATAGGCTGTTGTGTCACCAAATCCCTACTACGATAACGGGCGCTCCCCCAATGAGGGGCCCGCCCCCTCTCTTCCACTACGCTTGCTCGGCAGAGACGCCCGGGTCGAGGCGCTCCTGCGGCAGCCCTCTGAGGATCTAGCCTACATCCTGGGCGCCTGGGCCGCGCACACTGAGGTTGGCACCCCTCTTCAGCGCCACCTGTCGTTCTGCTCCCGCGACAGGGGCCAGATCCGCCGGGTGGCTCAAGCCCTTGCCCGCTTCTGTGGAGAGCCCGTTGCCGTCCGGCGCGTCGACCAGCCATGCGACTCTTTTCGTGTAAGGCATTGCTGTCCGAGCCTGTCAGCACATCTCCACGACGTGACGCGAAACAACAAGCGGGTGCCTTGGGAACATCTGGGCTCGGACTCCGAGATGGCCACGTTTCTGCGCGGCCTAGTCGACAACGCCGGCTGGCTTACATGCGGCTCATCACCAGGCCTTGGGCTGAGCAAGGTTCGGGGCCTCGCCCTTCTGGAAGACATCTCTCGGGTCTTCCTTCGGCTGGGCATCTACCCGTTGCTGCCATCGGGCACCCTCCCTACCCTAAAGCTGCGGGAGCGCGCTGATTGGCTGATGTTCCGCGAGCGTGTTGGGTTTTCGGGATCCGAAGCGCGGGCGAAGCTGCAGCGGCTCTGTGGCATGCGGGCCCAAAAACGCAGCTTTACCGTCGAAGAGTACCAGCTCGTTATGTTCCTTCGGCTCGACCGCGGGCTTTCGCCTGGCAGCATCGCGGAGAGGACGCTCATTCCGCGGCAAACTGTGCGAGACTGGACGGAGCGGGGGCAGGTGCCACGAGTGGTTGTGCGCTATCGCGCCCTCCTGGATGTCGATGGAAAGCACCCGGATGCAGCTGCAATCACCTCACTGTTTCGGGAAAAAGGGATGTCGCCTGAAGAGGCGCGAGCTCGCGCCAGCCAGATCCACCTTCGCAGCGAGCGTTAGGCGACAGGGCTCCCTGCCTCGCAGGGCTGCTGCCTACCGGTAATAGTTGCCGAGGGTGTTGCCCTCATAGTAGTAGCGCCGGCGCTGCTCGGATGGGTTGCCAGTTGGCCCATCATCACGAATCTTTTCACGCAGGGCATCAAGCTCCCTCTGGCGCGCATAGATCTCGGCAGAGTTTTTCTGGAGCTTCTCTATTTTTCTCTCCGCAACGCGGGAATCGCTGTTGTAGTCGATAACGGCCCCGAGAGCGATTCCGACAGGAAGCCCGATCGCTCCGCCAAGCAGCGTGCTTGCGGCAACATCACCGTTGGCGATGCACGCGCCTATGATTGCCCCAGTGCCGGCTCCGATACCGGCGCCGCCCAGGCCTCCATAGGCAAGCGATGAAGGGGCTACGCCACACCCAGACGAGAACAAGAGGGAGGTGCTTGCAGCTGCCGAAATGAGAAGTCGCTTCATATGAGCCTTGATAACTGCCTCAAACTGATACCTTGTTATGGGCCAGCAGCCGCTGCGCGTTACATCTAAAACCATTTTTTAGGCTGTAAGGGTTGTATCCTGTACGCAAAGGATTGAGTTAACGTAGAGTTATCAATATGTTGAGCCTTGTCCGCGCGCTGGCCTCTTTTGCCATTAGAGGTGCTCCGGTGTTACTCGCCGCAACCCTCGCGCACGCGATTCAGAGTGGTTACCCTCGACATCTAAATACCTGACATGGCGAAAACTATACTTACTGCAGAGCACAAACGGATGCAGGAGGACGAGCGGCGCACCAAGAACTGGAAGCGCTGGGGCCCGTACCTTGCGGAGCGCCAATGGGGCACCGTCCGCGAGGACTACTCTGCAGACGGCTCTGTGTGGAGCTACTTCACCCACGATCAGGCCCGCAGCCGCACGTACCGGTGGGGCGAGGATGGGCTGCTTGGAATCAGCGACCGACAGTGCCGGGTCTGCTTCGCTCCCGCTCTTTGGAATGGCAAGGATCCGATCCTGAAGGAGCGCGCATTCGGCCTCGTGCCCTCAGAGGGAAATCACGGCGAGGACGTAAAGGAATGCTACTACTACCTCGACTCAACACCCACCCACTCGTACATGCGGGCCCTGTACAAGTATCCCCAAAACGAGTTTCCATACGCCAAGCTTGTCGACGAGAACCGCAAGCGGGGCCGCAACGAGCGCGAGTACGAGCTTACCGACACCGGCATCTTCGACTCAAATGAGTACTTTGACCTCTTTGTCGAGTACGCAAAGGCGGGTCCAAACGACATCCTCATCAAGCTGACTGTCCACAACCGAGGGCCGAAAGACGCGCCCCTTCACCTCCTGCCCACTATCTGGTTCAGGAACACCTGGAGCTGGGGACGGACCGGCGAAGGCTACACAATTAGGCCCCGCATCTCCCTGCTCGATGACGATCGGCTGCTTCTCGTTCACCCCCAGCTGGATCCCTTCGTGTTTCTTCCAGATCCGGCAAATGCCGCGATTTACCCTGCCCCCCTTTTCACGGAAAACGAGTCAAACCGTTGGCGCCTATTTGGGGGCGAGAACACATCCCTCTTCGTGAAGGATGCCTTCCACCGCTTCGTCGTGAATGGCGAAGAGGATGCGGTAAATCCGACCAACACGGGAACCAAGGCCGCGCTTCTCTACCGGCTGACGGTGCCAGCCCTGAAATCCGTCACGCTGAAGTTTCGGCTCAAGACATCCTCCACCCCCCACAAGGAGCGCTTCACAAAGGACTTTGATCGCATCTTCGATGCCCGCAAGGCGGAGTGCGCCGAGTTCTACGCGAGCATGCTCCCCGATTCGGCTAGCGAAGAGCAGCGCCGCATCCTCGTCCAGTCGTACAGCGGGCTGCTATGGACCAAGCAGTTCTACTACTACTCTGTCAGGGAGTGGCTTGAGGGCGACCCAACGCAGCCTGCTCCGGCAGCGCAGCGCCGCAAGCAGAAGAACCATGAGTGGGAGCACCTCTACAACCGGGACATCATTTCAGTCCCTGACAAGTGGGAGTACCCATGGTACGCAGCCTGGGACCTCGCCTTTCACATGGTGCCGTTTGCCCGTATCGACTCCGCATTTGCCAAGTCGCAGCTCCTGCTCATGCTCCGCGAGTGGTACATGCACCCCAATGGGCAGATACCGGCCTACGAGTTTGAGTTCTCAAACGTCAACCCGCCGGTGCACGCCTGGGCATGCTGGCGCGTCTACCAGATGAGCAAGGAGGAGGGCAAAGAGGACCAGGTCTTCCTAAAGCGCGCCTTCTCAAAGCTGCTGCTCAACTTCACCTGGTGGGTGAACCGCAAGGACACTCACGGCAAGAACCTCTTTACTGGCGGCTTCCTCGGCCTCGACAACATCGGAGTGTTTGACCGCAGCGCTCCCCTGCCAAAGGGCGGCACGCTCCAGCAGGCAGACGCAACCGCATGGATGGCTTTTTACTGCACGACCATGCTCGCGATGGCGCTTGAGCTGGCTGCCCAGAATGAGGAGTACGAGGACCTGGCGTCGAAGTTCTTTGAGCATTTCATCTCGATCTCTGCCGCCATCAACCACTTTGGCGGCACCGGGCTATGGGATCAGCTCGACGGGTTTTACTACGACCAGCTTGAGCTCGACAGCACGAGCATACCCTTGCGGGTGCGCTCGCTCGTGGGCGTAATTCCCCTGTTTGCGGTCGAGGTGATTGACAACTCCACCATCGACAAGCTGCCCGGCTTCAAGAAGCGGCTGCAGTGGTTCGTTGAGAACCACGCTGACCTCGCCAAGCAGATCGCGTACACCGATCACTCGGCCGAGCTCGTGATCGGCGAGAACGGGGTGCGTGCGCCCGGCGGGGTTCGCCTGCTTGCAGTCCCTTCGGCAGAGCGGCTTTCGCGGATGCTCAAGTATATCCTGAGCGAGAGCGAGTTCCTCTCGCCCCACGGCATGAGGTCGCTCTCCAAGATCCATGCTGACTTCCCATACCGGCTCACCCTCGAGAATCGTGACTACGGCATCGACTACTGCCCGGGAGACTCAAACACCGACTTCTTCGGGGGGAACTCGAATTGGCGCGGGCCGGTGTGGTTCCCGATCAATGCCCTCCTTATCGAGGCCCTCGATCGGTACCACAAGTTTTACGGGGACAGCTTTAAGGTTGAGTGCCCAACGGGATCCGGAAACCTCATGAACCTGCGTGAGGTCGCCGATGAGCTCTCCCGCCGGCTTGGCAGCATCTTCACTCCCAACGAAGAGGGCCGCCGCCCCTGCCATGGCGATGACTTGCGGTACGCTGTTGACCCGCAATGGCGGGACCTCGTGCTCTTCTACGAGCACTTCCACGGCGACTCCGGCCGTGGCATCGGCGCAAGCCACCAGACAGGCTGGACGTCACTGGTGTCGCTGTGCCTTGAGCGGGCAGTTGAGCGAGGCTCCCAAGCTCGTCCAAAGCCGCAGCCAGGGCCCATGCAGAGGCAGGCGCGCCGGTAGGCTACGCATCAATCCCGGCGCGCGCCGCAAGATCGCGGACGACATTCATGTAGGCGATGAACGCCTCATAAGGGGACTCAAACGGGCTAAAGTGACGGTGAACAACGCCGTCGCCCCCTTCCTTCGTGCTCATGTAGTAAAAGTGGTCTGACGACTGCAGCTTTCTCCATGCTGCGATTAGCCCGGGATCTCCGGTTGCGAGTACTGCCCCTGCCATCTCGTAGATTCGCGAGAGGGCTGCCTGCTGCATCCCGTTGCCAGTCCAGGCACTGGCATCGCGGCTTAAGTCGGCCCACGATGTTACCGACGGTACTGAAAGCGCCTCTCGGCGGACGGCCCGCTCGGCGAGCCCCGAGGGGGTTGAAAATCCCCACGACGGCATCGAGCACACAACAGACGGCAGCTCCTCAAGGAAGCTCGCAATGGCGGTCCCTTCACCGAGGTGCTCGCCAAAAGTCTCGTAGTCAACGAAGATCCCTACCGCCTCAGTGTCTGCGGGAAGGGCCTGAAGGCGCTGGGCGAAGCTTGCTGCCGTCAGTGCTTTTCCATCGCCGTCTGCGGATGAGAACCGAAACGCAATGTCGTCCGAGAGCCGGTAGTTCTTGAGCAACAGCGGCAGCGGCGAGCGGGCGCAGCGGTACGCGGCGTTCGGGGACCTCCATCCCAGCGTCGCGTCGGAGCCCTCCGCAAGAACCGCCCTGAACCCGCAGGAGTGCGCCAGCTCGCCGATCTCGTCAGAGTACAGCAGCTCCGTATTGCGCATAACTGCCGGCCGCACCCCGAACTCCTGCAGCATCAGGGCCGTGTGCTGCGCAACCTGCTGCCGGAACTCCTCCTCACTGTAAAGCGAGGCTAGCGAGTGATAGTAGGTCTCGCCGAGCAGCTCTACGCACCCGCCAGACACCAGCGCCTGGAACGACTCAAGCGCAGCCGGAGCGTAGAGCTTCATCTGCTCGATCGCCGTGCCCGTGATTGAGAAAGCCAGCTTGAGCCGCCCCTCCAACCGGAGCGCCTCCCTCGCAAGGATACCGTTTGCGGGCAAGTAACAGCGCTCGGCTGCCCGCTCCATGACAAGACGGTCAAGCGGCTCATCAAAGAGCGGTAAGCCGCGCCCGGCGTCGAAGTACGATCCCTTTCTCACCCTAAAGGGCTGGTGAACCTGGAAGTACAAGCAGACTGTTGCCATACAGTTTCTTCCCGCCTCGCTCCCCTCCAGCAGCGTGCCTTGATGCTACGGGGAGACCTCCTGGTAGACCGCTATCGTCTTCTGGGCAGCTGCGCCCCAGTGGAGCCTCTTAACCTCCTCCCGGGCCTTGCAGACAAGCTCGCGGCGCAGCTCCTCATGCAGGAGCGCGTTGATGATCATGTCAGCGATGCGGTCTACATCCCAAAAGTCCGCCTTGAGCGCGTGGTCGATGACCTCAGCAACTCCCGACTGCTTGGAGATAATCACCGGAGTGTCGAAGCTTATCGCCTCGAGGGCCGCGATGCCGAATGGCTCTGAGACTGATGGCATCACGTACAGGTCCGCTATCGAGAACATCTCTTCCAGGTCCTCGCCCTGCAAAAATCCCGGAAAGAGGAAGTTGTTCTGAAGCTGAAGGCTCTCTACCTTCTCCATGATGCTCGCAAGCATGTCGCCACTGCCCGCCATAACGAAGAGGACGTCCGGGATGTGCGGTATGACCCGGTGGGCAACATCAACGAAGTATCCAGGCCCCTTTTGGAAGGTGACCCGCCCCAGGAACAGCACAACGTGGCGAGGCCACGTCTTTTTGATGCGGTAGCCCTTGATCGCTTGGCGCGGGTACACCCCGTTATGGATCACAGAGATCTTTTCGGCTGGGACACCGTGCTGCTCCTGGATCATTTTTCGCGTGTAGTGGCTGACAACTATGACACGGTCGGCAGCCTGAATCCCGAAGCGCTCGATCTGGTCTATCTGCTCGTTGACATACAGCCCGCTCCGGTCCGGCTCGAGGCTGTGCACGTGAACGACCAGCGGCTTGCCCGTGATCTCTGCCAACGCAACACCCGCCGGGAAGGTCATCCAGTCGTGGGCGTGTATGACGTCAAACTCCTCGCTCGAGATGCGGCTGATCACGTTGCCCGTAAATCGCTCAACCTCCCTGAAGATGTCCTCGCCGTAGTGGCCACCCTCGGCTGCCGGGACCTCCGGGTAGAAATCCTCTCGATAGAGCGCAGAAATGAGGTCAACCCCATACACTTCGCCGTCTACGAGAGCCTTGGCCACTTTTTCGCGGCGAGGATCGGGCTCCCTGTGCGCGCG
>JAFMJG010000046.1 GCA_017853605.1 bacterium
CCCACCAGCGCCCCAGTTGCGATCAGGAGCTGGTTGTTGAGGGTGAATCCTGTGGCGGCAGCGGCCCAGCCGGAATACGAGTTTAGCATCGAGACCACAACTGGCATGTCCGAGCCCCCGATCGGAAGCACGAGCAAGAAGCCAAGCGCCAGCGAGATCCCCGTGGCGAGGCCAAATACCGCGAAGCTGTGTTCCCGAACAAACACGATGGACAGCAGGAGCACCGCGCCGATCAGGGCGCCGTTCAGGGCGTGCTGGCCGCGAAAGATGAGGGGCTTGGAGCCCAACAGGGCCTGCAGCTTGCCGAACGCCACCAGGGAGCCGCTAAAGGTTACCGCCCCGATCGCGCTGCCCGCGACCAGCTCAACGAGCGTAACTGCGTGAAGCCCCCCCTCTCTCGCCTCTATCAGGTACGTGCCCGCGGCCACCAGCACGGCCGCGAGGCCCACAAAGCTGTGCAGGGCAGCAACGAGCTGCGGCATGGCCGTCATCTTGATGCGAAGCGCTAGCGGCACCCCCACCGCCGCTCCGGCGACGAGGCCCGCTGCGATTATCCCATAGCCCTTTACGTCATGGTGCCCGAGCGTCGCAACGACTGAGAGCGCCATGCCTCCCATCGCGAGCTGGTTGCCGCGGAGCGCCGTCTTCGGGTGGCTCAGCCCCTTGAGCCCAAAGATGAAGAGCACCGTTGCGACGAGGTATGCAAACGCGAAAAGGTCCGGGCTTAGGTTCATGCAGCGCTCTCTCAGGATTTTTTCTTAAACATGGCCAGGATCCGGTTTGTCACCACGAAGCCGCCAAAAATGTTGATCGACGCCAGCATTACGGCGAGGAACCCAAGCAGCTGCACCCAGCCGGAATCAGACGCAGCGGCTGAGCCAGCGACGAGAATGGCGCCGATCACCAGGATCGCGCTGATGGCATTGGTGACCGCCATGAGGGGCGTATGGAGCGCCGGCGTCACTCCCCAGATCACGTGGTAGCCAACAAAACACGCGAGCACAAACACGTAGACTGCTATCATCGTTTCTGACATATGCCGCTAGCTCCGCTTCATCCGCAACATTCCCTGGTGGACAAGGAGCGACGCATCAATGATGTCGTCCTCAAGATTGATGAAGAAGGTTGGCTCGCCCTTTTCGGGCTCCCGCACGAAGAGGCTAAAGAGCGACACAAGGTTCCGGGCAAAGAAGCTGCTCGAATCGGTGGCCATCATCGCCGGGTAGTTCGTGTACCCGACTATCTTGACGCCATGCACCTCTACCACCTCGTCGGGACGGCTCAGGGGGCAGTTCCCCCCGCTGGGGGTCGCCATGTCAACGATGACCGAGCCGCGCCGCATGCCCCGCACGACATCCTCCGTCACCAGAATCGGCGCTTTTCGCCCAGGCACGTTCGCTGTGGTAACAATAATGTCGCTCTTCTTGAGCTGCTCATTGAGCGCCTCCTGAAGCCTCCTCTTGGAGTCCTCCGAGAGCTCCTTCGCGTAGCCCCCCTGCCCGCTTCCGGATTCGTCGAGCTTGATGTCGATGTACTTGGCGCCGAGCGACTGGATCTGCTCACGGGTCTCAGGCCGAACGTCATACGCCTCAACGGTCGCGCCGAGCTTGCGGGCAGTGGCGATCGCCTGCAGCCCCGCAACTCCGGCGCCGAGCACCGTGAGCTTGGTGGCCTTGGCGGAGCCGGCAGATGTCATCATCATCGGAAAGAAGCGGCCGTAGTGGTGCGCGGCCTCAAGAACGGCCCTGTATCCCGCTATCCCGGCCTGTGATGACAGCACGTCCATCGACTGGGCGCGTGAGGTGCGGGGGATCGCCTCAAGCGCGAGGGCGTCAACCCTCTGGGACGCGAGCTTTTCGAGGAGGGGAGCATTTCTAAACGGCTCAAGCAGCGACACGATTAGGGCGCCTGACTCGATGCGGCGCGACTCGCCCTCCGTCGGCGGAGCAACCTTGGCGACGATCGGGGCAGCCCACGCCTTGTCGCCCCCAACGAGCTGCGCCCCGGCGGCCTCATAGTCCTCGTCATGAAACCCCGCCGCAAGGCCGGCCCCGTGCTCAATCTGCATGTCAAAGCCACTTTTTACGAGTCGCTTGACGGAATCCGGTGTTGCGGCAACGCGTGTCTCGCCTGATCCGCTCTCCTTGGGCACTCCGACCGTAATTCCCAGCTTCATAGTGACGATCTTCCTTCTTGCGGAAGAGCGATCCGAGCGCGTTGCGCGCCGCGGGCCACTCCCTCCCCCCATAGGAGGGTATCGGAGTGCAGGTTGCTTAGCTTGATAGCGCCCTTAACGCATCTGTTTGGCAGCCGCAATCAAACGACGTGTTGTGGCGGCGGTCCCGCAACAAGCTGAAGGTATTCCTGATCGGCCTGCCCGTCCCAGGGAAGTCACGCCTTGAGCGCCGACAGGCGCTTCATGCTCCACGCAACCGGCACTGCTGAAACGAGAGCCATAGCGGAAAAGAGGGCAAAGTAGAGCGGCGTGTCAGGGGGACAGGCGAGGCTCGCGAGAAGCTTTGTCAGGGCAGCTGTCACGCCGTTTCCAAGCGCAACTGAGAGCAGGTAAAACGATGTGACGAACGACTTGCTCACCGCGGGAGCATGCACGTATGCAAGCTCAAGGGCGGTAATTGAGACCATTACTTCAGCCAGGGTGAGAATAAGGTACGCTGCCGCCTGCCACCCGACAGATACCACCTCTCCCGCTGCAATCCGCTGCTGCGCAAACGCCACTATCCCAAACGACGCGGCAGCAATGATCATGCCGACAACGAGCTTTCCCTGATCCGAGAGCCACCCTCTCGCCGCAAGCCACGGGTATGCGATCCAGCCACACAGCGGCGCCAGCACCAGAATGAGCACTGGGTTGAGAGCCTGCAGCTGGGACGGCAGGATAGTCACGCTGCCAACTAAGGGGATGTAGAACTCCCGATGCATGCGCTCCGCCTGCAGGATCCATGAGGACCCCGTCTGATCGAAGAGGGCCCAGAAAGGGGAGAGCGACACGTAGAGGAGCGCCAGGGTCCATACGCCGCGGCGCCGCTGTCCCTTGCAGAGCTCAGCGACGTAGAGCCGCCAGGGAGTGGGCGCGACCACCACATAACGGCGCCGCCCAATCCAGAACACGACTGTGGCGAGCGCCATAAAGGCTCCCGGCACCCCAAAGGCTGCCCGCGGGCCGTAGCGCTCGAGGAGCAGCGGCGTGGCGATAGTCGAAAGACAGGCGCCAACGTTGATCCCTAGGTAGAAGAGCGCGTAGCCCTGCGAGAGCGCTCCTGGCTCGCGCTCGCGGTACTGGTCCCCGAGATGCGCGGAGACACACGGCTTTATTCCCCCGGATCCGATCGCGATGAGCACCAGGCCTATTGCGAGTCCCATGCGGGTATCATCGATCGCGAGCGCGGCGTGGCCTGCGCAGTAAACGAGCGAGAGCAGGATAATCGTTCGGTACTTGCCCCACAGGACATCTGCCACGACGGCCCCGAAGGCAGGCACCAGGTAGTTCCCCATGCCAAAGACGTGATACCAAAACGTGGCCTCCTCCTCTGGCATCGGTGCCGCAACACCTGAGGAATCAAGGAGCATGGTGGTCATAAAAACGACCAGGATCGCCTTCATGCCGTAGTAGCTGAAGCGCTCTGCCACTTCGTTGGCGATGATGAATGGAATTCCTTTAGGATGTTTGGTTGTCATGCCTAGGCCGATTGAGCCCTGCGTCAGCTCGTGCCGACTGTACTGTCTTGCGGCTGGATTGAGAATGCCCATCGGCACCAAAGGGGCGCTTGCCCCTCCCTGGCGGGCTACTTAAGGAAGGCCTCCACCACGCTGCTGGCGAGCCCGATGCGCGAGGAGGCCTCCTTAAGCCTCTGCAAGCCCTGCACGCGGGTGGTCCGCTCAAGGCTCTCCTCGAATCCCTCCCGCAGCTGCTGCTCTACTGATGACACCCGCTCGCTCACGCGCCCCTTCGCCTCTCGCCACTGCGGATCTCGCGCCCTGCCGGGCTGGGCATCCACGGCTCTCGTCAGCGCATCGATCGACGCCAGGGACACGAGCCCATTACGAACCGCCTCGTACGCGCGCTCCGCCTCAACATCTTGGGGGCGCGTCATCCGCTTGGTCTCAAGGCGCCACTTCCAGTCGCGCCGCTGCGAGAGCTTGCCCTCACCCCAAGCCTGCGAAGCAAACGCGTCGAGGCCCTGCTTTGCAAGGCTCGCGAGCATGTCGAAGGAGCCGTTGCGATACAGGATCTCCTCGAAGGGGTTGGCGATAATGATAAGCGGGCTCGTCGGGCGGCTGCCAGACTTTTGCGGCGCCTCTTTGGGCAGGGCTCCCTTGGGGATGGCTCGCTCAAGCTTGGCAGCTGCCTGCTTGAGGATAATCTCAAGATCCTGCTGCGCCTCCGTGAGCGCCTGAGTGCGATCCCTCAGCTGCACGGCAAATTCTGCTGGGCTGCGTTCCTTGGCGGCAAATGCCCTGCGCAAGGCCGCAACAGCCGCATCCTCAGCGCCAGCGACCATGTCTCGAACAGCAACCCGAGAGGCCCCCCACTCTTTGCGCTGCCCCTCCGGCGCCCGCGAGATCCTCGTCTCGAGCTCGCGGGCCAGCAGCGTCACGCGCCCAAGCGCCTGGACAAAATCCTTGAGGTCGTCGAATTCGCTGCGCGCCACGGCGGCCGAAATGCCGCTCCGCTCTCGCGCTGCAAGGGGGGGCAGCGTGAGCGCAGCTAGCGACAGGCTTGCTGAAGATGCCTGCAGAAAGAATTGTCGCCGATCAGGGCTGGGGTCGTTTCTGTTGCTCATGGCAGGCCTCATCAAAAAACGGGGGAATCGAGGATCCCACGGTAAACCGCCGCGATGCGGCAACACAAGGCGACAGCCCTGCGGCCACGGCTAGGGCGCCGATACCACAGAGCTGGGCTGAAACGAGCTCTGACTTGAGGAGTTAGGGAACGGTCTCCTTCGGGCCGAGTCACCTTGCACGGCCCCCATCCGGCGCCAGCCACTGCGCCCCGCCCGATGACCAGCTACGGGCGTCCGTGGTAGCTCCGACAGGCTGCAAACCACCCTCGCCACGACTCGAACCCTGAGGTGTCGGGGTGCAGGTAGCTTATCCGCCTAAACCATTCGGCATGCGAGTCCTGGCCTGGCTTAAGAAAGCCGTTGAGCACGCCGTGACTGAGCTCATGATGAATGAGCGCGGGGATCCACTTCACCGCATCGGGGTGCGACATCTCTCGTGCGATGTAGATGCAACGGGCGGCGTACTGTATGTAGCCGCGCTCGTCCTCCGGCTTGCCGCCACTATACGCAGGCCGATCTCGCCACACGACTTTGTAGTCATCAAGGTCTGCCCGGTTCGGAAAGAACTGCCGGCGCAGCTTAAGGTAGATCTTCTGCAGGTGGGGATCGTTGTACTCGTAGGGCAAGGCCCGAACTCGCTCAGGGGTGATGTGGCTTCCAGACGGGTTCGGGAGCCCCTTGGCGACGTGCGAGAGCACGGCTGACACTTTGCCGAGCACCCCCTTTTCGTAGCCGGAGATCTTGCGCGCCTCCTTCACAAAGCTCGGCTCAAGGAGGGAGGCCGCGGCCAGGGCCTGATCCTTGGCAAACTCCCCCCACGTGCGCGCAGCTGGCCTCGCCCGCGCTACCCACTCCGCAGGAGGGCCGGCCACAGCGCGCACTACAAGGGCATCCACCGAATCCTTCGGTGGCACATGAGTGAGCCGCTTTGCGATGTCAAGCGCACCCTGTGCAACCCACTGAAGCGCCTTGCCAGTAAGCCGAAGGGCGAACATCGCTGCGCTCTTGGCGAGCGACCCGGCCGCTGCAGCCGGCGGATGTGCGGGGGCTGTTCTCACATGTCCGCCCACAGCGGCAGGCATGGCATCGATGCGCTCCGCCGCAGCGGTGCTCACCGGCGGCATCTTCAGGTCTAGAGGCTCAACCTTGGTGGACACCATAGGCGCGGCGTTTCGCCACGCCGTATCTCGAGGGGTGTGGTGCTGGGGCATAGGCCTCCGGAGTTTAGGCACGTGGTAGATGTGCGAAGGGTACAGAGATTCGCCCAAAGGGCCGGCTAGACAGCGATTCAGACCGGGATTCAAGCCGCGCTGCTTAAAGGGCTTGGCGGGTGCCTGGCCACGACCTCCGTCCCGTTTGGGTGCCTCTTTGGCCAGCGCCATAGGCAACGCCTGCGGAACCGGCAGCGCGCAAACAACGCCTTAATTTTCAAGGCAGACACCTGAGCAAGCCACATGCTTTCAGTTACTTAGAAGCTCCTCAACGAACGATGTGGGGGGCTCCCGGCTAATGGGCAAAGTATGGGTGTGCCTCGGGGGCGATCAGTGCCGATACTAGCTCAAGATGAGATCTCTTCGACTACTCATGCCTATTGAGTGGCTGCTTCTGGCGTGTGGACTCCTCGTCACTGGAGCCTACCGGCACTTTGGGCTCCCGATGCCAGGGCAGCCGGGGGCCGGCGCAGAGAGCGGCCCCTCTGCCTTTCTCCTTAAGCAGGTGCTGGCTGCGCTCGACCTGTACTGCCTTGTGGCGATCGCATTTGTGGCGATTCAGGTGCTGCTCTTCGCCAGGCACCACTGGGGGCAGATCAAGGCTGCGCCCTGGCCGGCTTTTTGGAAGCACGTCGCAACACGGCTCCAGCCCGAGCACATACTTCAGGATTTTCGCTTCACCGTCGCGATTGTGGTGATGTTTGTCGAGTTCGGAATGCTCAAGAACCTGATACCGCACATCAACTCTCACGTGCACGACGGCGCGTTTGCTGCCGCGGATCGCCTCGTCTGTGGCGGGCTCTTGTGCTCGCAAGCGTTGCATGCCGCGCTTGGAACTTCGCCAGCCACGCTCAACTTCATCAGCGGGCACTACTTTTGGTACTATCCATACATGTCGCTTGTCGGCTTTACCTTTGTGGTGGCCGCCTCGCGCGAGCTGGCGCAGGAGTACCTGTTTGCTTTCGTGTCGCTGTTTCTCGTTGGCACGGCGGTTATCTACATCGCCCCAACCTGGGGCCCAGTGTACTTCGAGCCGGCGCTGTTCGAATTTATGAAGGGCTCTGAGATCTCTGGCCTGCAGCAGAGCCTCTGGAGGATGAAGCTGGCACTCGACGAGGATCCCCTCAATCGGCACGCGATCTTCATGATCTCTGGCTTCCCAAGCCTCCACATCGCCGTTGTGACGACGGGAAGCCTCTACCTCGCCCGCCTGTTCCGGCCCCTGGCGTGGGTGAGCTGGGCTTTTCTCGCCCTGACCCTCAACAGCACGATCTACTTGGGGTGGCACTACCTGCTTGATGATATCGGGGCCTTTGCCCTGGTATGGGCCTGCGTCGTGCTAGCGCGCCGGCTGCGCTGGCGGTGGCGCGGCTACGTCGATTACGCGCCTGGGGGCTGGGCTGCGCCTGATTCTGGAAAGCAACGCGTCGTATGAGGAGGGAGGATCTCGCGAATTGCGGCGGCTCAAGCTGCCTCCGTATCCGCCGTGCCTGAGAGGACTATGGTTACCCCAAAAAACGCCCCAACGCAGAGCCGCGAGATTTCCGAGACGGTGCTGCTCGCCTGGGGAAGCCCGCTGCTCCTTGAGGGGCGGCTCGGCAACTCTGTCTGGCGAGTGCGCCAGGGCGATCGAAGCTTGGCCCTAAAAAAAAGGCCTGCATCGTTTAGTCCCGAATTCGAGTGCTCCCTGCTCGGCGCGCTCTCCTCGCGTGGAGTCCCGGCCGCGATCGCTATCCAGACGGCAACGGGACAAAACGCCCACTCGTTCGGGGGGAGCCACTGGTCGCTCTACCCGCTGCAGCCGGGCCGTTCCGTATCCCTCGGAACTATCACCTCGCCTGAAGCTGCTGCCCTTGGCGCCATTCTCGCCGTTACCCATAACGCTCTTGACTCGTTTGATGGGGGGGCTCACCTGCCACAGCTAACCCTCTCAAGTGATCTCGGAGAATGTCACGTTGGCCTCATTCACCGGGACTTTCACGCCCGCAACGTGTTGCTTGAGGCTGGGCGCGTCACTGCCGTTCTTGACTTCGATCTCGCCTGCCGCGGACCTCGCGCCTTTGACCTCGCGTACCTCGGCGCCTCGCTTCTTGCAGATGCGTGGCAAGACCTGGCATCACGAGAGAGGTTCTTTCCCGTCCTGGCAGATATCACCCATGGGTACGCCGCCCAGCGCCACCTTGAAGCCCGGGAGATCTCGACAATCCAGCCCCTGATGGAAGAGGCCGAGAAGATGTTCGAGCATCACGGGCGAGCTTGCGGCAATACCGGCATGGAGCGCGGCGCGGCAGAGGTGCGGGCATGGCTTGAGCGGCGGCGAGCTGCGATGGCGCAGGCTTTAGGCAGGATCTTAACGTGAGCCGGAGCGAGAAAACAGCCCGTCCGCCCCTCGGCGGACGGGCCCAAGCGCACAGACCCCTGGTCACCGGCAGTCATTGGGCGCCGATGCATACTTGCCGATCACTAACTTGCCAGGAGGGCTCCGCTTCCCCTGCGCCAGGTTGAACTGGCTTGAGTCTGCCCCGGAGACGTTTTCGTGATCATCAACGCCCGGCTGCTCAAAGAGGGGCGGAGTCTGATCAAAGCCCGAATCCTGCGAGTTGTTGAAGGCGTCGAGCGCCTCGATACACCCGCTTCCCGATATCGTTGCCTTGCCGGCACTGCACAGCCCCTCACACAGGCTGGCCCATTCCGCTACGCTTTTCCCTCCATAGCTCCACTCAGTGCACACATCGCTCCCCGCCGGGGCAAGCGCCCGAGTTGCCGCAAGGTTAAGCTTGGCGGCCGTGAGCTGCTTGACCATGACCACGTACGGCTGGTTCGTCGACAGCTCCTGCCCAGGGCTTGATCCCAGCCCCTCCATGACCGAGTCGCACGACCCGGCAGCACACGCGGGAGCTGACCTGCCATCGTCTGGGTCGTCGCAGTCGAGCGCCTTGCCACACACCACGACAGGGCTGGCATCGCTCGCAAAATTGTTCGTTATCCAAGGGTGGGTTCCCCAGAAGCCGAGCGTGCGGGTAAGGCAGTGGTTGCCCCCGCCTGGTTTGTCGCACCGCTCGCACGATGGCCCCGCCAGGCAACTTGAGGTGCAGGCCGTGGCCTCTTTGTCCACCACCACAGCAGCCCCAAGGCCGAGCCCCGTCGTTTCCCCAGCTATGTTGAGCGTTAGCTCTATGCAGTCTCCCGGCTCAACAATGGTGTCCTCGCACTTCGCAACGAAGCTGCCGGATGAGCTTGAGAAGCAGCTGCTGTCCCCTAGCACAAAGCCGCCAACCGCAGGGAACACCCCGTCGTTGTTCTTGTCCACCGCCGAACAGCTTCCTGTTACGCTTGTGTTGCCGCTCAAGCAGGCGCTCGTCGCCAAATCAGGGAACGTGACGTCGAAATGGCTCAGGCCACGAAACGTGCTCGCAGCACACTCACGGCTGCAGAACGCAGCCGGATCGCTTGCTTGCCCCTTCGTCCTACAAAAATTGCTGTCCAAGCAGGGCTCCCCTGGCCTGACCGTGCTTGAGCATGTTCCTGCCGGTGGGCTGCAGATCTCGTACACGTACGACGCCGTCCCCTCACTTGACGAAGCGCCCGGCGCATAGCTCTTAAGGGACACCTGAAACCCTGCATCACTGCATGCGCTCTTTGGGAGGTCCTGGCAGGTGGCTCCCCCGCACACCGTCATGTCGGGCGGCGTGATGGCAACTGCGCTCTGGATTGAGGCCCCAATCGGAATTGCAACGCACCCTAAGAGGCACCTCCTTGCATAGCTCTGTAGTTTTTTCTCGCTCGTTCTCATCCTCTCCTCCGCAGACAGCGGCCTTAGTGGGCCTATTAGGCGGAGCTACTGCCCTGGCTTTGCCCGCGCTGTGCGACCACAACCACAGCACACGCGCCTTCCGCCCCGCCCTTACATGGAGTACTTCGCCCAAATGCCCACGCAAACCTATGGGTGCAGTCATCGCATTCGGGGGCAAAAATTCAGGCTGTGACGGGCTGGCGTTTGGAGGGACTGTGATGGGCAGAAGGAGCGAGTGGCCTAGCGTTTGATGGTGCGCCTCAATCCGTCGGGCCAGCACGGCTTGCCGACTATCATTCACGCTTGCGCACGCTGTCCCCCGTTTCTGAGCGCCCCGCACGACGCTGGCCGGCACAGCACTGGCTGCGCACCCGCTGTCGTTTCAATGCTATTGTTGCCGCACTGTGCGGCTGGCGGGCAGGATCTCGGGCCAACTCCTGTGGCCACGGACGGTGAGGCGCCGCGTTCAGGGCAGCAAGCGCTCCTGCTCGCTGCTTGAGGCGGCCGCCTCAAGCCAAAGCTAAAACGACTCAACCCCCGCTGCGCTTCCGACGATCACTTCACTGGCATAGCCGATGAACAGCCCGCTATCAACGATGCCAACCACTGACTTGATCTCACGCTCAAGGCTCTCGTGAATCGAGGGAAAGACGGCATCTATGATGATGTTGCCAGACTCAGTAATTACCGGGCCGTGCTTCCCAGAGCCGGCTCGAAGCGCAAGCTCCGTGGCCCCGAGGGCGCGCAAGCCCTCTTCGGCGATGATTCTCGCCTCCGGAATCACCTCGACCGGGACGGGGCATCCTGCGCCGAGATGCTGCACAACCTTTGAGTCATCGACGATCAGGACAAAACGCTCGCACCGCTTGGCGAGGATCTTCTCCTGCAGCATCGCGCCCCCCTTTCCCTTGATCGCCCACCGGCTGCGCGTCACCTGATCAGCACCGTCAAAGCCCCACGAGAGCCGCCCGTAGAAGGACTGGTACATCACCGTAAGCCCGAGCTCCTGGCACCTCCATGCGCTTTGGAGCGATGTGGGAACAACCGTGACCTGCAGCCCCTCGGCCCTAATGCGCTTGCCTATCTCCGCAAGCGCCGCATCGACGGTCGTTCCGGTTCCCACTCCGATAACATCGCCGCTCTTCACGCGACGAGCCAATTCCTGAGCTACCTTCTCTTTCATGCGCCCTAGGCTACCCCGCTTTTGGGGCGTCCGCGAGGGATTTTCATGGCACTGCCGCCTTGCTATCGGCGCTTCGGGGCCAGTGCATCGCTGAACACTGCGCGCAACACGTCGGGATTCGCGCCCTTGAGGGGCCGGCCATTGACCCAAAGAGAGGGAGTGGAATCAAGCCCGAGGCGCTGGCCTTCGTTGATGTCCTCCTGGACCCTCTTAAGGTGCCGCCGCGAGACGACACACTCGCGCAGGGCAGCGCCATCCAAGCCAAGCTGGGTTGCGCACGCTGCCACCATGGCATCCCTCACCTCGGGGCCGGGGCGTCCCTCCCGGTTCTCAATCGTCTTGTCGGTGAAGAGGAAGTCGACCGCCTCTTTCAGCTTGCCCTGCTCTGCAGCGCAGCGCGTGAGCAGCGCGGCGTTGCACGCGTTGAGGTGGAACTGGCGGGTGATGAAAGGGTTGCAGTCGCTGTCGAGGGGATAGTTCTTGAACACAAAGGTGTACTGCCCCTCATGCTCCTTCAGCACGTCGTGAAGAACGGGGTACATCCGGCGGCATCCTGGGCACTCGAAGTCTGCAAACTCCACGATCGATACCGGCGCCTCACGGCTCCCCTCGCGGAGATCGGCGTTGCCTGCCGGCTCATCGATGACCACTGGCGGGTTGAGCGGCGCGTCCCTCCAGCGGGCGACGGCTTCCTTTACCATTGCGTTGCCGCTGCCGGCTGCCTGCCCGCCGAGGCTGATTAGGAGCCACTGCGGCAGCTGCGATGCGGCCCACATTCCAGCAACCGCCAGCACGAGACCTATCCGCGCCACCATCGCCCCGTTGACAGACCGGGCGGGCATGAGCAGCACCGTAGTGGCGAAGAAGGCCCCAATCGCCGACACCCCCTCCGACAGCCCCTCCCGAACCCTGCCACGCCACGCTCCACGCGCTGCCACCCCAAAGAGGATGAAGTTGGTCACGTAGAGCGACACGCAGACAATGCAGAGGGCGCCGATGATAAAGTGCGAAATGGCGAAGAGCGCCACCGAAAGAGTCGAGGCCGCGGCAGACGACAGCAGGGAAAATGCCAGCGCATCACGGTGGGATACCGTGCCGAGCAGGAGGGATGCGAGGGAGGCAGCGAGAAGGATGCCGTAAAATACGATGCCATACGCCCCAAGCGGCAAGCCAAAGAACTTCGACCATTCACTCGTATTGACCTTGGTGCAGTCGATGTACGCGCTGATCTGGCACACCGAGGGGCCTGTGGCGAGGCCGTTGGTGTACGCCACGTGCTCGTAGAGCGCAAAACCCGAGGCTGCGAGGCCGAAGAGGCACAGCAGGACGGTAATCCAGAGGGGTGTAGTGAGCCGCTGCTCAGCGCTCGTCGTCATAGGGCCGGACAGAATAGTTGCTACTGGACGTTGTAGCAGCTTTCTGGGGTCCTGGGGTAGGTGTCTCTCGCTGCGCCCCTACTTGGCGACGGCGCCATCTCCGTCCCCGAAGAGGAGCGGTGGGCGACGAAGGTTGAGGCCTGACTGCGAGAGCTTCACCCAGATCTCCTGGAGGATCTCCTTGTTCTGGGGATCGAGGAGATCGTAAATGTTGTCGAGGCTCATGACCTGCTGCATGGCCGCCATTGCGAAGATCGGGGCGGCCTGATCCTTAAGGAGGCGGTCATGCACATCCGTGATGAACGCGCGCAAGTCCGCCTTCGACGAGATCGCTGCCGCTTCCTTGCCTGACTCTGCTGCCTCTTTGCTCTTTGCTTCTTTCTTTGTCTTCATGCCTCACCGATCTATAGCGATAATCTCGATAGCCTGGTTATACCTTGTTGGGTTGTCAAACGGATCAATTAGCACCGGCGCTTCCACTACAACAGGGCGAGTTTCGAGCCTCCGCGGCTCAATCCCCATCTGCACAAGCCGGTTCACGAACTCTTTGGCGCGCTCCTGCGACAGGTGCTCAGCGTAGCCTGAGTCCGGCGCCGTCGCCTTCGCGTACGAAGCGATGATGAGCCTCGAATAGGGTAAGCGAAACTCGTTCATGCGCGCAATCTCTGCCACCACGCTCACTCCTGACGGGCACATCTTAACCGAATCGCCGCTAAAAAAGATATCGGCTGGGTAGATGTCGCGGGAGGGATGAATCGCCGTCCTGCGCTTGTAGTGCTCCGCCAGCACCTCCTGGGCAAACGAGCGCTTCTTCTCGCGCTTGAGCCCGGTTTGAAGCCGCCGTTG
Organism: bacterium; assembly: GCA_017853605.1. Classification (GTDB taxonomy): domain Bacteria; phylum Bdellovibrionota_C; class UBA2361; order UBA2361; family OMII01; genus OMII01. The sequence continues at coordinate 13,212 of JAFMJG010000046.1, forward strand.
CGTGTCCTCAGAGGCGTCAGACATCGCTCCATTAATCATGCCAACGACGGCCCCAAAACCGGCGCCGACGGCCACCCCCGGCCCAGCCCCCGCCGAAAGTTGCGCGCCCGTCACTGCACCAGCACCAGCGCCTTCAAGCGCGCCCATCGCGGTTCCTGAGAACATCTTGTCGGGACCCTCTACGGGCTCCTTGGCCGTGACACAGCCCGCGAAGAGGAGCGCGAGAAGGATATTGCAGCCGCCGAGCACCGCCTCACACGTGGCAACCGCAGCCTGGGGTGCCTTGCTCTTGTAAACCATAGGATCCTGCATTGAGAGGTAGAAGGTTACACTCCTAGCACTATCTCTGTAGGATGAAGGTTTGGGGGTTATTGACCCACAATCGCCGTTTCAAAACTTAGTTTTTTTAGGCCAAACGCTCCGAGAGGTCCGCCCTTATCCTGCATGGACTTGGCAAGGCCCTCGAAAGCGGCCTCGCTTCCCACCACAACTATCACGAATTGCGACGGATCCCAGCGGCTGCGCGCCACCTCCGTAACCTGTTCGGGAGCCACCGCATCGATCTTCTCCAGGTAGGTCTGGTCGTAGTCGGCCGGATAGTTGAGGAGCTCTAGGCTGGCATCACGAGAGACGATGTCGGCAGGAGAGTCGAAGTTGAACACGTACGAGTTGCGGATCGCCGCCTTCTTTTCGCCCAGCTCCAGCGCTGTTGGGGGCGCCGCCTGGAGCCCCTTTAGCACCGCCAACGATTCCGTTATCGCGGGGCTTACCGATTCGGCCTTGGTCTGAAGGAAGACGTAGTTGGTGCCCTTCACAACCGCGGGCGAGATCATGCCGTAGATGCCGTAGGTGAGGCCGAGCTCAGTGCGAACCCGCGCCATGAGGCGCGAGCCGAAGCCTGATGCCCCGAAGACCTCATTGAAGAGGTCGATCTGTGGGTAGTCAGGCGTGAGCCGCGGTATGCCGAGCTGCCCCATCTTGACCGTGGCTTGCGAGAAGGGCAGCGTGATGAAGTACACGCCTGGCTTGGGCTGATAGTTGTCTGGAGGCGCTGGCGGCAGGAGGGCCCCGCGGGCGCGCCACGCGCCGAAGTGGCGGCTCACCAGGGCCTCAGCATGCGCCCGGTCGATCTTTCCAGAGATTGCGAGGATCGCCCCGTCCGGCCGGACAAGCTTCTCGTGCAGCCTCACGAGGTGTGCCCGCGACACGGCAGCGATATCCCGCTCAACGGCGACGCGGCCGTAGGGCGAGTCGCCATACACTAGCTGCTGGAAGGCGATTGAGGCGACCGTCCCGGGATCCTCCTTGCGGCGCCGGATCGACTCTATGGACTGGCCCTTCCACAGCGACAGCCGCTGCTCCTCAAAGCGCGGCCTCAGCGCTACGTCCGCGAAGATCGGGAAGACCTTGTCGACATCGCTCGAAAGCGCCGCAAAAGACACCGCGCCAAACTCCGTGGCCATGGTGCTCACCACAGCTGCCGAGAGCTTCTCAAGCTCCCGATCGAGCTCGTCTGCGGAACGGCCTCCTGCCCCGCCCTGCCGCATCTGATCGCCCATGGCGCTCGTTGATCCATTCGGCGCGCCGTCCGCCCATAGGGCGCCTCCCCGCACGAAGAGCTTGCCCGTCACGAGCGGGAGCTCATCGTCCTTGAGGTACAACACGGTCAGCCCGTTCGGAAGCTTCCACCGCTCCGGCCTCACGGGCCTAAACGACGACACCTCGGCCTCTCGCGCGCGGTCTCCCTCGCCCAGGCCGCCCTGCAGCGCCGCACAGCCGGCGGCGGCCGCCGCAATGAGGGGGAGCACCCTGTATGCAATCACGCTCATTCTGGCCATATGCCGCACTCCTCCTACTGTTCACGCTCAATCGTGGCGACTGTTCTCGAGTCGGCGCTGAGGTACTTCGCCGCAACCCTCGCCACATCCGCAAGCGTCACCTTGCTCATGGCGTCGTACCACTCAACTGACGCCTTCCAGGTTCCGTACCCAAGCTCGGAGGTGGCGAAGTCGAGAGCGAGCGACTGGTTCGACTGTAGCTGCCCGAGGAAGCTCACGCCGATGGCGCGCTTGGCTATCTCGAGCTGCTCTGCGGTTGCTCCCGACCGCCGAAAGCGGGCCACTACCTCATCAAAGGCCGCCAAGACTTGATCGGTGGAATGCGGGGCCTTAACCGTGGCTGCGAACATGAAGAGGTTCGGGTAGGCAACGCCTGGCCCCTCCTCGACTCCGACTGATGCCGCAAGCTGCCGGCGCTTCACGAGCTCCGTGTAGAGCGGGGAGATCTTGCTGCCGGCAAGGATCTCCTCCATGACTGAGATCGGCGCGTCGTCGGGGTCAGGGTAGTTCGGCTTGCGGTAGGCGACCAAGAGCTCCGGCGAGGCAGCCAGCTTGAGCGACACCCTCCTCTCGCCCTGCTGCGCCCCCTCAGCATCAACCAGGCGACGGATAGCGGGAGCCTCCTTTAGGCGCCCGAAGTGCCTCTCGATCACCTTAATGTCCTGGTCTGGATCGATGCGCCCAACGACGCTCACGACGATGTTGGAAGGCACGTAGTACCTGCGCCGAAAGGCCTCAAGCTTTGCGGCGGTCAACGCCCGGAGATCTCGCTCGTAGCCGATCACAGGCATGCGGTACGGATGCCGCTGGTAGGCGATACCGAGCATCAGCTCGTACAGCTTGCCCCCCGGATCGTCCTCAAAACGCATCCTGCGCTCCTCCAGGACGACGTCGCGCTCCTGGTAGAACTGCCGCAGCACGGGGCTTACCAGGCGCTCGGACTCCATCTGGCACCAGAACTCGAACGCCGACCGCGGCAGGTTCACGAAGTACTTTGTGAACTCCTTGTCGGTAGTTGCGTTCTGGCCGCTTGCCCCCTGCTGGTCGTACCGCCTCGTGAAGTCATCCGAGACCCACAGGGAGCGGAGCTCCGCATGGATGTTCTCCCACTCCTGCTGCTGTTCAGGGCTGAGATTCTGGCCCCCCTCAGACTCGCTCGCTATCTCTTCGAGGCGAGCGAGCAGCCTCCGTTCACGCGAGTAGTCGGAGGTGCCCACCTCCTCCGTCCCCTTAAAGGCCATGTGCTCAAAGAGGTGCGAAATGCCCGTCTCCCCAACGACCTCATCGCTGCCGCCGACCCGCACTACCACGGCTCCCGCGAACACAGGGGCATCGCCACGGTTGTAGAGGATCACACGCATGCCGTTGCTGAGGGTGTACGTCCGGACCTTCGAGGCCATCTCTGCGAGCGCGCTCGTTGAGTCGCTTGACTGCGCTCGAGCGCCTGCGGCGGGAGCGGCGAGAGCCGCAGCAGCAAAAAAGAGGTTGAGTGTGTGGCGAAGCAACGCCTTGGTGCGCATACGAGCCCCCGCATAAAACGGTTGGCCGAAACCTTACCGGTATAGGCGGCGGGTGACAAGGATGGGCTTGCTGCTGGGCGCAGGGCTCGCTGCTGGCGCTTGCCTCCCAGCTCAGCCCGCTGCGGGGAGCACGAGGCTCACGACTGAGCCACCCCCCTCCCTATGCTGGAAGCCGAGCCGTCCTCCGTTGATGGTTGCGAAGTGGCTGGCTATCGGCAGGCCGAGCCCGCTCCCCTGCTGCTCGTTCTTCTGCCGCGCAATCTGGCCAAATATTCCGATCGCCTCCTGGAGAGATCCAAGATCGAGCCCGATGCCCCGATCCTTCACGTTAAACCAGATGTTGTTGCCATCGCGCTGAACCGAGATCTCAGCCACACGATCGCTCTTTGAGAACTTGATGGCGTTCGACACGAGCCGATCGAGGCAATCAATCACCTGCATCTCGACCACTCTCACTCGGGCGTCGCCTGTCTGATCCTCAATCGTTATCTTTGCTCCTTCACGCTGGTGGTCGCACCCCCGGCTGTCCATGTAGTTGAAGAGGATTTCGCTGGCGGCCATGTCGCGCGCGGTGTTGTTGAAGGCCTGCTGGGCCAGCCCTACCTCTATCTGCTGCAGCGTCATGAAGTCATTCACAAGCTTCTGCAGCCTCTGTCCGCCATGCTTGACGGTCTTAAGAAGCACCTTGACCTTCTCTTCGCCGAGCTGCTGCCAATTGTCGATCAGAAGCTCCACGCCCGTGTTGATAGCGAGCAGCGGCGTTCGAAACTCGTGGCTCAAGGTGTGGATTATCTGCGTTCGCAGCCCCTCGTTGGACTCCTCTGCCGGATGGGCAGGAAGGAGTGACACCGCAATCGAGCGCCGAATAGCGTCGATGACCAGGCGCTGCTCGATCGATCTCTGCACTGTTGAGAAGGGCTCCAGCCCCTTGTGGTAGCGTATGCGCGTCAGGTGCGGCGTCTCGGTCAGCACCATTATGGGAACACTCGCCGTTGCAGGCTCCCTGCGCACGAACTCAATCAGGTGCTCATGCTCCGCGCTCGGGTAGAGCTCATCGCAGATGATGAGGTCGAATTGGGTTGCCCGCACGAGCCGAGCCACCTCGCGCTGCTCTGAAGCGAAGGTGGCCTTGAAGCCATTGGCGTTAAGAAGCCCCACGAACTGCTCGCCAGCAGCCCTCTCGGCCTCCACGAAGAGCACCTTCGGGATCGCCAGTAGGCCGTTTACGCAGTACGGCTGGGATTCATTGGTAGCCATCACTCCTCCGTAGGTGGAGTATCGGCACGTTGGGGCTGCTGCTTGACCTGCGCTTCTGTGCCGAAGCCGCTGCTGTATGCGGCTGAAAGAGCTTGATTTTCTCGGCTCCCTCTGCACCGGGCGGATTTCCCAACAGTGCAACGAGTGCTACAGTCCCCAGCGCAAGCCACGCAGGCTCCTCGGGGCCTGGCGCATGGCTCCCGGCACCTACACGGGCAACCCCCTCGATGCAAAACTCGCCAGAGCCACTCATCTCTTTCATCGTGCCGGTGCACAACACCGCCCGGTGGCTGCAGGCGTGCCTTTCCTCGGCTCTCTCCCTCGAGGAGCGAAACATTGAAATTGTCGTTATCGATGACGGGTCTACGGATGGCTCGCTGGAGGTTGCCAAGCAGGCAGCACGGCGCGACGGGCGGATTAGGGTAACAGCCCAGCAGCGCTCTGGAGCAAGCTCCGCCAGAAACCGGGGCTTGGATCTCGCCGCCGGGCGTTATCTTAGCTTCCTTGACTCAGACGATCTCATTGTGCCAAAGGGGATATCCGAGCTGCTCGCAGTGGCGGAGGCGAACGGAAGTGACATCACCGCCGGCATCGTGGAGAGCTTTAGCTGGCGCGCCCGGTGGGTGCTGCCCGTCTGGGCGTCTCTCAAGACTATCTCAGCGATAAACACGACCGCCGCGGCGACGCCGGTCTTGCAGGTGGACTCGCACTGCGGAGGAAAGCTGTTTCGCGCCTCGTTCGTGCGCCGAGTGGGCACACAGTTCCTCACAGGGTGCCAGTTCTCGCAGGATGCTTACTTCGTCCTGGCGCTCACACAGCGTGCCGGGCGAATTTCGAGGCTGCCCGTCGTCTCCTATCGATACCGCTCTCATGGGGCTGCAGACAGGTCGATCTCGTCCCAGATATCACCCCGCGCGGTGCTCGATCCCCTTCATATTTCGTCCCTAATAGACGAAGAGTGCCGGGAGTCGGACACTCCCGTGGCGCGCGCCCTGCGGCACCAGAAGTTTTTGCACTCCTCGCTCTACCACCTGCGGCGGCTGCTGCGCAGCTCGCCTTCGCAAGCAGAGTCTTCGGAGGCGCTTGAGGCGATGCGGCGCTTCACCTGCCACATGAGCGAATCAGCCTCCGAGGGGCTGACGCCAAACGACTCACTGGCTTGTGAGCTCATTCGTGTTGGCCGCATCGCAGAGGGGGCGCAGCTCCTCGCTCACCCGTGCAGCCCCCAGATGCGACACTCGCTCCTTGAGTCCCTTGAGCGCACGGATGGGGCGAGCAGCTGGATGGTGGCGCGCATCCGGCGGGACGCCCAGCTCGGGATCGGTGGATTCCCCCGGCGACGTGCCTGGGACTGGGCTGCGAAGGTGAATCACACGGCACGCACGGCTACTATGGCCGCAATAACCCAGGCCAAGATGGTCTTTGCAGCATTGCTCTCGATGGTGCTGCCGCGCCACTCGCCCGTGTGGCTTATAGGGGAGCGCGGCGGAGAGGGCATGGAGGACAACGGATTCGCCCTCTTCGCCTGGCTGGCCGATAACCGCTCCGACGTAAACCCGCGCTTCGTCACCAAGAAGAGGAACCTTAGTAGGCTCCCGGCGCGCCTTCGGCCAGACGCCATCGCCTACGGCTCCCTACAGCACTTCAGGCTCCTCTTCCGGGCTCGCGTAGCCATCTTCACCGACAGCACAAATGATATCGCGCCCTTCTGGCGGCTCCTGCTTTTTCGGAACCATTTGCGCCGCAGGATCTGTGCGGTGTTCCTCAGCCACGGCGTCAGTGCGCTCAAAGGCCCAGGCGGCTACTATCACCGTGCCGAAATGGAGGCCCGGCATGAGTGGGCAGACCTCATCACTGCTTCCTCGGAACAGGAGAGGCTCCTGCTGACTGGCGGTCTCGGCCATCCGCCAGAAAACGTAGTGATCACAGGGCTCGCACGCTTCGATCTCCTCCCGCCCGCCCAAGGGGCAAGTAATGGCGCTCGGCGTATCCTCTTTGTTCCGACGTGGCGAAGCGCTCTCGACCAGCGGGGGCTTGAGGCGGCGCTCTTTTCCCGTTTCTACCACGAGGTGATATCGCTTCTCCGCTCCCCATCCCTCCGTGATCTTCTTGAGAGACACGATGCCACTCTCGAAGTGGTGCTGCACCACCGTTTGGCATTTCTCACTCCCCTCTTTGCCGCTGCGGCCTGCAGGACCATCTCTGTGTCTAACATGAGGAGCTCCCCGATCCCCGATAAGATCATTGGATGCGACCTCCTGATCACGGACTACTCGTCCGTAGCGTTTGACGCAGCATACATGGGCAAGCCGGTGCTGCTCTTCCAATTTGACAGGGATGAGTTTTTTGGGGGCAAGGCGGCCTGGCAGAGCACGCGAGATCTATCGCTTCCAGGCCCAGTGCTCACGAGCCCCGAGGATCTGGTGCTCGAGATTTCGCGCACAGCTGAAAGGGGATGGCGTGCAGACGAGCCCTTTGAGGCGTGCGCTGAGACGCTCTTTTCGTTCAGGGACTCCGGCAGCTGCGCCCGCACCTGTGCGGCCATCGGAAAACTCCTGTCAGTCATGACTTTCTGACTTTTTCGACGCACCATACGAAACTGTCTAAGC
>JAFMJG010000047.1 GCA_017853605.1 bacterium
CGCTGTCCGCCTACGCGCGGCAGCCAGGCGGCGGTGCAGATGGAGTCAGCAAGCTTCTGCCGAAGCTCGCGCGCTCTGTCTCTCTCCGGCAGTCGGGCGCCGGAAGGTGGCAGAGCACGCAGGAGAACCTGTTCTGTATGAAGGCCCTGACCGACTACTCTCGGGAGATGGAGCCCTCTGCGCCTGACCTGCGCCTTGAGGTCTCCATCGGGGGAGACCCGATCGGGTCTGCCGCGCTCAAGGGGCTTGGCGGAGAGCCGGCAGAGCTCTCGCGGCCGCTGCGGGCCTCGGACGCTGGGGCTGTTGAGGACTTGGCGATTAAGGCGCAGGGCTCCGGGCGTTTTTACTACTCTGCACGGGTCGCCTACGCCCCGAAGGAGCCGCGCATGTCGCCTGTGAATGCGGGAATTGAGGTCAGTCGTGAATACTCCGTCAAGCGGGGCAAGGAGTGGACGATCCTCGCCACGCCCCTCGAGCTTGCGCAGGGGGAGCTGGTAAAGGTTGATCTCTTCGTCAGGCTCCCCGGCCCGAGGAACTTCGTTGTGATCGACGATCCGTTGCCGGGCGGGCTCGAGGCGGTGAACCGCGACTTTAGGACGACGTCCGCCGTTGACCAGGCTGAGGGCGAGTTTGTCGGAAGTGGATCTTCGCTCTGGCACTCGCGCAGCGACTGGGTTGAGTTCGGCGCGCGCTTCTGGGGCTTCTACCACAAAGAGCTGCGCCACGGGTCAGCGCGCTTCTTCTCGGAGTTCCTCCCGGCAGGCAACTACCACCTGAGCTACGTCGCGCAGGCGATCGCCGCCGGAGACTTCGTTGCGATGCCAACCCAGGCTTCTGAGATGTACGACCCAGACGTCTTTGGGTCGGGCGCCGGCGCCCGGATGTCGATCGCTGAGGCTCGTTAGGAGATGGCGGTGAGGGCGCTCAAGACGGGCTTGGGGCTCGCCTGTGCCCTTGCGCTAGCGGCTGGGGCGGGGCTAGCTGCTTCGCTGAGGCCCCTTCCAGAGCGGCTCGTTCCCCCGGTTGAGGAGGGGCTTGCAGACCAAAAGCTCCAGATTGTTGCCCGCAATGGGGAGCCCCTAACGTATACCTATGCTGGTGGCTGGAACGTGAGCGAGCAGCTGCCCCTGCACCGCGTTCCGTGGTTGCTCCAGCGGGCGTTCGTGGAGGCCGAGGATCAGCGCTTTTACTCCCACTCGGGCGTTGACTGGCGTGCGAGGCTGCACGCGCTGTGGCAGAACCTGGCGGCAGGGCGGGTGGTGCGGGGTGCCAGCACCATTTCGGAGCAGGTTGTCAGGATGCTTCATCCGCGCCCCCGCTCTGCTTGGGCTCGGTTGGCAGAAGGAATCGAGGCGGCGCAGCTCGAGCGGCGCTTCTCCAAAGGCGAGATACTCGAGTTCTACCTAAACCAGGTTCCCTATGCCGCCCGGAGGCGTGGGGTTGCACAGGCGGCTCGCCACTACTTTGGGCGTGACCTTGAGACCCTTTCCGAGCGGGAGGCTTTGGCGCTGGCGGTTATGGTGCGCGCCCCGCGCCGGCTCGACCTCTACCGGGGGGGGGAGGCCATCGAGCCGGGCGTTGAGGCGCTTGCCGAGCGGATGATTAGGCAGGGAGCGATCGAGCGCGCAGCGTGGCGGCAGGGGGCAGCGCTCGTGCTTGAAGGAGGAGCCCCCCCCCTAGAGGCTGGGCACTTTGTCGGCTTCGTTCAGCGCGAGGCGCGCGATGGACGGGAGCACGGAAGGGTTGTCACCACGATTGACCCGGTGATTCAGCGGAAGGCACAGCAGATACTGGATGCGCGAGTGGGGGACTTGGCGCGCCTCAACGTGACCGACGGGGCGTTGCTCATCGTCGATAACCGCTCAGCAGAGGTGGTTGCCTGGGTAAATGCGGGGGGACATAGCCAGGCCCCGGGGAGCCAGTTCGACGGCGTGGTGACCCCAAGGCAGCCGGGCTCTGCACTCAAGCCGTTGCTGTATGCGCTCGCCCTTTCGAGGGGATGGAATGCTGCAACCGTTCTTGAGGATTCGCCCCTCCTGGAGGCAGTCGGCTCTGGGCTGCACAACTTTCGAAACTATAGCCGGGTCTACTACGGGCCGGTGACGGTTCGTGAGGCGCTCGGCAACTCGCTCAATGTTCCGGCGGTTCGGGCGATCCATTTTACGGGCGTCGCCGAGTTTCTGGAGTTCCTGCGCCTGGCAGGATTCCGGAGCCTCGACAGGAGCCCTGACTTCTATGGGGAGGGGCTCGCGCTCGGCAACGGCGAGGTGACGCTGTACGAGCTGGTGCAGGGATACCTGGCGCTTGCCAGCCACGGCGTGTGGAGGCCATTGCGGGTCGTGCCGGGCGGTGGCAGCGCTCCGGGGCGCCGCCTCGTGTCGCCTGAGGTCAGCAGCATTGTCGGAGACATACTCTCCGACTCACAGGCACGCCGGCGGGAGTTCGGCTCTGGCGGGCTGATGTCGTTCCCGACGCAGACGGCGATCAAGACCGGCACATCGACCGACTTTCGCGATGCCTGGGCGGTGGGCTTCTCTGACGCGTTCACCGTCGGCGTGTGGCTTGGGAACATGAATCGGAGCGCGATGCGGGAGGTGAGCGGCGCTCGTGGGCCGGCGCTCGTGTTGCGCGGCATCTTCGCCGAGCTCGAGCGGGATCGCGAGACCAAGGGGCTCTTCCTCAGCCCGAGGCTTGAGCGCCACCTGGTGTGCCCAGTTAGTGGCGAGCTTGCGGGCGCGGAGTGTGCTCGCCACGGGGAGCTCTTTGTGCCTGGCACCGCGCCCGCCGCTGCGTGCAAGGGCGGGCACAACGGTCTCCTCCGTGCGGGCAGCGGGCCGCGCAGGGCCATGGCTCGCGCAGCGTCGGTTGTGCTTCCGACAGCCGGGCTCAACATAGCGATGGATCCGCGCATTCCGGATGAGCGCGAGGCGTTTCCGCTTGAGGCTTGGAGCCCGGCAGGGATCCGGGAGGTGCGCTGGATAGTTGACGGCAGGGAGGTGTCGAGGCTCCCGGGGGCCTCACCCCGCTACCTGTGGCCCTTAAGCCGCGGCCACCACGTGGTTCGGGCGGAGATCGTCGCTGAGCTGGACGGAAGCCTCCTCAGGACAGGGGAGGTCGGCTTCTGGGTCCGGTGAACAGAAAATCGTTCCCGCCAAAGCTTGCCGCCCCGCCCCCATTTTGGTCTTATCGCCCTATGCGTTTTACCGTCCTCTCTTCAGGCAGCAAGGCTAATTGTACCTTTGTTGAGGCAGGCGGGATGCGCTTCCTCGTTGACTGCGGGCTCTCTGGAAAGCAGGCGGAGCAGCGGTTGCGGGAGGCGGGAATAGATCCGCAGTCGTTGCAGGCGATCCTCGTCACCCACGAGCACGCGGACCACATAAACGGAGTCGCCACCCTGAGCCGGCGATATGGCCTCCCAGTGTACGCCAACCAGCGCACCATGGAGTATATCAAGAAGCCGCGTGCTCGGGAGGTGTTTCGGACGGGGCAGGACTTTCCTCTCGGCGGAGCTGAGGTGACCCCGTTTAGCATCGTGCACGACGCCGCGGACCCGGTCGGGTTCGTCATCCGGGCTGAAGGGCTGAAGCTGTGCATCGTCACCGATCTCGGCAGGGTTACGACGCTTGTGCAGGAGCATGTTCGGGGCGCAAATGCCATCCTCCTTGAGTCGAACCACGACCAGGAGATGCTTCAGGGGTGCGGCTACACCTGGGAGCTCAAGCAGCGCATCGCGTCGACTCACGGGCACCTCTGCAACGAGGCGGCCGGACAGCTCCTTGAGGAGATAATGCATCCGGAGCTCTTTCACGTTGTTCTCGGCCACCTGAGCGAGAACAGCAACACGCCGGTGCTGGCGCTGGAGTGCGCCAATCGCTGCCTGAAACGGTGTGCTGAACGGGCTGCGGGCCTGAGGACGCTCCTGTGCGGAAATGTTTATGAGAGCCTGCCGACACTTGAGCTTGATGAACCGTGTGCGGCCAGGGTATTAGTCAACGCATGATCCCCCGCTATACCAACCCGGAGGCAGCGGCAATCTGGTCTGACCAGGCTCGCTACTCCATCTGGCTCGACATCGAGCGCCATGCGCTTGAGGCGATGGTGTCTATCGGTCAGGCCCCTCAAGAGGCGCTCATCGCCTTCAATGAGCGGGCCTGCTTCTCCGTGGAGAGGGTGCTCGAGATTGAGCGCGAGGTGAAGCACGACGTCATTGCCTTCCTGACAAACCTTGCGGAGAGCATTGGGCCCCTCTCGCGGCACGTCCACAAGGGGATGACCTCGAGCGATGTTGTGGACACCTGCCTTGCGTTGCAGATGCGCCGTGCGGGCGAGCTTTTGGCGGGGAGAATCTCCTCTCTCAAGGATGCGGTGCGTAGCCGGGCGCTGGAGTTCAGGCGAGTCCCCTGCATCGGCCGCTCTCACGGCGTGCATGCCGAGCCTACCACCTTTGGGATAAAGCTTGCCGGTTGGCATGCAGAGCTGGCCCGCCAGGCAAAGCGGCTTGAGTCTGCCATCGACACCATCTCAGTTGGAAAGCTCTCAGGCGCGGTGGGCACCTACGCAGGCATCGACCCGCGGGTCGAGGAGCGTGTGTTGGCAAAGCTTGGGCTGAGGGCCGAGACCGTGGCCACCCAGGTGGTGGCTCGTGACCGGCACGCTGAGTATATGGCCTGTTTGGCCGGGATCGCGGGCTCGCTGGAGCGTTTCGCGGTCGAGATCCGTCACCTGCAGCGGACAGAGGTGCGCGAGGTTGCGGAGGGCTTCGGTCCAGGGCAGAAGGGGTCGTCAGCGATGCCACACAAGCGGAACCCGATCCTTGCGGAGAACATCTGTGGGCTGGCGCGCCTCGTGCGCTCGTACGCCATCCCAGCCTTTGAAAACGTTGCGCTTTGGCACGAGCGTGACATCAGCCACAGCTCTGTCGAGCGGGTGGCCGTGCCGGACGCCTGCATCGCCCTTGACTTTATGCTGCTCCGCTTTGAGTCCCTCGTTCGCGGTTTGGTGGTCAGTCCAGAGCGGATGCTTGAGAACCTGGAGCTGACTCGGGGCACGGTGTTTTCCGGTCACCTCCTGCTTGCGCTCGTCGAGAAGGGGCTCGCGCGCGAGGACGCGTACGCAGTGGTCCAGCGGCATGCCCTTGCGGCCTGGGACGGTGGAGCTACGCTCCGAGAGAGGGCAGAGCAGGACCCGGAGGTTGTGAGGCACCTTTCGCCGGGCGAGCTCGCCGCTGTGTTCGACCTCGGGCGGCACCTTAAGGAAGCTGACAGGATCGTGGACAGGGCGTTGGCGCAGTAACGTACACAAGGGGGATAGTCATGAGGTACCGTGTTCTCGTGAGGCTAAAGCCGGGAGTGCTTGATGTGCAGGGAAAGGCGGTTGAGAGCGGCTTGAGAGACAAGAAGTTTAGCGCGATCAGCGACGTCCGGGTGGGCCGGGTGGTCGAGCTTGAGGTGCAGGGTTCCGAGAAGGAGGAGGCTCGCGCGCAGGTTGACGAGGTGTGCCGGCTTTTGTTGGCCAACCCGGTAATCGAGCAGTACGAAATTCAGGAGCTCTCGTGAAAGTTGCGGTGGTCACCTTTCCGGGCACCAATTGTGACCAGGACGTTGAGCATACCTACCGGGGGCTCCTTCGGCGCGAGGTCGTCCGAGTTTGGCACCGGGACACCGACTTGCAGGGGGCGGACCTCGTGGTGCTGCCGGGGGGATTCTCATACGGGGACTACCTCCGCACGGGAGCGCTGGCAAAGCTCTCTCCTGTGATGGATGCTGTCCGCTCTCACGCGGAGGGGGGAGGCAAGGTGCTCGGCATCTGCAACGGGTTCCAGATCCTTTGTGAGGCGGGGCTCCTTCCCGGCGTGCTGCTTGAGAATGTGGGGCGCCGCTTCCTGTCACGCTTCGTCCACATCAGGGTGGAGTCTACCGGCTCCTTCTTTACCCGAGAAATGACGGCGGGAGACATCGTAACCTGCCCGATCGCGCATTTTCAGGGGAACTACTTCGCTGAGCCGGAGGTGCTCGATGATTTGGAGCGCCGCGGCCAGGTGGTGTTTCGCTACTGCAACTCCGGGGGCGAGGTGAAGCCCGAGGATCCCTCAAGCAACGTAAACGGATCCTGTCGGGCGATCGCCGGGATATCGAACAGGGCCGGGAATATCGTCGGCCTGATGCCGCACCCTGAGCGAGCCGTTGAGGCGCTGACCGGCGGACCCGGGGGCTCATCGGGGCTGCAGCCGTTTCGCGGCGCTGCCTAGCTCGAGCTAGCGCGTGCAACAGGAGCCGCCCTGCGTGGCAGGCGGCTTGACTCCAGGATTCGTCGCCCCCTGGCGCGCGTTCCATGGCATCCGAGCGAGCAGCATGCCGAGGCCGCAGGTGTCTGTCACGCCCGCAAAGATCAGCCCAGCTCCGATGAAGGCTGAGAGGCTATACCATGCGGGGGATGCGGCGTAGCCAAGAAGCACGCCGAGCAGCACGAGCGCGCCCGCCGTGATGCGAACCTGGCGCTCGAGCGAGATCGCCTTGGCTCCCCTCTTGGTTGGAAGGCCGCTGGAGGACCAGGCGTTCATGCCGCCCTCGAGGATGGACACGCCCGCCAGGCCCGCAGTGACGAGGGCCTCGGCAGCACGGCGCGCGCGCCCCCCGGATTGGCAAACGACGATGCAGCCCTGGCGGCCTTGGGCCCTCTCACGCACGAAGTCGCAGTTGAGCTCCGTGATGGGGTGAAGGAGTGCCCCGTCTATGTGCATCGAGCCGAATTCGGCGGGGGTGCGGACGTCCAGCAGGAGGGCTGAGTCCCTGCGGGCGGCTGCCTCAGAGGGCTGAATCGTCGGTATCTCTGGCGTCTGCATCTGGCATCCTCGGCAAAACACGGCTCACGAGCGCCCACCGACCATCCGGCCCGGGGGAGTTCGGCAACCCGCAAACGTGACTTACTGCCGTAGCGTATCGCAAAGTTGGCGCCTCGGGGAGGGGATTTAAAGCTAACGCCGGGCAGAGCGGAGCCCAAAGAGAAGCAGTGATGTCCCGAGGAGGGCGATCAGCACCAGGATGGTAGCTGTTGATGGAGGGCGGCCAGTTGGGGCTAACAGGGGGACTTCGGTATCCGTGACACCCTCGATGGACACCCCACGAAGGATGCTGACCAGCTCTTTTGCGGCACCCTGATCCCCGTCAGCCCTGCTGACGATCGAAAAAGTATAGGTGCGGTCAGGGCGCTGCACCTGCATCACCAGGACCTCCATCGGCACACCCTGGCTGGTGTAGTGAACGGTGGTGTGGAAGCTCTCAGACATCCCAAGAGGCTCGAGACGGGAGTCCCGCAGCGTGGCGTCGGTGAGCCCAACCATGTGGTATGCGTCTCGAATGCTGCTCTCGCGGGCCGTGACTCCGGGCACGATAGCGCCGTTTCTGGTTGGCTCCTCAATCACATTGAGGGTAGGAAACCCCGTGTTTTTATTGCGGAAAGCGCACAGCACTCCCGGCTGGCTCACCTGCACCTCCTGCCACACGCCCCACAGCGGCAGCGTTATCCCGGAGGATGCTCCGCAGCTGGCACGCGGACCTTCAGAGAGGGCATGCCGGGTGAGCATTGCCCCGGATCCAGCCACGGCTGCCGCCAGCGTGAGCGCCGCAGCGGACGCCATGAGCACCGCCGGGAGGCTCATTTTCTGCCGATGGGAGCGGGGTTTTTTGCGCTTCATCACGAAAAATTATTATTGATCAATCGCTGCGATTGTAACTATCATCGCGCTTGTTCGCATCTGACGACGAGACCTTTTTTTTCGTGCCGCCTCAAAAACGGCTGAAAAACAGGGCTCCCCGCGAGGGTGAGGCTCGTGCATCGTCGAAGGAGATCTGCTCCGGGAGGGCTTCGCTAGCGATAGGGAAGCGCCTCTAGGCGGTGTGCGAAGCACAGCTGTAGATACGTCCAAATTGTAATTAGGAGAAAAACGTATGGCAAAGAAGCCAGCGAAAAAGAAAGTAGCAAAGAAGATCGCAAAGCCGGCTAAGAAGACCTCTGGCAAGGGCAAGGTAGTGGCTGCTCCCGTAGCCAAGGCTCGCGTTTCCACGAAGCCTCGCAACACCTCGACTCTCAGCTACACCCAGTCTGAGTTCGTCGAGAACGTTCGTGCGTTCTGCGGCCTGAACAAGCGTTCAGAGGCAAAGCAGATCGTTGAGGACATCGCGTCATTCGTGATGGACTCGCTGAAGAGGGGCTACAAGATCCCGCTCATGGGGCTTGGCAAGCTCTATGTTCGCGAGACCAAGGCGCGCACGGGCCGTAACCCGGCAACTGGCGAGGTCATCCAGATCCCGCGCAGGAAGCGTGTTCGCTTCACCGCCGCTAAGGCTCTCAAGGAGAGGGTTCTCTAATCCTTGTCGAGCGTAGCTCGGAGAGCGCGGGGGCCTTGCGGTCCCCGCGCTTTTTTTTTGGCCCGTGGGCCCTCGTGCGCGATCTGGTCTTGGGTCGGGTAAAGGTCTAGACTCCCTTCATGCCTGAAGCCCCGTCACGCGAAGCCGTTGTTGAGGCCCTCAAGACAGTTGAGGATCCCGACCTCCTTATCGACATCTACTTTCTCGGCCTCATTTATTCGATCGCCATCGATGGGGGCGAGGTTGTGATTGAGATGACCTTTACCACTCCCCTCTGTCCCTCTGGGCCCCAGCTCAAGGGCGATGTTGAGCGGGCTGTCTTGGCGGTGCCGGGGGTAGAAAAGGTTACTGTCAACATCACCTTTAATCCCCCGTGGGCCCCCTCCGAAGAGGTGAAGGGGCTGCTGGGGATGATCTGACAAGGGGGAGGGGCTATGGAGCTCACGCAAGACCAGATAGAGCTTCGCGATCTCGTTCGGGCTTTCCTCGCCGAGAATCTTCCGCCCGATGAGATACGCCGCCGGGCAAACGGGGAGGGCGAGGCTAATAGCCAATTGCCCGAGAAGCTGGCGGAGCTTGGGCTTGATGAGGGGTTCTGTAGCGCAGAGGCGCCTTTCTCAGTTGTGGAGCTGGCGCTGGTGGCGGTCGAGTTCGGGGCGGCGCTCATGCCGGAGCCGCTGCTCGAGCGGCTGGCGTGCAGCGGGCCCTTTGCGCGACTCATGCCGGCCGCCGAGCGCGCCGGCTACCTTGCCTTTCTTGCGGGGGTGCCCGCTGGCATTGCCCCTGCGGAATGCTGCGAGCTTAAGCTTGACGGAAAGGCCCGCTCGGTAAGCGGGGAGGCGAGGTGGTGCTTCGGGGGCCTCGGTGCGGGGCGGCTGCTCGGGGTTGCGTCCCTGCGGGGCGAAGCGAGGGTTGTGGCGGCAGACGTGACGGCTGCTGGGTGCTCGGTGAGTGAGCTTCCATCGCTCGATCTGCTGGCGCCCATGAGGGGCTATTCGTTCGCCAAGGTTCCCTGTTTTGCCCTTTCCGAGGAGGCTTCCCAGTTATTCCTAGACTTGGTTGAGCTGCTTAAGGCGGCAGAGGCCTACGGAGTGGCTCGTCGAGCCATGGAGATGACCACAGAGTACGTCAAGACGCGTGAGCAGTTTGGGGTGCCTGTCGGGGGCTTTCAGGCTATTCAGCACAAGCTTGCCGACTGTCATGCCCTGGTGGAGTCGCTCGGATCGCTTGTTCGCTTCGCGGCGTGGAGCGTTCAGCACTCCCCGAGTCAGCGATCCCTTACCGCTCGCGCAGTCATGTCGTACGCCGCTGAAGTGGTTCCAGCGGTGTGTGAAGCGGCTATTCAGTGCCACGGGGGGATCGGCTTTACGTGGGAATACGACCTGCATCTCTACCTGCGCCGGGCAAAGGTTATCCAGGCAGCTTTTCCGGAGTCAGACGAGCGGGCTGGGGAACTGATTGCCCGCGCCGCGCGGGCGGCTGAGGCCCAGTAGCGCTGGCAGCTATGGCGCGGGAGGCGAGGGGCCTGCTACGGGCGCGCCGGGCCGAGGGTCTCAAGCAGCTCACACCACATGTGGATTACCGTGATGTGCACCTCCTGAACACGCTCGGTTGCCTGAGAAGGAACTATGACCGGAAGGTCCACGAGCGAGGCCAGCTTGCCCCCGTCCTTTCCTAAGAGCCCCACAACCTTCGTGCCCTTCTCTTGCGCCTTGGCGGTGGCTGCGATGACGTTCCGCGAGTTGCCCGAGGTCGAGATCGCAACCAGCACATCGTTGGGCGAGCAAAAAGTCTCTGCGCAACGGGCGAACGCGTCGTCGAACCCGACATCGTTTCCCCAGCAGGTCATCATCGACGGGTCCATGAAGTGCATGGCGCGAATCCCGCGCCGGTCCCGCTTGTAGCGGGCAACGAGCTCCTCGCAGAGGTGCATGGCATCGCACGTTGACCCACCGTTGCCGCAGGCAAAGACGGTGCCTCCTGATTGCACGGTGCGCTCGATGGCCCGGTAGGCAGCACACACCGCGGCAACAAATGCCGGATCTTTTGACAGGGTGGCCTTCAGTTTCGATGACTCGTCGAGCAGGGATGCTACGGTGGTTTCCATACAGGGGGTCTCCCAACACGCCAGCCGCGCCAAGGGGGCGCCCAGCCGGCGGAATGACCAGGATAATGCTACCGAAATGAGCGCTGTGAAAGGGGGTAGTCACGGCGCCCAGCCAAAAAGTATGCTCCCGGGAGTGGCGTTTGCGGCGTAACAGGGGGGCCTATGAAGGAGTACAAGGTGTGGCTTGCGAAGCTCATCACGGTGGTGGTGGTGGTGCTGGTAGTCGTTCCGCTGGTGAGTGGGGCGGCGAGCGCAGTCAAGAGCGTCATGGGGCCGAAGGTGGCGGTCATCGAGCTCGCCGGCATTATCGAAGACTCAAGCGAGGTGCTTAAGGCCCTGTACGAGGAGGTTCGAGACAAGGACACAAAAGCGGTGGTGCTGCGGGTTGACTCTCCCGGAGGGGCTGTGGCCCCTTCGGAGGATCTCTTCTATGCGGTAAAGAAGCTCAAGGAGGAGAAGCCGATAGTGGTGTCGATGGGCTCATTGGCGGCCTCGGGAGGGCTCTACTCAAGCCTGGCTGCAAGCAAGATCTACTGCCAGCCGGGGACTCAGACTGGCTCAATAGGAGTCATATTGCAGGTGCCGAACTTTACGACTATTGCGGACAAAGTCGGGGTGCAGATGGTAACCATCAAGAGCGGGGCGCTGAAAGATGCAGGAAACCAGTTTCGTCCGATGACCGAGGATGAGCGGAGGTTCCTCGAGGACATCGCGCACAGGGTCCACGAAAACTTTATCCAGGCGGTGTCGGCCGGCCGGGGCATACCGCTGGAGAAGGTGAAGTCGTTCGCTGACGGCCGGGTGCTTCTTGGCTCGGAGGCAAAGGAGCTTGGGCTCGTGGACGAGTTCGGGGACATCTACGATGCAGCCCGCGCGGCCCTGGCGCTGGCAAAGGTTGAGCTCAAGCCCGATGAGGTGCCCAACCTCGTGT
Organism: bacterium; assembly: GCA_017853605.1. Classification (GTDB taxonomy): domain Bacteria; phylum Bdellovibrionota_C; class UBA2361; order UBA2361; family OMII01; genus OMII01. The sequence goes on from JAFMJG010000047.1 coordinate 11,405, forward strand.
ACGCGAGCAAAAAGAAGAGCTTCATCGAGAGGGCCCTTGATGCGCGCTCGCTCGTTCCGGCGCTGCTTGGCACGAACTCCTATCCGACGATCCAGTTTTTGGCCGGCTACTAGGCTATCTCGGCACTGCGCATGCGGGGGGTAGTAGTTGCGGGGATAGGCACGGGAGTTGGCAAGACTTTGGTGTCGGCGGTGCTGTGCGAGGCGCTCGGGGCCGACTACTGGAAGCCGGTGCTCTCGGGAACTGAAGATGGCCCAGCAGATGACGACATGATTGTGCCGCTCCTGGAGGGCGGGAGCGGCCGGGTGCACCCTTCGGCGTACAGGTTCAGGCTCCCCCTTTCGCCGCATGCAGCTGCAGCAGCCGAGGGGCGGGAGGTCGCGCTGGACACGCTGGTGCTCCCATCAGCTGCGCGGCCGCTGGTGGTTGAGCTAGCCGGTGGAGTGCTTGTGCCCCTCTCTGACTGGCACACCAATATGGACCTCATGGCGCGCTTCGCCCTGCCCGTGATCGTTGTGTCGCGGCACTATCTGGGAAGCATAAACCATACGCTCCTTACGCTGGAGGCGCTTCGGGGCCGTGGGATCGGGGTCGCTGGAGTTGTGTTTAACGGCTCCGAGCTCGCTGACAGCGAGCGGATCATCACCCGGCTAGGCCAAGTGCGGGCAATCGGCTCTATTCCGGAAGTGGGAGAGGTGTCGGCGCAGGCGGTGCGCTCCCTGACGAGGCGCATTACGCTGCCTCGGGAGCTGCTGGCCCCCTAAGGCACGGCCCTATTGCTCTGCTGGCGTGCTTGAGCGCTCGCTGTCATTCCACCAGAAGATGAGCGCAGCCCACGCCAACGGCAGAAATATCATCGCCTTGATGGTGATGTAGATGATGAACGTTTTGAGAACCGTATCGTGATTCATGGCCCGACCAGGTTGAGCGCAGCATCGTGCACAAAATGCGGCGCACGAGCCGCTGATCTACTATCACGGTTATGCGGCTGTTGGAATCAGGTGGATACTAACGGCTTGAGGCGGGGCCTTACCTCAGTGAGGCGCTCCTAGCTAACCCAGCAGGGCCACCAGAGATCTTCCGCCTAGAGGGCCACATGCGCCTGGCAGTATCGGGTGTGGCGTACCTCTTGCGCCCCCATCGTTACGGAAGGGGCTCGAATCGGGCCGTAAAGTGCCGCAGGAAGGGGGGCTCGTGCGCCATCTGTAGCCCCACCAGGGAGTCCTTTCTGCTAACCAACTCCTCCATCCCCTCGACAAGGTAGTCAAAGTGGCTCTGCGTGTACACACGACGCGGAAATGCCAGGCGCACAAGCTCCATTGGGGCAGGAATAAATGAGCCGTCCGCACCGCGCTTGCCGAACATAGCTGAGCCGATCTCGCACGATCGCACGCCCTCGGCGAGGTACAGCTCGCACGCCAGAGCCTGACCCGGGAAGTGCTGCGGCGGGATGTGCGGAAGGAATGCCTTCGCGTCGATATAGAGCGCATGGCCGCCTGGGGGCTGGACGGTAGGAATGCCGAGCGCGTTGAGGCGCTCGGCGAGGTAGCGGGTCACGGCGAGCCGATACTCAAGGTAGCGCTCGTCGAGCACCTCCTCGAGGCCCACAGCGAGCGCCTCTAGGTCTCGTGCCGCCAAGCCGCCATACGTTGGGAATCCCTCAGTGAGGATAAGCAGCGACCGCAGCGACTCGACCCATTGCGCGTCGTGCAGGGCTATGAAGCCACCGATATTGACCAGGCCGTCCTTCTTGGCGCTCATCATGCAGCCGCTCGCCAGCGAAAAGATCTCGCGCGCTATCTCTTGCACTGGGCGGCCCCGCTCAGTCTCCTCGCGAAGCTTGATGAAATAGCTGTTCTCGGCGAAGCGGCAGGCGTCGATGATAAATGGGATGCCGTGCTCACGGTACACGGCCGAGGCTTCGCGGATGTTTCGGAGCGAGACGGGCTGGCCGCCCCCCGTGTTGTTGGTGATTGTGATCATTCCGAAGGGGATCTCCTTCGCGTGGGCGCTGCAGAATGCGCGCAGCCGGGGTATGTCGATATTTCCCTTGAACGGATGAGAGGATTTTGGGTCGAGGCCCTCGGCGATCACGAGGTCCACTGCCTCAGCCCCCATAAACTCGATGTTTGCGCGAGTCGTGTCGAAGTGGTTGTTAGATGGAACCTTCATCCCCGGCTTGAGAAGCGAGCCACAGAGAAGCCGCTCAGCTGCGCGGCCCTGGTGCGTGGGGATTACGTGCTGATAGCCGGTTAGCTGCTGCACTACTCGCTCAAATTTGTGAAAGCTGCGCGACCCGGCGTACGACTCATCAGCAACCATCATGGCCGCCCACTGGCTGGCGCTCATCGCCGTTGTGCCGGAGTCCGTAAGGAAGTCAAAGGTGACGTGCTCCGCCGCAATCTTAAATAGGTTGTGCCCTGCCGCCCTTAGGAGCGGCGCGCGCTGGTCGCGGGAAAGCACTGTAAGGGGCTCAACGACCTTAATCTTGAATGGCTCGATGATCGTCCGGCGTTTCTCCATAGGGCCGCACTCTACCACGCCATAAAAGGGCCTTAATAGCCTGAAATCACGTCGCTGGGGGCGGACGGCATGCCTGGCCCGCCGGCATGATGAGTAATCCCCCGGGGTATTGTACAGTGTGCCGTCGTTTTGTTTTGGCCTGTTCGCCCCATGCCCACGGGGCGGCTAGTTCGCAGTTACCGAGTTGGATGATGTATTCAAACGATGCCAAGGGAGCTGGTTCGGGGAAGGATGGGAAGGGCCCGAGCGCTGGCCCCAAGCTTTGTGCCGAAACGCTCCGCGCTGCTGAAGGCTTGCAGGGGGAAGAGCGGTCCGCAGATCGTATCAGCGACATGCTGATTACCCTGGAGCGCGAGCTGCGGATAGCGCGTGATCTGGATCTTGCAAAGCAGGGGATCCTCGGGAAGGTCCCGCTGGCACGTGCGTGGAAGGAGATTGAGCGCATCCCCATTCGGGTGAGGCGGGATAGCGACTCCATCAAGAGCATCAAGGTGCTGTCCGACGGCCGGGTCGCGGTCCTCGACACAGATGGGCTGATTCAGCTCCTCGCGCCGCGGGGTGCGCAGCGTTGGGACACCCAACTGCGCGTCGACGCCTTTCGTGCCTGCAGCTTTGAGGTGACGCCTCAGGGCGGAATTGCGGCGGTGCTCGAAAACGCCGCCCTGCTGCTCTTTGAGCAGGTTCCGGGCCATGGCTGGACGCGCAGCTCTTGGCCCGGGGGAGACTCATACCGTGGCGCGCCGGGCTTTGAGATCCGCGCCCACGACACAGGCTTCTACACCCTGTCGTTCGGCTCTGTCACTGAGTGGCTGCAGCAGGGGGATGGCTCCTATTCGCCTCGAATCCTCTTTGAGCTTGCTGGCCTGAAGCGCCTGGCGACAACGCCGGGCGGGGGGATAATCTGCGGATCAGTCACGCGCTCAATTTGGGCAGGGCTGCCGGACGAGAGGGGTGGTGTTAGCATTCAGCTCCTCGGCAATTCCTCGGGCCCGATCGGGGCGCTTGGGGTCCTGCCGGATGGCAGGGTCTACCATGTCGACACCGCCGGAGAGCTCTGTATCTTTGAGCTGGGCGCGAAGAGCCAAGGCAGGCTGCTGGCCCGGCAGACGCTGCACGAAGGCCGGGTGCTCGATGTGCAGCAGGCTGCTGGCGGGCTGCTCGTAGTGCACGGGATGGGGAGCGTGCAGATTTTTGAGGAGCAGGGTGGCGTGTGGTGCTGCCTTGCGAAGGCAGACCGGGCCTTGCCGCAAGCTTCGCCTCGCAAGGGCGACACCGAGCTGGGCGCGGTGATGGCTGCCGACGGCAGGATTTTTGCTGCGGTGAAGAACGGCCTCGGCCAGAGCGAGGTAGTCGTGTCTGCCGCTGAGGGAGGGGCTCAGCGCACATGAGCGGCGTGGCGCCCAGCGATGTTGGCCGAAGAGCCTCGCTCCACTTCTCGTGGACAGAGCACTGCTTGGAGAGATCCCTCAGCGATACGCATGCGCTGCCGCACAGCAGGACCCCGGGCGATGTCGTCTTGGCTAACCTTGAGCGCCTGAGCACTGAGCTCCAGGCCTTCGTGCAGTTTGACAGATCCCATCCGCGCACCATGACTGGGCTCGTCCGCAAGACCGGCTACTACTGTGAGCGGAGCTTCGCGGCAAACAGCCCCATTCATTCCCTTAGCGTTTCAGATGATGGGCGGCTGGCGATCGGCTTGCGGAACAAGCGGGTGCTTCTCACTTCGTGCAGGGACCCGATAGAGGGTCTTGAGCTAACGAGCCACTCCGGCTCCCTGTGCTGCGTAGAGCTGCTTCCCGCTGGGAGACTGGTGACCTCCTCGATGGACTGCTCGACTTTAGTTTGGGCTCCCGGCAAGGACGGTGCGCTCGAGGCAACTCCTATCCCCTGGGCCAAGAGGCAGGTGAACAGCTTCCAGATTCTGCCCGGAGACCGGCTTGTGGCTGCATGTGATGATGGGGTGGTCCGCATAGGACACTTTCAAGGCGAGGCGTGCGAGGAGCTCCGAACGGTCTCCTCCGGGCCGCTCGCCCCGGTGCACTGCGTGCTCGCCCTTCGGGATGGCCGCATCCTGGCTGGGAGGGATGACGGCGCCGTTGCACAGTGGTCCCTCGCGCACCGCTCGAGCCAGGTCACCGGATTTATGGTGGATAGTTCGCGGCTAATAAACGCTATAGGGGTCCTCTCCTCAGGCGCGGTGCTGACCGGTGGAACCAGCGACGGGCTCCTCCTCCACCGATTTTCGCCTGGCAGCCACGCGAGCTCCCACAGGCTAAGCCCAAATGGAGCAGGATGGGTCACCTGCCTGCAGGTTCTCCCGGACGACGATGTGGTGTTTGGCACGACGCAGGGAGTGGTGTGGCGCTACAGCACCGAAACCGGGCTGTGTGAGGCCCTCTACGATAGTGAGGGGATTATCCGCGCAGTGCAGATGATGCCGGACGGCAGGATATTCGTTGGCGGGGACAAGGGAACAGTGTATGTGCTCGATGGCGAGCCAGTGGGTCGGGGGAACGGATGCTAGCGCCTCGCGACGATCAGAGGAAGCCGGCCAGCGTCTGGAGCTCCAGCGCACTTCGGCGGGTCACCTGTGGCCTGGAGGGCGCCGCTTCAGGGGCCGTGACGCAGAGAGAGGCGATCCGGCTCCTCGATGCGCTGGTGCAGGAGCTCGAGTCGATTAGCCTCCACGAGCGCAGGCCGGCTGCCCCCGTGCAGAGGTACAGGCTCGCCAAGTCTTTCGAGCTCGGACACTTCCGTGATGTGTCCAGCATCTGCCAGCTTTCTAGCGGCGAGATCCTCTTTGGGGGTCGCTCGGGATTTGTGTGCTCTGAGTCTGGCACGCGGATAGCCTTGCTCAACAGCCGGGTGACGTGCATCCGGGAGGCTCCGGATCAAAAGATCTTTTTTGGGACCTCGACAGGCGACTGCTACATGGGAGGCAGGCGCTCTTCCAGCTCGGATGCTGGCACGCAGTACCTAGGCTGGAGCGGCGAGAGCTTTGGGCCGGTGCTGAACATCCTTCCCTTTCCGGATGGCCAGGCGGAGATCCTGGCGCAGAAGGGGCTTTTCCGGGTGAACTATAAGGATGAACGGAAGGGGGCGCGGCGGCTCGTCGAGTTTGGGAGCGCCCTGTCGGTAGATTGCAGCTTTTTTGATGGCCAGCTGCTTGTTTTGGAGAGCGGTGGGGCCCTCTCAAGCGTGCGGGTAAGCCGTGCGAAGCACGGGGCAGCCGAGGCGGGCTCCGTGGCCGGGTTTTGCCACCAGGGCGCGCAGGGTATCGTGCGCGGCGAGAGGAATGTGCTGTTGTCATGGAGGAACGAGGGGCCGCTTATGGTGTGGCAGTTCCGCCCCGGCCCAGCAGACGAGGTCGACTTAATCACTAGGGTCGCCGCACCGTTCTGGGTTGATACGTGCCAGCCGCTAAGCGGCGGGGGGTTCTTCGTGTCGGATGGGGTTCGTTCTGCAGTGCTGCACAACGGGGGTGGAGGCTGGGAGTGCTCGGACGCTGTGCTGATCAACGGCCTTACGAGCTGGGTACCGGGGCGCACCCGGTATGACGTCCGCCCCTGCCGGCTTCTCCAGGATGGGCGTTTCCTCACGTTGGCCTATCCGGGTGACTCAAGGGAGTACGCCTGTGTGTTTGAGCCTGACCAGACGCCAGGAGGGATCTGTGGCTGATGCAGCGCGGCGGGAGGCGGGAGTGCTAACGGGGGGAGCGGGGCTGAAGGCCCAGCTTGAGGCGGCGCTGAAGCGCGCGCTTGTTCGTGCGTCCGACTGTGATGCGGGGGGCTCCGCGGCACAGGCGGTGCAGGCCGCCCTTGAGGGGGTGCTGCGCGAGATTCAGGGGCTTAAGCAGGGTGCCGAGTCGTGGCGCAGGATGGTCACGGAGCTGCCCTTGGGGGCAGCGTACGTGACGCGGGCAGCGCTCGCTCTCGAAAGTAGTTGCCAGCTGTTGGCTACCCTGAAGGATGGCAGGTGCCTGATCAGCAGCGAGATGGGGAAACTTCAGATCTTCGATCCGAGCTGCCCTGAGCGGAGACTTGTAACGTTGATCGACGACAACTGGTGCTCGGTGCGGGCGGTAGACGCCCTGCCGGATGGGCGGGTGGTGGCGGTAACGGTGTTCCCGCAGCACAGCAGCGAACTGCGCATCCTTGAAGAGGTAAAGGATGGGGTGTGGAAGCAGCGCTGTCAGTGGAGCGACTGTGGCCACGTCTCGGCCATGGTTCAAGCCCCTGGCGACACGCTGTGGCTCGTGTCGGACCGTGGGCTTGGAAAGCTCTCGCTGTCTGGGGGCCCTAATTCGCCGGTAGCGTGGTTTGGTGACGGCTACGGCGCGCGGACGTGCATCGAAGTCCTGCCCGACGGACGGATTGTAACTGGATCGGCTCTCGGTATTGAGCTCTGGAGCTTCCAAGGAACGGGAGCCTTTGAGAAGCATATCGTGGGATACATGTTCCGGACGGATTGTGATGAGCTCTCCCAGATACTTGGGGTTCGCGCCCTTATCGATGGGTCCGTTGTTGCGTTCGACATCTTGGGCAGCCTGAGGGTGTTTCGCTTTGAGCGGGGGGCCGGGGAGGCCTGGTTCCCTGAGGTTATTCACGACCCCTCCCTCTCTCGGGTTGTGGCGGTTCAGGCGCATATCGATGGCGGTTTCGTGTCGGTGCACCGAAACGGCGATGTGCGACACTGGACTCGCCTGACAAGCCGGCATGCGCAGAGGTGGAAGAGCCGGATTGTGCTTGATCGGAGCGCATTGGCGCGACTTGACGAGTTTTGCCCCGCTGAGGTTCGGCCGTTCGCTTTTTCTGCTGGCGAGGTCGGGATTGGCGGAGGCGTGGTAGTTGCGGGCGGTAAGGGGCGCAGCCATGCTCTCTTCGTCCTCGGCGCCGAAGGAGCGGAGGGGCCATGAGCGTGCAGGTGAGCAGGCCGAGAAGCATTCGGGACTTTATCGATGATCGGGCTGGGCTGCGCGGCATAGTTCTGCGGCGTGCAGCCGCCGACATCGCTGCTGCCCAGAGGGAACGATGCCCTTCAGGCGAGGTGTTGGAGCGTCTTGAGAAGCTCCACGCGCAGCTTGAGCTTGCCAGGCTGCGAGAGCTGCACAACTGGCGGCACCTGAGCGAGGCGCCTCGGCAGGGAGCGCCGCTACGGGGCCTCGGTTCACCCGTGGCGCTGCGCACAGACTCCCCCGTCCATCAAGCGAGGATTCTCCCTGACGGAACTGTTCTCACGGCGGAGGCGAATGGGTCGCTCGTGCTCTGGAGCCACGAGGCAGGCCAGGGCTGGGCAGGAGCGGTGCTAATCCAAAGGCAGAAGGGGGTGCCTGCCTTCGACTTTGATCCGGTTCTCGGGCTGGTTGTGGCGATGGACAAGAACGAGGTCGCCACGTTAACCAGAGAGAGCGGCTCGGTGTGGAAGGCCTCTTCGGTTGCCTGCGCCAGCGGTGATCCGCTGCTCGTGCAATGGCTGCCGAGCGGCGGAGTGCTCGTCACGACTCACTTTAAGGTTGAGGAACACGTTAGGGATGTCCGGGGCCTCTGGCAGCTTCAGGATCGTCAGTCATGCTTTGAGGTTCGGGAGGTCGATGTGATGGCAGCTGGCTGGCGCGTTATCGCCGGGGCCACCTCGATCGCAATTTACCACCCGGAGTGGCCGCGGATGGCGGCTGACAGGCAGGTCATCTGGACGAGCTGCCCGATCAATTTTAGGTCACAGATCGCCGCGCTGTCTGTCCTGGCTGGGCGGGAGATCGCCCTAGGATGCTCTAGGGGAGACCTGTGGGTGCTTAAGCCCCATCCCGAACGGCCGTGGCGCAGCGCCCTCGTTTCGCTCGGAAGCGTCCCATGTGTCTCGATCCAGAGCGTGGCTGGAGGCGGCTTCTGCGTTCTTGATCAGGATGGGCAGCTGCAGGTATTTTCGCGCTGCCCGTCCCTCGCTGCCGGACCCGCAAAAGATCGGGTCGGCCACGAGTCCCTGGCGTCGCAGGATCCCGGCTGGCGCCAGGCTGAGGCCCTGCCGGCGGGACGCTTCGAGGATCTCGTTGGCATCCGCAACGCCCGCGTTGTGTGCGGGTACCTGCACTCGAGCGGAACGGTCCTGTTGGCAGGGCGGCGGGAAGGGGGCGGATTTGTGGGGCTGGTGCCCCTTGCCTGTGTTCATTAGGGGGTTGTGTATGGAGCTTGGCAGGGATCGCGACAGGGAAACGTTTAGTCTACGAGGGCTCTCGGTGCAGAGCTTCTGGAGGGAGGAGATAGCTCCCCTCATGGCGGGAAAGGAGAAGCTTTCGTCGGATGCCGCCAGGCACTTCGCCGAGGATCTGCTCGCGCGTCTAAACGACATTCAGTCCGTGCACAGGACGCATCCGGAGCTTCCCATGTCGGGGCGGTTGGCCGAGGAATACCGGAGGCTCCACGAGAGTTATCGTTTGGATGACGCGACCAGGCAGGCGGAGCCCTCAACGATCGGGGTGAGCGCTC
>JAFMJG010000171.1 GCA_017853605.1 bacterium
AAGCACAGAGCGCTGTAACTCTAGCTCTCGCCGCTCCATATCGAGCTCGACCGTTTGCTGCCGGGCCTGGGCCAACTGATAGCCGAGGTCAGTGACCTCAAGCTTCGCCCAAACTCGCGCCCCGAAGACCGCCAGAATCGCCATTCCGGCCAGGAACTGGGTCCTCGCCGATACAGCCTTGGCCTCACGCCTTACGTAAACCGACTGATACTGCAAACACACTGCCATATAACCAAATCCTCTCAGCGAAATTTACAAACAATTAACGATTCTGTCCCTACCAAAAGTGAACGCTCATTCATTTTTTTTACTTCAAAAGTTCGTCGTCGAACTGAAACACTCGCAGCCGCGCGCTGCGTGATGCCGGATTGCGAGAAACCTCCTCGTCCGTGGCAGTGATCGCCTTGCGAGCAACGACCCTTCCGATCCGCTTTTCAGCCCGATTTCCGCGCCAATTTGCGGGATAGCTCCCCGCCGACTCCCACCTCCGCATGCGGTTGGCGACCGCCTGGTCCTCGATTGAGTGAAACGTAATGACCGCAAGCTTTGTGCCCCTCTTAGAGACCTTCGTCGCGCCCTCCATCAGCCCCTCGATCTCCTGCAGCTCGTTGTTGACCCTCATCCGCAGGGCCTGAAACACCACCGTTGCTGGATGCACCTTCGACGCGGTGCGCTTGCCGAGCTGGGAACCCTTCACGGCATCCGCCAACTCTTGGGCCGAGCCGAATGGGCGGTGAAAGACCAACGTTCGGGCGATGGCGCGCGCGTTCTTTCCCACACCCCCCTCCGCGAGCGCTAAAAATATGTCGCGCTCGGCAGCCGTATTGACGAACTCTGCAGCCGTTTCCCCCTGCGACTCATCCATGCGCATGTCGAGCGGCCCCTGATCGGCAAATGAGAAGCCGCGCCCCTCGACAAGCTGATCGGTAGACATGCCTAAGTCTGCGAGAATGCCATCGAATTTAAGGCCCTCTGAGGCGGCAACGAGCCCCGAAAACGGCGAGTGAACGAGCCGCAGCCGCCCCCCGTAGCGCTGCTCCCACTGGGCGCCCCTTTCAAGCGCTCTCTGGTCGCGGTCGAGCGCTACCACAAACGAGTTCGGGTTGGCATCAAGGATGCCACGCGTATGCCCCCCTCCCCCAAATGTGCAGTCTAGAAACATCCCTCCGTCCCTCGCTCCAAGCGCCTCAAGCACCTCTTCGAGCATCACGGGAACGTGAACCGCGCCCCCGGCTGCCCCTTTCATATATCCACGTCCGCAAACAGATCCGGGTTCTCAAGCAGCGCCTGCTCCGACGCCGCAAAGATGGTGTCCCACACGCGCTTGTCCCAGACACGAAATCCGTGGATCGAAGCCGTAAAAACCACCTCTTTATCGAGCCCCGCATACGCCCGGAGGTACGCTGGGACCAGAATTCTTCCGTTAGAATCGATACCGCACTCGCTGGCCCGGCTCAGGTAGAAGTTCTCAAGCCGCTGAAGCTTGCTGCTGAAGCGGCTCTTCTCTCTCAGGCGGGCCTCAAAGTCCTCCCACGAGTCGAGGGCAAACCCCTCAACGCAGCGCGAGCCCTCAGACACATAGTTCGTCAGCACCACACCCCGCTGCTCCTTGTCGCCGAGCACCCGCCGAAACTCGCTCGGAAGGCTTACGCGCCCCTTGTCATCGAGGGCGTGGACGCAGTTGCCGCGAAAGGAGGTGTGCGGCGGGCGCTTAGACGGGCGACCTACGGGAATGCTGCGTTCCCGCGCCTCCGATTTCTCATCGAGAGAGCTATCATCCATCTGCTACCCGCCGCCCACTTAGGAGAGAAACGTAACAACAACAACAACTACCGGACCAAAACCGCTCAAGTGAACTTGGGAGGGAATCCCACTTTTACCCACTTGATACCACCAAGGTACAGCCTGCTGGGTGACCCAGTCAACCGACAAAATGAGCTAATGCACTAATTTTCTTTGCTATTTTAAGCTTGTTAAAGCAAGTCGCCCGAAGTGCCCGAAAGGCCTAAGGTTCCCCCGTCCCCCACTACGGCTCGGGGCTACAAAACTTGCGAAGAAGGAAGCGCCAAGAACGTGGCTACTCTACCGTGACCGACTTCGCCAGATTGCGGGGCAGGTCTACATCGGTGCCGTTAAACACCGCAACGTGGTACGCCAGGAGCTGCAGTGGGATGTTGAGCAGCAGCGGACTGAGCTCCGGCGACACGTACGGCACGTGGATGATCGCCTCGGGCTGAACCCCCAACGACTGCTCCGGCGGCGCATCGGTGACAACCACCACCCGCGCGCCACGAGCCTCAACCTCTTTCAGGTTCGAGAGGCTCTTGTCGAACACCTGCTTCTCGCGCTGCAGGATCATCACCACCGGCATGCGCTCGTCGATCAGGGCGATCGGCCCGTGCTTCATCTCTCCTGCTGGGTACCCTTCAGCGTGGATGTAGGAGATCTCTTTGAGCTTGAGCGCCCCCTCAAGCGCTATCGGGTAACAGGTGCTGCGCCCAAGAAAGAGGAAGTCCCTGGCGCTTGCGAGCTGCTTTGCTGCCGCCGCTACCGCTGGATCAACGCGCAACGCCTGCGCCACCGCGCTCGGCAGGTGCACCAGCGCCTGCAGCACCTTGCGGCGCTCATCCGCCGACATCGTGCCACGCTTCTCTGCAAGAAAAAGCGCCAAGAGCTCAAGGGCAACGAGCTGCGTGGTAAACGCCTTTGTTGAGGCGACGCTGATCTCAGGGCCGGCGTGGGTGTAGAGCACCATGTCCGCCTTGCGGCAGATAGAGGCTCCCACCACGTTGCACACGGCGAGGGTCATCGCCTTCCCGCTGACGCCCTCAAGCGCCCCCAGCGTGTCGAGGGTCTCGCCCGACTGCGACACCGCAATAAAGAGGGTGTTGTTGTCAACGAGGGGCGTTCGGTAACGAAACTCTGAGGCGTAATCCACATCGCAGGGGATGCGCGCAAAGCTTTCGATGAAGAACTTCCCCTCCAGGCAGGCGTGCCACGCGGTGCCACATGCAACCAGCACCACGCGCCGAATCTCCTTCGCCCGAGCGGCGAGATCCTCAAGCTCTGGGAGCTGCACCGAACCCTGCTGCTCGTTGAAGCGCGCCCGCAGGGTATCCCCCAACACCCGTGACTGGTCGTAGATCTCCTTAAGCATGAAGTGCTTAAAGCCTCCCTTCTGGGCGGTGATGGGGTCCCAGGTGACGACCTGCTCCTTGCGGGTAACGAGGCTGCCCCGGTTCTCTATATATATAGTGTCAGCCGAAACCTCGGCTAAGTCCCCGTCCTCAAGGATAAGTATGCGACGCGTATGGGGAAGTAGGGCTGGAATGTCGCTCGCAATGAAGCTCTCGCCATCCCCCCTGCCCAGGATGATGGGTGTCGCATTTTTGGCAACCAGGATGCGGTCTGGGTTCTGCGCATCGATCGCCAGGAATGCGTAGCTCCCCCGTACCTCACCGCACATGAGCCGCATCGCCTCAAGGGGCTTAAAGCCCTGCTCTAAGAAGCGGTTCAGGAGGTGCGCAGCTACCTCAGTGTCCGTTTCAGACTTAAACACACACCCCTCGCTCTCGAGCATGGCGCGCAGCTCGAGGTAGTTCTCGATGATGCCGTTGTGGATCAGGCTCACCCTGCCAGCCGAATGCGGATGGGCATTTGTTTCCGTGGGGCGGCCGTGAGTTGCCCAGCGGGTGTGGCCGATCCCGACACGGGATTCTGACATCCCGCGCCGGCCGTTCAGCGCCTTTTTGAGCTCTACTAGCTTACCCGTGGCGCGCACGATCTCGATGCCGCCGTTAACGCACACCGCGATCCCTGAAGAGTCGTACCCTCGGTATTCCAGCGTTTCTAGGCCGCCGAGCAGTATCGGCAGGGCATCACGGTTTCCAACGTATCCAACGATTCCACACATACTAAGGGATCCTTTAAGCGGGTGAGCTAGCCGCAACGCACGCAGACGCTGCGCCGGGGCGCAAGAACCGGTTACACACTATCAGAGGAAACAGCCGCTCACTGCCAGATTTAGATGAGGGCGCGAAGCTAGCTGTCGCTCCTGACCATACAGATACTAGGGGCAAACGTACATTCCCCTTCTGACCCAGCTCGCCCTGCAGTCGAGTACGCACTTCTCGGTGTCAAATTCCCGGCACAACGACCGATCGCACTTAAGTACCCAGACACTAGGGATTGTGTTTTCAAACAGCTTTTTGACTAGGGGTAGTTTGGTGCGATTCCTGCACCCCGACCCTCGGATTCCTAGGTCGTGCGCCTGGGGTGGGCACTTTTTGCCCCCTCTTTAGGGCTACCTGCATCCCAAGGGGAGTAACGGCTCTTTTCCCCGTGGGCTTTAGGGAAATCGACACAACCGGGGGGTCCCGACGCACTTTAGTTAGTGCCGCAATTTTTTTGAGAAATGTTTCAATTTCACGCGGGTGGCAGCCGACCTACGGACTTAAGATGAGCGCTAGGAAGCGGGCCACCGGCCACGCCATATCTATGCCTGTGCCCCGAAACGGCTTTACGCCGAACGGGGGACATATCGCGCGTGCACTCGTGTGCGCGATAGCGCTCGTGGCGATCGTTCTCGCGGCCCACACCCAAAACACAATTGCGCAGTCCAACTGTCTCACCTGTCCGGAAGACCCGGGGTATTTATGCGAGTACAACGATGGGGTGTGTAGTCAGGCCCTCAACATGCCTGACTGCAATGCCCAGGAGATCATTGACTGCGGTTTTACCGTTCCGACGGATACCCCAACCTACACCCCAACAGACACCCCAACAGACACGCCTACTAACACGCCGACCAATA
>JAFMJG010000048.1 GCA_017853605.1 bacterium
ACGAGCAACAAGTACGAGATCTTCGCCGAGTTTGACAACATCTCCGGGCTCAAGTACGGCGCCTCAGTTGAGATCGCTGGCGTCCCAATCGGGACGGTATCAAACATCGCGCTCAAGGATCCTGTCGCGCGCATCACGCTTAAGCTCGACAAGGCCACTCAGATAAAAGATGACGACATCGCTTCGATCAGGACCAAGGGAATTATCGGCGACCGCTACGTGAAGATCTCGCGAGGCGCCTCCGACAAGTATATCGAGCCGGGCGGCACGATGGTCGAGACAGAGTCGGTTGTTGATATCGAGGACGTCATTGGAAAGGTTGTCCACAGCCTGACCGGCGACAAGGACGAAGAGGGGGGCTCCCCCGAAGCCAAGAAGTAGCAGTTGAGAGTTACGCTCTCTGAGGAGGATTGTATGTATCGAATCGTCGCGTTAGCGCTCATCGCTGGGGGGCTGGTCTTTTCGCCTTTTTCAGCCGCCAAAGCAGAGACCCTGCCCTCGCCGAAGGTGGAGATGCAGAGCACCATTGAGCAGATTATTAAGGTTGCTGGCACCTACCCTGATGACGCCCAGAAGGCCGTTCGCCGGTCTAAGCTGAGGGAGCTCATCAACCCCAAGTTTAACTTCACTGAGATGTCCCGCCGGTCCCTCGGGGCAAACTGGAACGAGCTAACCCCCCAGGAGCAGTCTGAATTCACCTCCGTGTTTTCGGAGCTGTTGGCCCGCACCTACCTCTCAAAGATCGAGACGGTGAAGCCTGGAATGGTCAAGATCGAGTCAGAGTCAGTCAACATGCCGAAAGCAACGGTCAAGACTGTCGTCAACAGCAAGGGCGACAACTTTCCCATCGAGTACAAGATGTCGTTCGAAGATGGCCGCTGGCAGGTGTACGATGTTGTGATCGAGAATATCGGCCTGATTGGCAACTATCGCAACGAGTTCTCGGGCATCATCCGCAAGGAGAAGTTCGAGGGCCTCATGGCTCGGCTGCGCCAGAAGGTCGCCTAAGTGCCATCCATGACCCTGCAAGAGGTGCTCAACGAATATTCTGCGGGCCCGCAGACTGGCGTGTTTACCGACGGGGGCTGCCAGCCAAACCCTGGCCCGGGTGGGTGGGGTTTTGTGCACGTTGTGGAGGGCCGGGTGGTGCGCCACGACCATGGCCATGAGCCGCAGACAACCAACAACCGCATGGAGCTCACGGCGCTGATACGCGCGCTCACATCCCTACCGGCTGACGCCGAGATTGAGGTCTTCTCTGACAGCGAGCTCTGCGTAAAGACGATAAACGAGTGGGCGCCGATGTGGGAGCGTCGGGGCTGGAAGCGCAGCAGCGGCCCAATTGCGAACCTGGAGCTCGTCAAAGAGCTGCTTGCGCTGAGCCGGGCCAGGCCTAAGGTCTCGCTTAAGTGGATAAAAGCTCACAACGGGTGGCTCTGGAATGAGTACGCCGACTCGCTCTCAACAGCGTGGACCAGGTCGAGCCTCTAAGGGGGGCGCTTGTCGCCCCTGTAGCCTCGCTGCTAGCCTCTGCTGGCTGACACGATGCTTAACCGCCCAAACGCCCGATGGGAATCTTTCGCCCTAGCGCTCGCGATAGCGTTCGTTGCGGCGTGCCTGCTCTTTAGGCTCGACAGCTACCCAAGCTGGCTCTTTTGCGATGAGTCGCTCCATACCCTAGAGGCGAACAGCCTGCTGCAGACCGGCAAGGATCTCAACAACGCTTCGTGGCCCCTATTTCTGCAGGCCTTTGGCGCCTACGAGCTCGGGCTCTCTGTCTACCTACAGCTCCCCTTCACCTGGCTGCTGGGCCCAACAGAGCTCAGCATTCGGCTAAGGAATATCTGCCTTACCCTCGTGCTTGCGCTCTTTCTGTCCCTCATCCTTCGTCAAATTCGGGGCTTTTCAGCCTGGTGGCTGGCGCCGCTCGTGCTCTTCTCCTCTTCGCTGCTGTTCCTTCACGCCCGAACCGGCTTTCAGGCTCCCCTTGCTGTGCTGCTCTACGGCATCCTGGTATGCTCGTGGCTCGGCTGGCGGCAGGCCGAGAAGGGCCGGGGGGCGAGCCTCTTAAGCATAGCGGCCATCTCTGCCGTACTGCTCCTCTACCTGTACACGGCTGCGCGGGGCTGGGTGCTCTTCACGATTCTTGGCTTTGCTGCTCTCGACCGAAGGGCGCTCGCCTCTCGCTTGCACGAGGCGCGCTGGGCGACCATGGCAGCTGCGCTCCTCTTCCTTCCGTTTGCCGCGTTCTCTATCCGCTATCCAGACCGGGTCTTTCTGCGCGCCAGCCAGCTGGGCCGGGGGGTCAGCTCTGGCCAGATGGATCTCGTCAAGCGCACCCTCGGAAACGCCCTAATCATCCTCCGTCCTGAGTACTGGTTTGGCCACTCATACCAGCTTGCCTTCGGGGGGGCTGAGCGCCACCAAATCGCTGGGCTTGCATTCATGCCGCTCTTGTTGGCGCCACTCGTGCTTGTGGGGTTGTGGTGCGTGTGCCGAAGGCGAAGCTTCCTGGACCTTCCGCACCTGCTTGTCATCGCGACTGCCTCTCTCCTCCCTGCCGCCATCATCGAGGTTAATCCGCTGAGGTGCTTTCCGGTGTGGCTCTCGTACCAGCTGCTAGCCTGCATTGGCCTCTCGGCGCTCGCTAACGCATCCGCATCGTGGGGCACCGCTGCAGCCATCGCCTTCCGCACGGCTGCAGCGAGCGTCCTCGCCGCTATCATCGCCACGCAAACGGTGTGGGCAACATCATTTGCCCCTGCTCTCGTCGATGACTGGGGATTCTGGGGGGTGCAGTTTGGGGCAAAGGAGCTTGGAACTTGGCTCCACGAGCACGCCGTTAAGGAGAAAAAGATAATCTTCCTCTCGCTGACCTTCAATCGGCCAGAGGCTACCCTCGCGCCGTTCGGCCCGGAGCTATACCGAAAGATCGTGGTGTTTGTGCCACAGGTCTTTTGCAGCCCAGAAGCGGAGAGGAAGGCGGGACCGCTAGAGGAGACCCTGCTCGTCTCGCGGCTCACCCCAGACAAGCTTCCGTCGTGCGGGATTACGTACTCGCTGCGGGCTACCATTCCATCGCCCAGCCCAAAGCACAGCCTCTTTATCTACGGGCTTTCGCGGCCCAAGCCAATGTAGTCCCAAAACGGGGCAGCTTCGGCGCTGCCACGCCACTCAGCAGGGGCGAGGCGGCCCTAGCGCCCGCTGCCCGGCGCCTGCGAGTACACAGCGAGCATCGATCCGCTTAAAAGCGGCGCTGGGTACTCCCGCACAACCCGAAAAGTCACGCCGCTTGGCGTCGAAAACTCTGGCGGCATCGCCCCCCCTCGCTCCAATCGCTCGCGCAGCACCACCTGTGGGGCCGGCACGGCCGAGGCATACTCGCGCACGTAGGTGATCGGGCTGACTGCCGCCCGGCGCAGCCGAAGAAAGCGGAGCCTTAGCTCGTTCTGGTTGTCGAAATCGCCCCCCACGGTCACCGTAGCGCCACCAGACGCAATCGCCTCAAAGGCAGCAAGCACATGGGAGCGCCCGAAGGAGCGCAGCTCCTCAACGTGCCTAAGATTCCCCACTGCGTAGAGCGCCAGCAGCCCGGCTCCCAGCAGCCCGCCAAGCGACCCCTGGCGGGCAAGCCGGGCGATGAATCTCGCCGCCAGAAGGTACATGAAGACTATGGCCGTTATTCCGTACCGGGTCATGACGAATGGGGGCTGGAGCACAACAACCGCCAGCACTGGAAAGGCAACGAGCCCAACAACCAGCACCGCAACAGGGTCCCTCTCCCTCAGCCAGGCAGCCGCCTCGCCAAGCAGGACAAATACGATCGCTGCCGCCACAAGCAGCGCAGCTGCAGATCCCTCTAGGTCAAGCTCCGACATCTCCTCGCCACCGAAGGAGACGCTTATGGTGGACACAAGAACCTGAAGGTACGGAGCACGCGGGCCGCCCCCGATCTCAAGCGACCTATAGAAGAGCGCCCATACTGCGGCTGCCCCCGCCAGCGGTGCTACAACCGTGAGCCACGCTGCGCCATTGGCCGCTTCCGCCCGCTCCCTGCGCATCTGAACCACCGCTAGCCACACTGTGGCCGGCACAAGAAAGAGGAGGTAGGCAGCGTGCGAGAGGATTCCTGCCGCTGATGACACGAGGAATATCGCCGCCCAGCACGCGGATGCCGGCCCCCGTGCAAGACGCAGCACGGCCGAAAACGACGCTACGCACGCAAAAATCGTGATCGAGTAGCCGCGCGCCTCTGATCCGAGCAGGATGCACGGATACGACAGCGCCACCAGCACGCACCACGCTGCGCCCGAGAGGCCCATGCCCTCGCGCCTTGCCGTCAGCGGCAGCACGATGAGCGTCAAGGCCCCAAAAAGCACTGAAGGAATGCGGTAGAGCTCCGGAGAGCGGTCAGGCCCAAGGAGCCAGAGCCAGGCTGAGTTAAGTGGGTGGTTGTTGTCGTGCCTCACCTTCGTGAGTATCTCAACAGGCGAGGATACCCCATCGAGCAGCAGGAGCGACCAGATCTCGTCGAGCCACAGCTCACCCGTCATGGAGATGGCCCGCAGGGCCACCCCCGCGATGACTGCGAGCAAAACGGCGAAAGCTACCAGGAGCTTCATTGTTGCGAGACGTGGTGCCATGCCCCCTTCTGGCCACCGCAGCACACCCGACAGCCTCAGCAAGTATGCATGTCGCTGCTGCCGCGTGACAAGGGTATCGAGAGAGCTTCGCTGCTGGTACGATACAGCATGCCTTATCTGCCCCGCGCCGCTTTGGCGTGCCTCGCAACGCTCCTCAGCGCCTGCTGCCTCAACGTCTTAATGGCGGACATTCCGCCGCTTCCACCGCAACAGGCCTTGGCCCGCCTCGCCGTTGCGCATCGAGGCAGCATTCATGACGGCAAGCCGGACAACTCTCTGGGGGCGTTTCAGCAATCCATCAGCGCGGGTGTCACCTTCCTCGAAGTCGATGTGCGCCTTGCGCCTGACGGGGAGCTCTTCCTGTTCCATGATGGAAGCCTGCAGCGCTCAAACTACAGCGAGCCAGGCTCCCTGCGGGGCAGAAAGGTGCAGGATCTGTCGGCAAGCGAGCGGGCCTCGGTCCTTCTTGACGACTCTGAGCGCATCCCCTCACTTTCGCAGGCGCTCGATGGGATCCGCCCCTATCCGGGTGTATCCCTGCAGCTCGACTTTAAGGGGGAATCTGACGAGAACGTGTTCCCGGCCCTTGATCTGCTGCGCTCGCGCAAGCAGCTGCACCAAGCGGTGCTCCAGATACGCTCGCTTGAGCGCGTGCCGAGGATCCTCTCTGCTGCCCCGGATGCCCGCCTCCTCGTGCGAGTCACCTCCATGGAGCAGTTGAGGGAAGCCGTCACATATCCAATTGAGTTCGTTGAGCTAGAGCGTTGGGCCTCTCCGGAAGCCATCACCGTTGCTCACGACGCTCGGGTTAAGGTGCTCGCAAACCTTTCGGCCACATGCCTCGACACGCCCAGCAGGTGGAGCTATTTCCGCTCCCGCGGCATCGACACCATCATGACTGACTACGCCGACAAGGCGATCCGCTGAAGGCCTTGCAACTGGGCGCGTTTGCCCCCAAGTCTTAAAAAAACAAAGCCCGCGGAGAGCCTTTCCCCGCGGGCTTTTGTAGCCGCCTTGCGGCAGCCTCGGCCGGCCTTCCAGCTTACTTTGAGCTCTTCGACACTGCCTTGCGGTTCTTCTTGTTGCGACGCTTTATCTTCTTCGCATCGCGGGCATTTCGGCGGTTCCAGGTTATCTTTGTTGGGGAAGCCATACACAAACTCCTTAACGTGTTGGAAGCAGGAAGGTAGCGAAGATGGGGCGGGTGGTCAACTGCGCCCTCCAGCCAGCCGCGCTCAGCAACTAACCCACTTAAATATCGAGGTTTCTGATCTTCAGCGCGTTGTCCTCAATAAACTTCCTGCGGGGCTCAACCTCATCGCCCATCAGCACGGTGAAGATCTGGTCTGCGTCGATGGCATCATCCACCGTAACCTGCAGGAGCATCCGGTTTGAGGGGTCCATTGTGGTCTCCCAGAGCTGCTCCGGGTTCATCTCGCCGAGGCCCTTGTAGCGGGTGATGGCGAGCCCCTTGCGGCCGCGCTGATCGATCCAGTTTGCAACCTCCTCAACGGCCTCGATCGTTTCGCGCTCGCGGCTCTCGCCAGAGGCGTTGATGGTGAAGGGGCCCTCGCCGATCTGGCGCAGCGCGTCGTTGTAGACGCTCCTGATTTCCGCGATCTTGTCAGAGATCCAGAGGCGCCGAGAAACTGTGGTGTGGTACATCACGCCCCTGAAGCGGGTGGTGATCCTGAAAGCCGCCTCATCCTCGTGGTCATCAACGACCTCGATCTTAGGCTCTACCGCTACCCGCACCTTGATTGCAGAAAGCACCTGCGGCACGAGCGCCGTTACGTCTGCCCGCTTCCACTGGCTCTCGTTAAACGCGATCCCAGACTCAGCAAGGGCGATGATGACCCGCTTATCGACTCGCTCCATCTGAATCTCCTCGAGCGCCGGCTGGATGTCTATCAGCCTGACGAGCAGCGGCTTAATGGAGTCCGCTGCCGTAGACCGGCCGCCCTTCGCCTCGATCTGGACGCCCTCCACGCCGGCACCGATGATGATCTCCGTGAACTCCTTCTCGTTCTTCACGTAGCGCTCCATCTTGCCCTTCTTGAGCTTGTAGAGCGGCGGCTGTGCAATGAAGAGGTGTCCACGAGAGATAACCTCCGGCATCTGCCTGTAGAAGAATGTGAGCAGCAGCGTGCGTATGTGGCTGCCGTCGACATCTGCGTCGGTCATGATGACGATCTTGTGGTAGCGGAGCTTGCCGACGTCGAAGTCTCCGGGCCCGATGCCGGTTCCGAGCGCCGTGATGAGCACCCGAATCTCCTCAAACGAGAGCATCTTGTCGAAGCGCGCCTTTTCAACGTTCAGGATCTTTCCCTTGAGCGGCAGGATCGCCTGGTTCTTCTTGTCGCGGCCCTGCTTTGCGGAGCCGCCGGCGGACTCTCCCTCGACGAGGAATATCTCGGCCTCCTCTGGGTTCTCGTTCTGGCAGTCAGCCAGCTTTCCCGGCAGCGCGGCGCTGTCGAGCGCCCCCTTGCGGCGCACCAGCTCGCGCGCCTTGCGGGCCGCCTCGCGTGCGCGCGCCGCCTCAAGCGACTTGTTGACGATCGCCTTGGCGATCGCCGGGTTCTCTTCGAGAAACTTTGAGAGCTTTTCGCCGCTGATCTGCTCGACAAATCCCTTGACCTCGCTGTTTCCGAGCTTTGACTTCGTTTGCCCCTCGAACTGCGGCTCGGGGATCTTGACGCTAATGACAGCGACTAGGCCCTCGCGGGTGTCGTCGCCCTGGATTCCCTCGGCGAAGTCCTTAAGGAGGTTATTTTCCTTGGCGTAGTTATTGAGGGTGCGGGTTAGGGCCGCCTTAAATCCGATAAGGTGCGTCCCGCCCTCCGGGGTGTTGATGTTGTTCGCGTAGGTGTGGATGCTCTCGGTGTACTCCGAGTTGTACTGCATGGCGAGCTCAACGCCGATGCCGTCGCGCTCAGACACGATGTGGATCGGCTCAGGGAAGATCGGGCTTTTTGTCTTGTTGATGAACGAGACAAAGCTCTTGATGCCCCCCTCGTAAAAGAACTCCTGCTCCTTGTCTGAGCGCTCGTCGATGACGGTAATGCGAAGGCCTGCATTGAGGAACGCGAGCTCCCGGACGCGGTGCGCCACAGTGTCATAGGTAAAGCCCTTCTGCTCCGTGAAGATTGTGTGGTCTGGGTAGAAGGTGACCTTTGTGCCGTTGCCCTCTGCCTCGCCGATGACCTTGAGCGGCTCAACCGGATCTCCGCGGCGGAACTCCATCATGTGGAGCTTGCCGCCCTGCTTAATCTCGGCCCGCAGCCACTCTGATAGCGCATTTACAACCGACACGCCCACGCCGTGCAGTCCGCCTGAAACCTTGTAGGCTTCCTTCTCAAACTTTCCGCCTGCATGAAGCTTGGTCATGACCACCTGCACGCCGCTTACGCCCTCGGTCGGATGGATCGACGTCGGAATTCCGCGGCCGTTGTCCTCGACCGAAACGGAGCCGTTGGTGTGCAGGATCACCTTGATGGCGGTACAGTACCCGGCAAGCGCCTCATCAACCGCGTTGTCGAGCACCTCCCAAATCAGGTGGTGGTAGCCACGAAAAAAGGTATCGCCGATATACATCGCAGGGCGCTTTCTGACGGCCTCAAGACCCTCTAGAACCTTAATTTGCCCGGCATCGTAGACCAGGCCGGTGGTGGCTTCGGTAGGCGCAGTGCTCATTGACTCTCCCCAAAACAGGATAACTGCAAAAGTTTAGGATACTTAGAGGCGCTTGGCAAAGCCCAAACCTACACAGATTGGCGTTTTTAATGTGTTGATTTAACTGGTCTTTTCTTGTCCCGTCATGACCGCAGCCAGAGGGCTGGGCAAAACGGCTTAAAACATTCGAAAGAACTCGATTTTCTCGGGCACCCTGTTTTGCTGTTGTGGGGCTTTTTTGCGGCCGCGCTCACGCCGCGTTCTTGGATTCTGAAACAGCTCCCCGATCAACCCGCAACACCTGCAGATTCGGGGCAAGCGCAAACTTTCCCGAAGGCGCCGCGGTCCCGGTGACGATGATCTGCCGCGGCTTTGCAAGGAGAGCATTGAAGAGCCGTTCAGACCGGCCGGCATCAAGCTCCGAGTCTACGTCGTCAAGCAACACCACTGGAGCCTCCCCAGTCAGGCCCTCAATAAGCTCTATCACCCCTAGCTTCATCGAGAGGACCACGCTCCGTGTCTGTCCCTGGGACGCGAATGCCCGGCAGTCGACCCCGCCTATAGCGATTTTGAGATCGTCCCTGTGTGGACCAACCAGGGGGCTCCTAAGGGCTATCTCGCGCGAGGATGCGCGCTCAAGCTGCTCAAGTATCGTCTGTGAGCTATTAGCGCCCTCACTAACCAGGTCACTATCGATAGATAGTTCGAGCGGTCCGTCTGTTGGCGCGTACTCGAGGTGAAAAGAGGCAGCAACATCTCCTAGCGATCTTATAAATTTAGCCCTGTTATCAACAATTTTTCCACCGTAATCCGCAAGCACCTCATTCCATGGTAAAAGCTGTTGATAAGTTGTTCCTTGCTGCTTTAACAGCGCGCTCTTACTTGCTAAAGCCCGCTGGTACGCAACGAGCGTTGAGAGGTAGGCAGGCTGCAAATCAACCATGTGGCGGTCGAGGAACTTCCTCCTAGCGGCTGGGGCGCCCTTCACCAGCTGCAGGTCTGAGGGGGAGAACGCCACAGCCCGAAGACGCCCGAGCAGCTCAGCTATTGATGGCAGCGGTTTCCCGTTTAGCTGCGCCGTTCGCTCCCCTGGGGTGAAAATGAGCCCCAGCTCCTCTGTTCCGCTCTTGTGCGTAACGGCGCCGAAGATCGAGCACTCTCGGTCTCCAAAGCGCGCGAGCTCTGCTGACGAGTTTGTCCGAAAGGAGCGCGATCCAGTAAGGAGGTATACCGCCTCGAGCAGGTTCGTCTTGCCGTTGCCGTTTAAGCCGGTGATAAAAACCGGGCCCGGCGAAACAGCGACCTCCTGGTCGGCAAGGTTCCTAAACTTGTAAACCTTAATTCGTGATACGAACAACCGTTCCCCGTGTGTTGCTTTTGGTCAGTCCAGGCGCAGTGGCATTACGATGCCGATGCACGACTCGTCTGACTCAGTGTAGAACTTTCCGGGTCCCGTCTCGCCGTTGAGCTCCATGACAAAAGGCTGGTTCTCGCTGACCGCCGAGAGCACGTCGATGATGTAACGCGCGTTAAACCCGACTGAGAAATCCTTGCCCTTGTGCTGAACCTCCAGCTCCTCAAGCGCCTCTCCAACCTCAGGAGATGAGCTCGATATCTTCACAAGGTTGCTGAAGAAGTCGAAGCGCACCCCCTTGTTCTTGTCAGACACAACGAGGGACACCCGCTTGAGCGCTTGCGCTAGCTGTGAGCTAAGAACCGTGATGCGGGTTCCTGCGCTCTTGGGCAGCACCTGCTCGTAGTTGGGAAACTCGCTGTCCAGAAGGCGCACAACGAGCTTCCACGCCGGGCCCTCAACGACGAGAAATCCTTCGCGCACATCAACACCAACCGGAACATCACCGGCCGTTTCGAGCGCCTTGCGCACCTCAGCAAGGCCCTTGCGCGGAACGATGACGTGATCAACCGCCTCACCGCCCTTCTTGTCGCCCTTGCGCGCCAGTCCCGTGAACTCAACCCCATCGAGCGGCCGGGTTATGAGCGCCAGCCGGTGCCCGTCAGTTGAGACCATCCGCAGCGCGGTAGCCTTGCCATCCTTAATCATCTCAAGGCAGACGCCGTTCATGTTATAGCGCCCCTCATCAAGAGAGACCGCGTACAGCGTCTTGTTGATCATCTCAATGAGCGTCGGGGCTGGCAGCTTGCACTTTGTGGCGATAGAGAGCCCTGGCGGCACTGGGTACTCCTCTGCGCCAACACCTACGATCTTCATCTTGGAGGGCCCAGCTGTCACTTCAACCCGGTCTCGATCGGCTGCCCGCACAGTGACATCGCCCTCAGGAAGCTCGCGGATCAGGTCACCAAACACTTTGGCGCCAACCGTAATTGAGCCCGGCTTCTTGACGGTGGCGCCCGCTGAGGCGATGGCCGTTACTTCAAGATCGCTCGCTGTTACCTTAAAAGACCTCCCCTCGGCCGAAAGCAGAAGGTTACCGAGGATCGGCATCGAAGACTTCTTCTCAGCGATTGCTAGCGTGATGTGGAGAAGCTTTGAGAGTTCGCTCTTCGGTATCGTTATCTCCATGTCGGTCCCCTGGTATTAATTAAATTAGATATATGTAGTGAATAGTACGTAGGGCGGGCTCATTTCTGTGGAAAACCCCCCTAAACCACCCCTTACGTTTAGCATTTCCTGTTCAAAACCGGTGCGAAAAACCTGCATAACTTCCCCAAATCTCCACATCCCCAAAAAATCCCCACAGGGAGACCGAGATTTCAACTGGACGCTGCCAACTTATCCACAGCTTTTCAGGTGAAGCCCCGCCTTAAGCACCCACATCCCACGGTTGTCGACCGGGGCAGATGGCTGGAGTCCCTGTTGAAAAGATTGTTGATAACGGCGGCAAATTACGCTCATCAACAGCCTGGTAAAAGTTGTTGAAAAACCTACCAACATGTTGATTTTGCTATCTTTTAACCAAAGAGCCGTTTTTCTATCTCTTCAACAAAAACCTTCGTCTGAGCATCTGTGGATAACTTAGTCGAAACGACCGTTGCTGCGTGGATAACGCTTGAGTGGTCGCGTCCGCCGAAGTGCTCACCTATCTCTGGATAAGAGGCGGTGGTGTGTTTTCGGCATAGGTACATGGCGATGTGCCTAGGAAATGAAAGGTTCTTGGTGCGCCGCTTCGAGATAATGTCGCTGACCTTGATGCTGAAGTGGTGAGCGACGGCTTTTTTGATGTCGTCTACCGTCACGTTGACGACCTTCGGCTGGAGGAGCGGCTTGAGCGCCGCTCGCGCCATGTCCATAGAGATCGGCACGTGCTGAATTGTGCTCACCGCGTGCAGGCGGGTGAGGGCACCCTCGAGCTCGCGAACATTTGACGAAATTCGCTCGGAGATAAGGTGAGCCACCTCCTCCGGAAGGTTAAAGTCGTCATTGAGCGCCTTCTGCTTCAAGATCGCAACGCGGGTCTCAAAATCGGGAGCTTGGAGGTCCGCTGTGAGGCCCCACGAAAACCGCGTCTGCAGCCGCTCCTCAATCCCCGGAATGTCTGTTGGGATTTTGTCAGAGGTAATCACGATCTGCCGCTTTGCGCTGTAGAGAGCGTTAAAGGTATGGAAGAACTCCTCCTGCGTGCGCTCCTTTCCGCTGATGAACTGAATGTCATCGATGAGCAGTACCTCTATGGTGCGAAGCTTTTTCTTGAACTCCTCCATCTTGGCGTGCCGCAGCGCGAGGATAAGCTCGTTGGTGAATGTCTCAGACGACATGTAGAGCACACGCGCCTGCGGGTTTCTCTCTAGCACCGCGTTTCCGATGGCGTGCAGGAGGTGCGTCTTGCCAAGCCCAACGCCGCCGTAAATGAAGAGCGGGTTGTAGCTCTGGCCGGGCTTCTCGGCGACTCGCATCGCGGCTGCGTGGCAAAACTGGTTGCTGTTTCCAACCACAAAGTCAGCAAAGGTATAGCGAGGGTTTATGTTGTTGTAGATCTCAGGGATATCGGCTTCTTGGGGCGCTTCGCGCCGGCCGTCTGCAGCGCTTGAGGCATCAACAGGAGCGGGCTTGACCCGCTTTACGATGAACGGGGCCGCCGGCTTGCGCTGCGGGCCCTGGGCCGAACCGTCCTGCCCGGCGCCCAGCGGCTCCTTGGGCACAATCGACAATGACAGCTCCGGGCTCTCAAGAAAGTGAGCTAACCGGTCGCGGAGAGCGGCAGCAAAGTTGCTCGTGACGTAGTTGCACACCAGGCGCGAGGGCCCCCTAACAACAATGCGCTCGCCTGATGACGCATCAACATCAACGCTGAGGGGCTCGATGTAGGCGGTCACGATGTGCTGGTTTGTGTTGCCGCAAACATCAGCAACGGCGAGAGCCCAGCCCTGCTCAACCGTCGTGCGCACAGCGTCGGCCGCAACTGTGGTTTGATCGCTGAGCGCGCCGCGCGAAAGTGAGGGAGACGGAAGAGCGTCTTCGTTCGTTGGTGACGATTCCTCAGAAGCGAGGTTTCCTGAAGCGAGGTTGCCGCTCATAGTCCAACTAGCAAGACGTTACGCGCATCGCGATTGCGTGGAGAACTCCCCGCTGTGCGCGCTCCCCAGAGAGACGTAGGCACAACGGCGCCTGTCCCAAAGAGTGAGAAGCAGGTTTATAGTACGGGGGCAGAAATTTACAAGGCGCAGCTTTGAGTTTTTTGATCCTCTGCTGGAGCGTGGAAGCTACACCAGGGCGCGAGGTAATTTCAAGTCACTTAAACAAAAAAAACACCGGGACGCGACCGGCGCAAAAAGCCATAACCCGGCAGTAGGGTGCGCGGGCGGCGCACCTGCTCTGGGCGGGCTTGTGCGTTTGCCTTCTACGCCCAGATCCTATAAAACAGGGGCGCCTTCAAAAGCGCTATGGAACAACACTATACCTACCTTACATCGCTAGGGATTCACGACCATAACGTGCAGAAGCTCGTCACCTCGGTGGTGTTCGGAATGGGCTTGCTGCTTGTGGGGGCAAAGAGCGCACGAGTCCTCTCTCGCCGGCGCCTCGCCCACGGGGCACACGAGGGCGCAATACCGGAAGAAAAGATAACAACATCAGGCATTTTTGACTTCTTTACCGAGACCTTTGTTGCCTTTCAGGATTCTATCTTGGGGCGCGAGAACAGGAAGTATCTCCCGATAACCGGCACCGTGTTCCTGTACGTCTTCGTTCTCAACA
This sequence comes from bacterium, assembly GCA_017853605.1. Taxonomy (GTDB): domain Bacteria; phylum Bdellovibrionota_C; class UBA2361; order UBA2361; family OMII01; genus OMII01. The sequence goes on from JAFMJG010000048.1 coordinate 13,489, forward strand.
TCCTTGGGCTTGTGCCAGGAATTCCAGCTGCGACCACCACGGTGTGGACTACGGTTCCGGTGGCGCTCTTTATCTTCATCGCCTTCAACTACTTGGGAATTAAGGAACACGGGGTAGTGCACTACTTCAAGCACTTTCTCGGCCCAGTGTGGTGGCTGGCATGGTTCATCCTACCCTTAGAGCTGTTCGGAACGGTGCTGCGCATCCTGACCCTTAACCTTCGTCTTTACTGGAACATAAACGCAGACCACCTCGTGTTGGGGGTATTTACGGACCTTGTTCCCTTTGCCGTGCCGGTGCTTTTCTTCGCCCTAGGAACCTTTGTCTGTTTTATGCAGGCCTTCGTTCCCACGGTGCTCACAATGATATACATTATGCTCGCCACTCAGCATGAAGAGGGCGCAGAGCACCATTAGAAGACTAAGGAAAGCGTAGCTTGATCGTTTTCAACCAGAACGTTTTCAACAACAAGGAGATGAAGATGAAAACACTACAGAAAATCGCGAAGGTAACGACTCTCGCAGCAACTGCTCTCGTTGCCACCATGGCTCCACTCGCCGCATTCGCAGAGGATGCTGGGGCTGCGGGCAGCTCAGCACTTGGCCCAATCGGCGCTGGCCTTGCTATCGGCATGGCGGTTATCGGTGGTGGAATTGGCCAGGGCAAGGCTGTCGGCGCGATGCTTGAGTCGTTTGGCAGGAACCCTTCTGTCGGCGGAAAGCTCCTTGCCCCGATGCTTATCGGTATGGCTCTCATCGAGTCGCTTGTGATTCTCGCCTTCGTAGTCGCATTCAGCTTTACGAAGTAGCCGAGCGCTCCGAAAAGGAGTGAGATAGTACAGAAAGGGGCCCCACTCGGGGCCCCTTTCTTTTGCTGTGGCGCGCTCGAATCCAGCCCATAATGGGGAGGGACTCTCTAACAGGTTATCCACACCCTTTCACACCCTATCCACACATCTGGGTGAAATATGTTGATAACTTATGTAAGCTACACGATTAGATTGGTTTTTATAGGCTACAAAAGAGCCTAGTTTAAGACGCTTAAAATCTTATCCACAACAGGCTGTGGATGGTGTGGGAATCTCTAACTACCAGACCAATCAGCTGCTTAGCCCATGTGCTGGGATTCAAGCCAGCGCTCGGCGCCGATTGCAGCCATGCAGCCGGAGCCGGCGGCAGTGATCGCCTGCCGGAAGACGTGGTCCTGCACATCGCCACAGACGAAGACCCCCGGCACGTCCGTCTGCGCAGAGTCAGCTGAGTGAAGCAGGTAGCCGTTCTCGTCCATCTTGAGCTGTTCGGTGAAGAGCTGAGAGTTTGGGGTGTGCCCAATAGCAACAAAGAGGGCATCACACGGCAGCAGGGAAGTTGAGCCGTCGGCGGTGTCCTGCAGCAAGAGGCCCGTCACCCCAATCTGCTTGTCGCCCTGCACCTCAAGCACGGTCTTGTTCCACACCATCTCAATCTTGGGGTTGGAGAGGACCCGCTGCTGCATAATCTTCGAGGCACGAAGGGAGTCCCGGCGGTGGATGAGGTAGAGCTTGCTTGCAAAACGGGTGAGGAACGAGGCCTCTTCGCATGCGGAGTCCCCGCCGCCAACCACCGCAATAACTTTATTCCTGAAGAATGCCCCATCGCACGTTGCGCACGTTGAAACACCGTACCCAAGCAGCTCCCGCTCATTCTTGGCGCCGATGTACTTCGGGGCGGCGCCAGTGGCGATAATAAGCGCATCGCACGTGTAGGAGCGTGACTGGCCCTTGAGGGTAAACGGCCGCTTTGAGAGGTCTGCCTGGACGATAGTGTCAACCTTGACGTCGGTGCCAAACCGCGCCGCCTGCTTCTCCATGAGCTGCATGAGGTCGGGGCCCATCACGCCCTCGGGGAACCCGGGAAAGTTCTCGACGTCAGTGGTCGTCGTCAGCTGGCCGCCAGCAAGCGGGCCGTGGATAAGGACGGGGTTGAGGCTGGCACGGGCGGTGTAGATCGCTGCAGTGAGCCCTGCAGGACCGGAGCCGAGAATGATCACCTTGTGGTGGCTTGGGGCTGCTGTAGGATTGCTCATAAGGGCCTGCTTTTTCAGTACGCTAATGTCGCCGCATCATAGAATCAAAAAGTTGCTGATTGCAAATAGAGGAGAGATTGCGCGCCGCATTATTCGCGCAGCGTCTGCCTTGGGGATCGAGACCGTTGCCGTGGTGTCCGACCCAGACAGGGGCTCGCTGGCGGCGCGGGAGGCGGGCGAGGCCTATGAGCTGGGGGGAAGCACCGCGCGAGACTCTTACTTAAACCAGGACAGGGTGATTGAGGCCGCCCAGCAGACGGGATGTGATGCCCTCCACCCAGGCTACGGATTCCTCTCTGAGGACGGCGGGTTCGCTGAGAGGGTTATCAAGGCCGGCCTTAATTGGGTCGGCCCAGCGCCGGAAAGCATCAGGGCACTTGGGGTAAAGACAGCCGCCCGCCTGGCGGTTTCACGCGCCGGGGTGCCGATTACCCCCGGAAGCGAGGGCGGCAAGGCCGATCGAGAGCTTGAGCAGGCAGCCGCCATCATCGGGTACCCCGTCATTATCAAGGCAGCAGCCGGGGGCGGCGGGCGCGGGATGCGAATCGTGAACGAGCCTGGCGAGATGCGCGAGTCGCTAGAGAGAGCGCGAGCGGAGGCGCTGAAAAATTTTGGCAGCGAGGAGGTGTACCTCGAGAAGTTTATCATCGAGCCGCGCCACGTTGAGGTCCAGCTGTTCGGCGACAAGCACGGGAACCTCGTGCATTTCGGCACGCGCGACTGCTCTGCGCAACGCCGTCACCAGAAGCTGTTTGAAGAGGCGCCGGCCCCGTTTCTTGGGGACGAAACGAGGGAGAGGATTCACGACGCGGCGATTCGGGCTGCGCGCAGCGTCGGCTACTACAACGCGGGCACGGCCGAGTTTCTCGTGCGCGGCACTGACTTCTACTTTCTTGAGATAAACACCCGCATCCAGGTCGAGCACCCGGTCACCGAAGCAGTGACGGGGATGGACCTCGTTCAGCTGCAGCTCAAGGTGGCGATGGGAGAGGCGCTGCCGATTAGCCAGGATCAGGTTGCGTTCACGGGCCATGCGATCGAGATGCGAATAAACGCGGAAAGCGTGGCTGAGGGGTTTCGTCCAGCCACGGGAACGATCCGCGAATGGAAGCGCGCATCGTCGGTAACGGTGCGAGAAGAGTGTGGCTACGAGGCGGGCGACACCATCCCGCCGTTCTATGACTCGCTCATGAGCAAGGTAGTGGTGCACGGAGACACGCGCGCGCAGGCGCTCTTCAAGGCCTTCCAGTTCCTGAAGGGATACTCAATTGAGGGCGTGCCAACGACCGTTCCGTTTCACGCATGGCTCCTTTCTAATCCCCGTTTCCAGGATGATGGAATTGACATCGGCTACGTCGAGCGAGCCTTTACGGCCGACGACGCTGAGCGCGCTGCTGCGCTGCTCATCGAGGACCCTCACCATCGCGGCGCGGGGTTTCAGGAACGGGTCGTGGTTGGCGGGATCGCAGTGGATCTTTTGCATGAAGAGGGGGGCACGTTTCTTGCGCAGCCGACAGGCAGCAACGGCGACCCTCTTGCGCCGTCAACGTGGCGCCGATCAAACGTGCGCCAGGAAGCTCTGGACGCAGCCGCGCGCTGCGCGCAGGGGTGAGCGTACTACAACAGGAGCGGCATCCTACAGGGGCCAGGCGATCTCGGGAGCGTAGGGGCACTCAACCGTGACCGCATCTCCAGTCTCTGGGTGCGTGAAGGAGATCCTCCAGGCGTGCAGAAAGAACTTGCGGCTTGCTGGCACAAGTGCGCCAAGCGCCCGCGTCGAGCCGTAGAGAGAGTCTCCCACCAGGGGATGCCCGAGCGAGGCGAGGTGGATCCTCACTTGGTGGCGGCGCGCGGGAGATGCTGATGCGGCTACCAGCGATGCGTTGAGCCCAGCATTGTGCGCCAGGATCTCGCAGCTAGTTGAGCCAAGGAGCGCGCGAGAGGAGCTTCCAGGATCGTTGGGGTAGCTCCTCATCTTCTTTGCGCCCCGATAGGGAGATCCGATGTATGACGAGATCTCTGCCACAGGTGGAAAGCGGCCCTCGACACAAGCCACGTAGCTCTTGGCGATCTCTCCTCGGCTGAGCTGGGCGAAGAGGCTCTCCCACGCCTCCCTTGAGGAGGCCCCAAGCAGCACGCCACTCGTGTCCTGGTCTAGCCGGTGCACAAGGCCTCCATCGTGCGGGGATCTTCCTGCGGTGGAGAGCTCGGGGCGCGCGCTGAGGAGCTCATCTGCAACCGATCTTCCGCCACGCCCCCCTTGCAGCTGTACGGAGTGAAGACCCGCAGGCTTAGCCACGACGAACACAGGGCCGCAGGTGTAAAGGAAGGGAATGGAGCACACACTACCACTCTACGGCGCCGGCGCCCTAGGCGCAAACCCTGCCCGCCGCGCTGCCGCTAGATGGGAGGCTCCTGGTGCGCTACTGTTTCGGCGTGAACAGAAGGCAGCATCTTTCCGATCCTATCGAGCGGCTTGAGAAGCTCGCATCCTCTTCTGGGGGCATGACACCCCGCGCTTTTCGCTCCTTTGTGCGCGCCTTTTTTCGCCAGCATGGCAGGGAGCTTCCATGGCGCACGACCCGCGACCCGTACCGCATCGTGGTGAGCGAGTTTATGCTGCAGCAGACGCAGGCGGAGCGGGTTGTGCCAAAGTATGCGGAGTTTCTTGCGCGCTTCCCGACGTGGAGCGCCCTCGCAGATGCCTCTGCTGCCGAGGTCATGCAGGCCTGGCGCGGCCTGGGGTACTACCGGCGCGCGTTTAACCTGCACCGCGCCGCAAAGATCGTGGTGTGCGAGCATCGGGGCAAGCTGCCTAGGGACCCGATCGCCATTCGGGAGCTCCCAGGGGTCGGTGACTATACAGCTGGCGCAGTGGCGGCTTTCGCCTTTGGCATCGCCACCCCGATTGTCGAGACAAACATCCGCGCTGTGTTCCTGCATGCGTTCTTTCCTAAGGAGGCGAGAGTTTCCGACCGGGATATCGTGGCGCTCGTGGATGAAACCCTTGACCGGAAGAACCCGCGAGACTGGTACTACGCGCTCATGGATCTGGGCAGCGAGCTTAAGCGCAAGAGGAGGGGCATTAACAGGCGCAGCAAGCACCACGTTCGGCAGTCCCCCTACCGTGGCTCGAACCGCGAAGCGCGCGCAGCGATCCTCAAGGCACTAGCGGAAAGGGGCGCGCTAGGGCTCGGGGCGCTGCGCCGGGAGGCCAACATTTCTCCCCAACGGCTCAAGCGCGCCCTAGACGCCCTCGTGACAGAGGGGCTCGTTGTAAAGGGCAAGGGAGCGAGGCTAATGCTTCCGTAAAGGGGCAGATCCTGCCGGCCGCGGAGCTTCAGAGTGGTAGCGGATCGCATCCGAGAGAAAGAGCGTAACGTCGGGCACAGAGAGGCTCTCAACTGGGGCCGCAACAGGGGTCCTGGAGATGGCGTCGGCAAGCCGCTTTGATGTTATCGCAACTTCCTCGGCACCCAATCCACGAGAAGGGGAGAGGCTGCGCTCGACTTTCGCGATCTCTTCAAGACACTCGTTCAAGGAGAGCTCCTGAGGCCGAAGGAGGGGCACAGGGAGCGTCCCCTCGGCTACTAAGCGGCTCAGCTCGCCCCTAACCACTGGCAGGTTTTGCGCGAGGTTCTTGTCGAGCAAGCCGGTGAGCTCACGCAGCCGCGCAGCGAGGGATGCATCGCGCTCGCCCGAAAAAGAGAGCTCAAGAGTTTTTGCTATCGGTCTCACTGCCATACCCCCTTGTTAGCAAGGCTGAATGCCTGCAAAGGGCAAGCTTAGGCAACTGGGGAGGGAGCGTAAAGGTTCCGCCAGACAGGCTCTGCAGGGGACGCGGTCTGGGGTGTTACCCAACCATTGCTCGAATTGAGGCCAGCGGGGCTGCATTGTAGGCAACTTCCTGCATGGACCTCTTCCAGCTGGAGTGCTGCCTTAGTATTTCGCGGGCATAGGTAACCGTTTGCCGGGGGGGTGCGCGCCTATTGCGCAGCGATTGAGAGAGGTTAGCAGGCCCCCAGTTGTAGGCGATAAGAACCCGCTCTCGGTCGCCGCCAAACCTCTTTTCAAGGTACTTGAGGTACGCGACACCGAGTCGGATGTTGGTTGAGGGGTCGTTAAGGGAGCCTCCCTTGAGGCGGATGTTCTCAAGCTTCGATACGTAGTCGGCCGTTGCAGGCATGAGCTGCATTAGCCCCTGGGCGCCCCGGTTTGAGAGCGCTGAGGAGGTGAACATGCTCTCCGAGCGGATTACCGCCGCCACAAAGAGGGGATCGATAGAGGCCCGCGCGCTCTCCTGCACGATGAGGGCAGCAAGCTGTTCATGGGACTTTAGCTTGGGTGCGTGAGACTTTATGATTGAGGACACGAAGGAAACCTGGTCCTTAAAGCTCTTTGTCAGGTCGATAGGGCTTGAGCGCAGCACCGGCTGAGGGGCCTGAGGCGGGGAAAAGCCATCTGTGGCGTGGTAAGCCAAGCCGAGCACGGTTAGGTA
>JAFMJG010000049.1 GCA_017853605.1 bacterium
TCGGACGGCTTTCGACAGCCCGCTCTTAAACCCATCCTCGTGCGTGCCGCCGCCCTTGGTGTGTATGCCGTTGACGTACGAGTGGACGCGCTCCTGGGTCGATTCCGTCCAGCAGAACGCGACCTCGATCTTGATTCCATTCGCCCTTTCGAGGTCGAAGCCCTCACCCCCTACTGGAGGCTCGTTTGAGATCTCAAGGAGGGTCTTGAGAAAGGACTTAATGCCATCAGGGTAGAAGAACGTCTTCTCGGAGCCATCCTTCTCATTCCTGAAGATTAGCTTTAGGCCCTTATAGAGGAACGACTTCTCCTCAATTATCTTCTCGAGCCGGTCGACCGAGAACTCGATGACCTTGAATATCTCTGAATCCGGCCGGAAGAAGATCCGGGTGCCTTTCCTGCGGGTGGCCACCCCCTTCTTGATCGGCCCATCTGTCCTGCCGCGCGTGAAGCTCTGGCGCCACTCAAACCCATCCCGGCAGACCGTGGCTTGAAGCGTCTCGGAGAGGGCATTGACAACTGAAGCTCCAACTCCGTGCAGGCCCCCTGCGGTAACGTAGTTGTGGTCGCTGAACTTCCCCCCTGCATGCAGCGTGGTTAGGATGATTTCGAGCGCTGGCTTCTTGAACTTCGGATGGATATCAACCGGTATGCCGCGCCCGTTGTCCTCAACAGTTATGCTCTCGCCATCCTTGTGGAGCGTTATCGTGATAGTGTCTGCATGGCCGTTCATCGCCTCATCGACAGAATTGTCGAGGATCTCCTTGACGAGGTGGTGTAGCCCCTGCGGCCCATCAGTGCCGCCAATGTACATGCCTGGGCGCTTGCGAACGGGCTCAAGCCCTTCCAGGACCTCTATGTCTGCCGCGCTGTATGACGCTCCCTTAGCCATCGTCAACTCTCCATCCTTGCTGAACTTGAAACACCCGGCTCCTTGAGCTAGGCCTCAATCACCTTTGCATCCACGATCGCGTCACGCGAGTACACCTTCGTGCCTTTCAGGGCGCGCCGCCCCTTTGTGACCTCTGAGAGCGGCACATCTTTCGTTCTCCCCGACTTAAGCTCCAGGAGCAGCGTGCCCTTCATCTTTGCTGACTGGACCCCGCAGCATGCGACGATTGCATCACCATCCCGGACACCCATGAGGCACACGCCGACTGCGGCTGAGTCACGCACTGGGACCTCATCCTTCGCAATTGCGAGCCCTGACCCGTCCTGCGTGATGAGGACCATCACCGTTGCGAGCGGCTCTGCGGCAGCAAGCTCCTCCCCCTCTCTCAGCTTCATTACGCGGCGGCCGTTGCGCTTGGTCTCCGATATGTCGCTCATCGTAAGGGCGAACCCAGTCCCCTGAGCCCCAACCAGCACGAGGGTGTCACCATCCTTGAGGCGCCGGTCGTCGCCAACCGTGGGTCCAGCCGACCCGCCTAAAGGCAGCTCTGCCTGAGAGGCTGCTGCAGGCGCGCCGCCAGAAGGGTTGGAGGCCGTGAGGCCGAAAGAGGCGACTATCCTCTCTCCATCCTTAAACTTGAGAAGCTTCTGGACCGGGGTTCCGTACCCGCTTGAGGCAGGAAGGTCGGAAACCTTGAGGACGAAGAGCGTGCCCTGGTTAGTTACGAAGGCTATGGAGTCCAGCGTCGTGAGCGCATGAGCAGCTAGCAGTGAGTCCCCCTCCCGGAGCCGAGTTGACGAAAGATCGCTTGTCCGGCGTATGCGCTTCAGCCAGCCGTCAGTCGTGACAATCGCGTGAACGTCCTCCTGAACCACGTACTGGGCCTCGTCGAACTCCACGTCTACGTTGTCCTTGATGAGCTTTGACCTGCGCTTGTCGCCAAACTTTTCTGCAATCGCCTCGAGGTCCGCTCGCACGATCTCCTGAATGGCAGCCTTGCTCTTGAGCGTCTTGTCGATCTCCTTGACGCGCTTCTCTTTTGCTGATAGCTCCGCCCGAATCTCCTCGATGTTGGTGCGCGAAAGCTGGTATATGCGCATGTCCACAACAGCAAATGCCTGAATCTCAGAGAGCTTGAATCTCGACTGGAGCTTCTCTGCCGCATCGCCCCGTCCCTCGCTCTTCCGGACGATTCTGAGCGCCTCATCGAGAGCGTCGTAGATGATTACCAGCCCTTCCAGGATGTGGATCCGGTCGAGCAGCTGCTTGCGCTCGAATGAGAGCCTCTTATGGGTGACCTCCTCGCGGAACGAGAGGAAGTGCCTCAGGCAATCCTTGAGAGACAGCAGCTCTGGGCGCGGAGAGCCGCCACTGCCTGGAACGAGCGCTGTCAGGTTCATCGGGAAGTTAGACTCAAGGGGCGTGTTCTTGAAGAGGTACGCCATCGCAACGTCCGGATCGGCGCCGGAGGCCAGCTCAAGCACGACTCGAACGTCATTGGTGGACTCATCCCTGACGTCAACGAGCTGCGGCAGCTTTCGGTCAACGATAAGGCCAGCAATCCGCTCCACCAGGGTCGACTTGTTGACCGCGTAGGGGATTGAGGTGACGATGATAGACTGTTTGCCGCGTCCCTGCTCCTCAACCTCCCACTCTCCCCGCATGCGCACCGCCCCTCGGCCGGTCTCGTACATCTCGACCAGCTCTCGCTGCGTGTTGAGGATGCTGCACCCTGTGGGAAAATCCGGGCCCTTTATCAAGCCCGTGAGCTTTGAGACCGAGAGTTCCGGGTCCTTGGAAAGCTCAATGAGGGCCTTGATTGTGTCCTTGAGGTTGTGGGGAGGGATGCTGGTTGCCATTCCAACCGCAATTCCTGTTGCCCCATTCACGAGCAAGTTTGGAATCCTGCTGGGCAACACGACCGGCTCCACCACCGTCGCATCGAAGTTGTCGCGAAAGCTGACTGTCTCCTCGTTGATCTCGCCGATTACCTCAAGCGCAATGTCTCGGAGGCGGGCCTCCGTGTACCGGTACGCCGCAGCATTGTCGCCATCTAACGACCCGAAATTCCCCTGTCCATCGACCAGGGGGTAGCGAAGGGAGAAGCTCTGGGCCATGCGGACCATCGCCTCATAGCAGGCGATATCCCCATGCGGATGAAATCGCGCGAGCACCTCGCCGACCACAGCCGCTGACTTCCGGTGGCTTCCTGAAGGCTTGAGGTTGAGGTTCTGGAGCATGGCGTACAGGATTCGGCGCTGAACCGGCTTGAGGCCATCACGAACATCGGGCAACGCGCGGCCCGACACCACGCTAAGCGCGTAGGTAAGGTAACGGTCACGGGACTCCTGAGTCAGACTTGTAGGAAAGGTTGCCATAGAACTCCTTAACGGCTCGGCATCGGCGGAACACCGTCTCCTCTGCCGAAACGATCTCTACTACGGGACCCTCTGTGCTGAAACGGCAAACTACTGAGGGAACTCAAAGCGTAAAATCCCCGCGATATTAACACCTTAGAGCAAAAGCACAACTCCCTTTCAAGGCTTTTGAAAACAAGCTGGGGCCAAACGCCTTAACGATGAGCCTAGGCGGGAGCGCTACAGGGTGCCGAGGTCCGGGAAACGATGGAGCCTCTCTAGTGGCTCCCGCACGAGGGAGAGGGGATTTTGGATCGCCCCCGCCAAGACTCTCGACTTCGGCACGACCCCAAGACCGCGCAACACGTCGAGGCATTCGGCCAACAGCAGGTAGGAGCCCGTAAGGGGATAGGTCCTCACTGCGCCAGCTTCATTCTTTCGCACTTCAACGGTCTCTCCCGTGCTCCATGGGTAGAAGCCCTCAGGAGCTCCCGCGAAAGGCGAGCAATCGCTCACCCAAACCAGCCGGCTCGGCTTTACGGCCATCGAGACGTACTTGATGAACGTGGCATCGACGTGCACGCCGTCCGGTATGACCATCACATAGGCCTTCTCGTTGAGCAGCTGGGCGAGCACGTCACAATTCTTGCGGCCGTTGCGCGGCGGGCTCTTGGACCAGGCATTCCCCGCATGTGTCACGCCCGTGGCCCCTGCCTCGAAGGCCTCCTCTATTTGGGAGACGTCCGCGTTGTGGTGCCCAATCGAAACAACAACCCCCATCTCCTTGGTAATTTGGCTGATAAACTTGGGAGCCCCCTTAATGGCTGGTGACACAGTGGTCATCACCACGGCCCCATCTGCTGCCTCGAAGAACCTGCGGAAGAGCCCTATGTCACCCTCTTCCTGTATTAGCTCCGCAGGGTGCGCTCCGCGACACTCCCGCGAAAAGAAAGGGCCCTCAAGATGAATTCCCAAAATCGGCTTGCCCCACGGCTCTTGCATCGCCTGCGAGAGGAGGCTCACATTGCGCACGATCGTCTCCGGCGTGCTGGTCATGAGGGTGGCGAGAAAAGCCGCTGTGCCAGCACTGACGAAGCTCTCTGTGGCGCGGCGAACCTGCGCAAGCGTGAGGTCAGGCGCGCTGAAATTGACCGTCTCAACGCCTCCGGGAACGGGAACGGTCAGTCCATTCACGTGAAGATCAACGAGACCGGGATGGGATGATGTTTGCTTCATACAGCGGCACTGGCATAATTTTACCGGCTAGCCGACGCAGGAAGCTAGGTCTGCCCGGCTAAATTTTATTCGGCTCGCCTCTAAAAGAGCCGGACCGAGCGATTACCGACACCTACCCCGGGTCTCCCCAAATTTTTTTTGAGCATTGACCCCCTGATGATTTCCCTTAGACTCAAGGAATGCTTGGGCCTCCGTTAGGGGCTCCCTGTCAGGATTCAGCAAAAAGGAGACACCACATGAGAACCGCAAAGATTTGCATGTTAATTGCCGCAGTTATGGCCTCTGCATGCTTCCACAGGACCAATCACTCGCCGATGCCAAGCATCTCGGACGAGGCCAAGACCGCGCTTAACAAGCCGGTCAACTGCGCCACAGCGCAGCAGGATATAGCCTTCCTAGAGGACCAGAAGGCCTCAACGGCCAAGCAGATCGCCTCTGGGGTGCGCTCAGTTGTCCCATTCGCCGCTGTCGGAGGGGCTATCATGGGCGACACGGAGGATCGGGCAGCTGTTGCAACGGGTGAGTACAACGCGAACATCGAGGCCAAGATCGACCAGATCAAGCACCAGTGCGGCATTTCATAGGCTGGCGCTGCTCGCGTGAGGATTGATCCTTCATCATTCCGCCCCCCCTCAAGGGCGACGTTCGTCGCCTTTGAGGGGATAAACGGCTGCGGCAAGACGACCCTCATGAAGGCCCTCTCAGCCTGCTTGCGCCAGCGCAGTGTGCCTGTGGTGGAAACGCGTGAGCCCGGGGGCACTCCTCTGGGTGAGGAGCTCCGCAGGCTGCTGCTGGAGTGGCCAGGCGAAAAAAAATCTGCCCGAAGCGAGCTTCTCCTCTTTGCGGCCGGGCGCGCTGAGCATGTAGACAAGGTCATCCGGCCCGCCCTGGCGCGCGGCGAATGGGTTCTCTGTGACCGCTTCATGCACTCAAGCGTCGCCTTTCAGGGGTACGGCCGGGGCATTGACCTCGATCTGGTTAGCCAGGCAAACGACTTCGCGGTCCAGGGAACCCTTCCCGATCTCGTTGTGCTCATCGACATAGATCCTTTGGAAGCCCAGCGCCGCATCGCCCGGCGGCAAGGGAGCGACAAGGACTCCTTTGAGGCCGAGGACCTTGCGTTTCACCGCCGCATTCGGGACGGGTTTCTTGAGTGTGCCCGCTCCTCTCCAGTGCCATTCCTGGTGCTTAACGGCTCCCGCTCCCCTGACGAGCTGCGCGCAGAAGCTGCCGAAGCGTTGAGCCTAGCTTAACCCTTCCTTCGGGCACCATTTACCCCTATCCTCGCGTGATGGAGTCGCTCGTCGGACACATGCAGCAGAGGGATGCGTTGGCGGCCTTGGCGCTCGGGGAGCGCCTGCCGAGCTCGCTGTTGTTCGTCGGCGCGGCTGGCATCGGCAAGCAGCGCGTAGCGCTGGAGCTCGCGCGCCAGCTCCTGTGCCTCACAAGGCCTTGTGGGCCACGCGGAGGATGCGGCTCCTGTCGGGCATGCTCACTGGTGGAGTCCGGCAATCATCCAGACCTGCACCGCCTGGCGTTTGGCGAAGATGGCGCAACCCTCGATGACCTGCGCAGCACGCTCGACAGCCTCAGCCTCAAGCCGTACATGGGTGGCCGAAAAGTTGCCGTGATTAATGACGCTGACCAGATCTCAGCGATCGGGGCAAATACCGTGCTCAAGTCCCTTGAGGAGCCTCGCCCGGAGACGTTCTACCTCCTCATCGCTGAAAACCCGGCGCGCCTGCCGCCGACCCTCCTGTCACGATGCCAGCGATGGTTCTTCGACCGGCTGTCATCCGCAGAGGTGCGCTCGATTCTTTCAGCCCGGGGAAACACCGTGGTGTCAGAGGCCGCAGCCCTGCTTGCTGACGGATCCCTGGCCCGGATCTCGTCCCTTGAGGAGCGTGCCGATGCGCTCAGTGAGGTGGAGTCAGTGCTGGACGGGGCATTTCGTGGCGATGAGCGCATCACTGGCCGGGCAGCCCAGGAGTGGGGACAAGACAAGGCAGGGCTTCGTGAGCGATTCACCTTCCTGAGGGCAGCGATCCGGCAGCGGCTGCTTGATAGCGCAAGCGATCCGGCAGCTGCTTCAGTATGGGCGGTTGCGCTGCAAAACGTCTTGGATGCTGAGTACCTCTCCGTGGAAAGGCACGTGAGCGCATCTCTCTCCCTTCTTCACCTGCTCCGAAGCTGCTCGTGCGCCCGCGCTGCCCTGTACCGGGACACCCCTCACTCGGCCCCCCCGCTCCTCGATCGGCTTCAGTTTTAGCCGCTTTAGCCGCTTCACCGCCCAACTCTGGACATCCCCGGATAATTGGCTGAAACTCGCCAGAGAACGGAAACCGATGGAGACGCAATGACCTCTGAAAACGCTAACGCACTCAACCCTGCTGGAGCGCCCCCTCCAGCCCCTGAGCAGCCTGCCCCCGCTGCGCCTGACGAGCAGATAGACATCGACCTCTTCGCCCGCATCAAGCTCCGGGTGGCAACCATCGAGAAGGTGGAGGCAGTCCCCAAGTCAAAAAAGCTGCTCCAAATCCAGCTCGATCTCGGCGAACTCGGAAAGCGCCAGATCGTGTCGGGAATCGCCCAGCACTACACCGCAGAAGATCTCGTGGGGCGCCAAATTGTTGTTGTGGCCAACCTGAAGCCGGCGAAACTTATGGGCGTTGAAAGCCACGGGATGCTCCTTGCCGCGTCTACTGAGGGTGACACGTCGCTCGCTCTCCTGGCGCCCGACAAGGCTATCCCAGCGGGCGCTCGAGTCCGGTAGCGCAATCTCGCCAGAGCTGGACCGCAATGAAGCTTGACCTCATTGATTCTCACGCCCACCTCGACGCTGAGCCTTTCGGTCCCGACAGGGACCAGGTGGTGGCGCGGGCGGTGGAGGCGGGAGTCTCAAGGATCTTGTCCGTTGGGGCAGGCTACGGCGCTGTCTCCGCGCGAAGGGCCGTTGAGCTGGCTGAGCGCTACCCGCATGTTTGGGCAAGCGTAGGGCTTCATCCGCACGACGCCCGAGATGGCGTGGATATCGATGAGCTTCGGCTGCTCGCCCGTCACCCCAAGGTCGTTGCCATAGGCGAGACGGGGCTGGACTTCGTCAAGGAGCTGTCTCCCAGGGATCAGCAGCGCGAGGCTTTTGCCCGCCAGGTAGAGCTCGCGCTCGAGGCCAAGAAGCCTCTCATCATCCACTCAAGGGGCGCAGGAGAGGAGTGCCTCCGTGTGCTTGAAGAGAGAGGCGCCAAGGAGGTCGGCGGCGTCTTTCACTGCTTCGCCGAAGATGCGGAGTTTGCGGCTCGGCTCAAGGCGATAGGCTTCCTGGTTTCCTTTCCGGGGATCCTTACCTTCAAGAAATCGGACGCTGTTAGGGCAACATGCCTGCAGGTGCCCCTGGATCAGGTGCTGGTTGAGACTGACGCTCCCTTCATGGCGCCCGAACCTCACCGCGGCAAGCGATGCGAGCCGGCGTTTGTGCTGGAAACAGCGAGGTGCCTGGCGGCCATCAAGGGATTGCCCGTTGAGGAGGTTGCGGCGATAACTACCAAGAATGCTCTCAGACTCTTCTCTTTGATGAGGTAGGCGATGACGACACACCAAGGTCCGGTGCTGATTGCCAAAGCGGGACACATTGCCTCGATCGAAATACACCGGAGAGAGCACAGGAACTCCCTCTCCCAAGCCACCGTAAACTTACTCGCTGAGGCATTCCGCTCGGTGGGGGCAGATCCCGCGATCCGCTGCGTCGTGCTGCGCGGGGCCGGAGAGGAGGCGTTCTGCGCCGGTGCAGACCTCAGTGAGCTCGCAGCGCACCCGGATGCTGAAAGCCGCAGAGCATTCTTTGAGTCAATCGCTTCGCTCGTGGAGGAGATCCACCGCTGCCCAATCCCCGTCGTCGCCTCGGTTCACGGCTATGCCTTGGCTGGCGGCTGCGGGCTGGCGGCGGCGTGTGACATCGCTCTTGCCGCCGACGATGCCATCTTCGGCCTTCCCGAGGTTGGCATAGGACTTGCGCCTCTGGTGGTGATGGGCCCTATCAGCAGGTCGGTTGCCCTAAAGAGGCTTTCGTGGCTTGCCATGTCTGCCGAACGCATCTCGGCGCCGCAGGCTCTCGAAGCAGGCCTCATTTCAGCCGTTTTTCCCAAGAGCTCCCTGGACGCGGAAACTCTCAAGCTCTGCACCCGGCTCTGCCAACAGGGGCCAGCAGCCCTGCGCGCCACGAAGGCTGCGTTGGTGGGGCTCGCGGGCCCACAGTACCTCTCCTCCCTCAGGGATCTTGCGGACCGAAGCGCACTGACGAGCGTCGGAGAGGAGGCTGCTGAGGGGATTCAGGCCTTCAAGGAGAAGAGAGCGCCTTCGTGGCGCCCGTAACAAGGAGTCACCATGAAGATTGGCCCCTACACCGTCTCGCCGATTGTCTTTGCCTCTTTCAAGCTCGATGGCGGCTGCATGTTCGGCTCTGTGCCGAAAAACCTCTGGTCGAAGGGCGTCCCAGCGGACGAGGAGAACCGAATTTCGCTGGTGTGCCGCTCGCTCGTTATTGAGGACGGATCACGGACGTTCCTCGTGGACGTCGGTATCGGCGACAAGTGGAGCGAGAAGCAGTCTGCAATATACGGCATCTCCCTCAATCCAGAGCTGCGGCTGGGGTACAAGCCTGCCAAGGTCACAGACGTGATACTGACCCACCTTCACTTCGACCACGCTGGCGGGATCTCCTTCAAGGACGAAAATGGGGCGCTCGCGCTGCGCTATCCCGGGGCCCGGGTGCACCTGCAGGCCTCAAACCTGCACCAGGCGCAGAACCCCTCCCCGAAGGACAAGGCGAGCTACTTGGCGGAGAACGTGGATCCTCTCCGCGATGCGAAGCTCATGTTGTGCGATGGTTCAGTAGAGATCGCCCCTGGTATCATTGTGCATCGGGTTGACGGGCACACAGCCGGGCAGCAGTGGGTGGAGATTCAGGGGGGCGGGGAACGGATCTTCTTCGCAACCGACCTAATACCGACTTCCCACCACCTGCCGCTCGCCTACCACATGGGCTATGACGTATGCGCAGAGACGCTGCTGCGCGAAAAGCTTCACTTCCTGGAGCGGGCGGCCTCAGAAGGCGCGATCGTTGCATTTCAGCACGATCCTGTCGTAGAAGCGGCGCGCGTTGGACTCAATGAGCGCGGACAATTCTCGGTGCGCGAGCCCGTCCGCCTCTAAGAGGTGCCCTCACGGCGTCTCCAAAGGGGTGGATTATCCGCCGAGAGTTCGTATAGTGCCCCCTTGAGTGTATCGCTTTAACCCTCCCCGTGCTGAGCCCTGACGAGAAGCCCAAACAGCAACCGAGCGCCCGGGCCGGGCATGTGCCCGGCTCCGCGTCTTCCCTTGGAAGGCCAGCGCGCTCCTTGGCGACGGATTTTCCCCATGCCTGGGAGATCTCCGGCGCCTCGGACAAGGATGTGCGGCTCGTGCTGGCGGAGGCGCTGCCAGGCCTTCCTTCAGTCGCCGTAGAGCACGCGCTGACTCTTGTCTTGAGTGACGAAACCCTTCAGGCGGAGCCGCTCCGGTCTCGGTATGCGGAGCTCGTCCCGCTGCGCATCCACCAGCGACGGGTCTTTTTGCTGGAGCCCCGGACGCTGCAAGCGCTGCAAGAGGAGCACTCCATCACCCTGCGGGATGAGCGCCCGAATCCGGAGCTGCCGACCGTTCGCATCCGTGCAGACGTCGAGCGGCCTGGCTTGGTGTCTCTCCGCCTCGAATTTGGCGTTCTGGCGCCCGATGAGCGCTGGTGCCTCGTTGACGCCGCGAGCGCCCTTTTCGGCGTGGAGAGCGCTTCGGACAAATTCCAGCGACTGCCTGAGGCCTCTATCAAGGCCATTGCTTCGGGCGGGTGCCGTGCGATGCTTGGTGAGCGCGTTTCTATCGAGACGCTGTCAACGGTGTGCGACGAGCCGGACCAGCAACAGGACCCCAGCCGCTCCGGCCGGCGCGCCCCGTGGGCAATATCCTCGCTCGAGTACTCGGAGCCAGACTACGAGGAGCAGGGGACAATTCTGAGGGTTATCGACCCAGCTGAGTTTGCCCCCGCCGCCCACAGGAACATGCTTTCCAGCCTTCTGCTTCATGCAGCTCGCGCCTTTGCCTCGTCAGAAACGTGCGTCTCGCAAGCAAGGCTTGTCCGTGCCGCAAAGCACCTCTCCAAAGCTGTGCGAGTGACGTTTGAGCGGCACGTGCAGCTCGGCAGGGATTGCCGTATCGACGAGGGGCTAGACAGCGCGTTTGCCCCGGAGGAGCACGATGAATTAGAAAATGGCCCCTGGGCGCCGGAGGACGGGAGCCCCTTTGAGGAGCCTTCCAGAGACCCTGACCTGTTGTTTTCGGAGGCCGTGCTTTCGCTGGATGCCAGCCCGGACCTGCCCAGTGGCGGGGATGTCCAGCCGCAAGACGCCGAGGAGATACTCAACGATCCGCTCCAGCCTGGGCAGGAAAGCACCTCAATGGCCTCGATTGAGGGGCTGCAGGGCCCGTTCGGCGCGTACCGCGTCTCATTCTGCTCCGAGGCATCGGCCCTCGATGCCATGCCGCCCCTCGTTGACCAGCTAAACGACGACCGGGGGTTTGGCGATGACACGCTCGCCCTGCGGATTGACTTTCTTGGCGCCCACGCTGAGAGGAATCGCTGGAAGCTCATCGACACCCTTCACCGCTCCCTCTCGGAGATGCAGGTTCCCGAGGATGAAGCGCATAACCTCGACAAGATCGACAGGGAGTTTTCGCGATCTGAGCTCGCATACTCGCGGGACCAGATTGCGATATACTTTGGGCGAATGAGGGTTACTGCCAGCCGCACCGAGTGTTAGCTCGGGCGGGACACTCCAGAAAAAATGCCTGCCCATACGGCTAGGGATGGGCGCCTGGCCCGAATATCTCGCGCCGATCAACGAGCTTCAGCCCCCGTATCGCTTGAGGAATGGAACGTGGCGCACCCAGCCCCACTGCCTTCTCGTACAGCGCTCGGCCCGGCGCGCTCTGTTCGATGTTAACCCGTGCGTAACGCACCTTGGACTCATCAAGCAGTGACTCGAAACTGCGGCAAGCGGGGCACCAGTCGGTGACGAGCGCGATAATTTCCACATCCTCCGGCTCCCCAAGCGTGCGCATAAACTCAGCCCTCTCCTGCTCGCTGGCGAATACCTGGATAGGCTCCATGCGCCGCAAAAACAGAAGGTAGAAGGAGGCAAACACCGCGAGAACCAGCAGCATCCTCTGCGCCTTGGGGCCAAAAAGCTCTCTCCTGCTCTCCATAACGCTTGCTGGGGCCATCACACGGCGGCCCTCAACGTCAGGCTCTCGCCTCTCCCGCATCGTCAGCGTGCAGTCCATTGCTCATCCCCTGGCCCTTGAAGATGCCCTTCGCAAGCGCGATCATGCCTCCGAGGTCGGTGAGCGTTGCTGGCAAAACGACCGTGCTGGACTTCTGGGCTATCTTGCCAAGCTGCGGCAGGTAGGCCTCCGCAATTCGCAGCTCCATGGCCTGGCGCCCCCCTTCCCCTTGCAGCGACTGCCCGACGAGCCTCAGGCCCTCAGCCGTGGCGCGAGCGACCTCGAGGATCGCCTCTGCCTCGCCCTTGGCGGTGTTGATCTGAGCCATCATCCGGGCCTCAGACTCCTTAATCTGCCGCTGCTTCTCGCCTTCGGCGCTGTTAATTGCCGAGTCACGGGCTC
Source organism: bacterium (assembly GCA_017853605.1). GTDB lineage: Bacteria > Bdellovibrionota_C > UBA2361 > UBA2361 > OMII01 > OMII01. The sequence goes on from JAFMJG010000049.1 coordinate 12,198, forward strand.
CCTCAGAGGCAAGGATAGCAGCCCGCTTTTCACGCTCCGCCTTCATCTGCTTCTCCATCGCAGTGATCACCTCTTTCGGCGGGGTGATGTTCTTGATTTCATACCGAAGAACCTTGACGCCCCACGCCTCTGCCGCCTTGTCGACCTCAACAACCACATTTGCGTTGATGTGGGCGCGCGCCTCAAATGTCTTGTCGAGCTCGATCTTTCCGATCTCGCTCCTGAGAGTCGTCTGGGCGAGCTGGATCATGCCGAACAGGTAGTCGTCGATCCCGTATGACGCTGCCTTGGCGTCAACTATCCGGACATACAGAACCCCATCGACCCCAACCTGCACATTGTCAGAGGTGATGCATACCTGCTCCGGTATGTCGATTACCTGCTCCTTGACGGAATGGCGGTATCGCACCGAGTCGAAGTAGGGCAGCAAGATGTGGAAGCCCGCGTCCAGCGTGCTGTGGTACTGCCCGAGGCGCTCCACCACGAACCGCATCTGCTGTGGCACAATGACCGCTCCCTTAAAGACCGTAACAATCGCGAGAAGAACAAAAAACGCGCCCAAAATCTGAAGCATACCTACCTCCTCCACTTACGCACCACGAGTCACATGCAGCGTGACACCCTCAACATCCACCACGACACACTCCGCGCCAGACGGTATGACCTCGTCCCCGACATTCTTGAGCCGCCACGTGGACCCCCACAGCTCCCCCGAGCCAACGTGTCCCGGCGGGATGGCGCCGTCTGCCTGCACTACCTTGCCCTTGGTGTCGTCAGACGAAGCCTCGTTGCTGCGGGAGAGCGCCCCCTTCAGCCGGCTACCGAAGAGGATCCATGATGCGATCGCGAGGACCGAGAACACAACAGCCTGCAAGGGCCACGTCTGCAGCAGCCCTGACAGTACCAAGAGCCCCAACAGGAGGGCTGACACGCCGAGCAGGAAGAGAAAGAAGCCCGAGACAACTACCATCTCCGCAATGCAGAGTGCGATCCCGATGATGAGCCAAATCCAGCCGGCCATAGGCGAATCTCCTTGAAGCGCCAAAATCGTACCCTGGCTTTCAGATTCACACTATCAGATTTTTCAGCCTGGCCGTTGCCGCCGGGTCCGGCGGGAGACCGCCCCATATCCGCTCGATATGAAAGTGAAAGTGGCCCCAAAGAGCGGGCGCAGGGCGGCGATCCGGATCACCAGCTCGTGCCCCGGTATGTGGGCAACGGCCCGAACCTCCTTGAACAGCGGAAGCAGCACCGCCACTGCGAATATCCGCAGCAGCCCGGAGAGGACAAACAGGGAGAGGAACCTCGACGGCTTCACCAGAACTCCCAAGGAGTCCCCCCACGAGGCGGGCATGCGCGTAGCCAGGTAGCCGCCGAAGAGGGATCCCGCCAGGACGAAGATCCCGCTGATGATTGACTGGTACGCGATGCAGCGTGCGCGCTTGGGAGGGGTGACGGCATCGAAAACAAAATTGGCCGCAGCCAGGTTGAAGCCGGCCCAAAAGATGCCGCTGTAGAGCTGAATCACGAGCACGAACCACAGCTTTGAGGAGAGCAGCCAGAGGATCGGGTTAATCGAAACAAGCGTGCCGCAGACGAGGAGGATCTTGCGGTTCCCGAACTGGTCGCTTATCGCCCCCCAGGAGCGCATCACGAGAAACTGGGCCAGGACAACCGAGGCCACCACAAGGGTGTACTCGTGGTACGAAAAAGAGAGATCCTGCAGCATGTACATCGCGAAGTACGGCCCGGAGACTGACGTGCCGAAGTTCATGCATGAAATGAACAGGACGAACTTCACGAAATTTGACTGGCGAGCCCGCAGCACGAACTGCCAAAAGGAAAACTTCGATTCAGTCGGCACGTGCAGCGAAGGGTCAGACACCTTGCTGAGCGGCAAAGACGAAAAAAAGCGCGCGAGCGCCGCTACGGCAAAGATGGCGAGGTATCCCCAGCCCGTCATCTCGTACCCCGCCGAGTAGTGCAGCGCCTGGCCCGCCACAAAGACCCCCAGGAAGGTCAGTATGGCCATCCACTTGTTTCGGTAGCCAAAGAACTCTCCCCTCGAGGTCGGAGGGATGATGTCTCCTGCAAGGCTGTTCCAGAGGGGGGCGATGAGGCCAATCGTGACGTGGTACGCCGTAACGAGCGCAATCAGCACAGCTGCCGAGATCCATCCGGCGCCCAGGGTGACCGGAATAAGAGCAACTGGCAGGCAGAGCAGCGCTTGTGCGCGAATGAGCTTCACGACGGCGGAGCGCCGGCTGGCAACCTTCTCCGCAAGCCACATGCCAGCCACCTGGGAGACCGCCCCAAAGAAAGGCGGAAGCGTGGCCAGAACTCCCACCTGTAGGGGAGTTCCGCCCAGGAACACCCCGAGGGGTGATATGTAGGTTTCCGCAGCGCCTATTTTTACGGCGTCGAGGCTGCCCTCACGAACCAAACCCTTGGAAGATGCTGTCTCAAGAAAACTCACGAACCGCCTGAAGCCCCTACCACTTGCGTTGCGTGAAGCATATCGCTTTCGTCACCGCTGCACTAACCGAGAAGCCCTCAGAATCCCTATAATTGACAGGCTGTCCTTAATCTCTCCCTGCTCAACCATTCGAAGTGCTTCGGCAAACGGGACGTGCCTGACCTGCAGGAGCTCCGTGTCATCAGGCGCCGCCGAGCCAGGGCGCAGCCCCCGGGCGAGGAAGAGCTCTCCCCGCTCCGCTGAAAAGCAATTGCTAAGGTGCACGTCACCGCCCAGCCGCTCCCAGCTGTCGGCCTCGTAGCCGGTCTCCTCCCTGAGCTCCCGCTGTGCTGCATCGAGGCCTGGCTCGCCGTGGTTGGCGCCGCCCTCTGGAATCTCCCACGAGTACTCATTAACCGGGTACCGGTACTGCCCCACGAGGATGATGTCGAAGGAGTTCGTGAGGGCAACTACACCCGTCGCCAAACGAGTCTCGATTACCCCATAAATTCCGTGCGATCCTCCGGGCGAGATCACCTGGTCTTCACGGACCGTAATCCACGGATTCTCATAGATGAGCCTCGAGCCGAGGCGGGTCCAAGGGTTTTCCGATGACATGCTTTCCCCTCCACGATGGCAGGGGGAGCTTATTCCATCTCAGCTTGGAACGCACTCCACAATGGGGCCTGAAGCTCCCCGCCCGTCTCGCCAGAGAAGCGCCCTCCGGAGCGGTCAACGATACATGCGTAGCCAAAGACTCGCCCCCCTTCTGCCCTCACCCTCGCGGCGGCATCCATGAGGTGGCGTCCCGACACCACAACGTCATCGACGATCACTACCCTCTGCCCTTTGAGATCGGGCCCGAAAAAGTTTCCGTCTTTCTGGAGGATCGCAACCTTGCGGCCCCCTGCCACAGCGGCGCTGAACAGTATGCCGCTGTACGCTATGCCAACTGCAATGTCGAACTCGTCGTGCTCGAGGTGCCCAACCGCATCAGCCGCAAGCCTTGCGTGATCGCTCGGGGCAAGCTGAAAGCAGTCGAAGAACACGGAGCTCATCTGCCCACTCGGTATCCGAGTAGGCCTCTGAAACCGGATCGCAACGCGCTCAACTATCGCCTTGGTGGTCTCATCCATACCGCCCCAGTATACTCCCCTTCGCCTGCAGGCAAGAAGCCATTTGTTGCGAATGAGCAACTACACAGGCTTGCATCGTGGCCAGGGCCGCTTTGGCGAGCGGGGCACGGGCAAGCCCGTGCGTTGGGGCCCCTGGTTCCCGCCAGATGAGGCCGCCCAGCGGATCACTGCGCACCGTTGCGCACGGGCGGAGCAGCGCTGTGGTGGCCAAAGGCCGCACGCCTGACGGGCGTCTCCTCGACGGGAAGCACCCCCTCCCCCTGCAGCTGGCGGATGCGCTGCTCAAACGTGATCATTCCGACACCCATCGAGCTCTGCATGACTCCCCCCAGCTGGTGAAGCTTTCCCTCCCGGATGAGGCTGCGCACCGCGGGCGTGGCGATCAGCACCTCCGCGACAACAACCCTGCCGCCCGAGCCCGCTCTCTCGAGGCGCTGGCCGATCACGCATTCGAGTGCATCGGCAACCATGCACCTCATCAGCTCGCGCTTTCCGAGCGGGAACGCATCTATCATGCGGGAGACAGCCTGTGTTGAGCTCCCGCTGTGAATCGTCGCAAGCACGAGGTGGCCAGTCTCCGCCGCAGTCAAGGCGAGCTCAATCGTTTCGGGATCCCTCAGCTCCCCGATCACAATAACGTCGGGGTCCTGTCGCAAGGCGGCCCTGAGGGCGGCAGGGAAGCTTCCAGTGTCTGAGCCCACCTCCCGCTGTGAGATGAGCCCCTTCCCCGCGCATAAGACGCTCTCTACCGGATCCTCGATAGTTATGATGTGCACCGGACGGGTGCGGCTTATCCTGTCAGCCAGGGCCGCGAGCGTTGTGCTCTTTCCGGCGCCAGCAGGCCCTGCGATCAACACAAATCCCCGCTGCCGCCTCGAGATCTCCTCCGCCACGGGGGGCAGCCCAAGGGCTGCAAGCTCAGGGATCTCGGCAGGGAGGAGCCGAATTACTGCGCCGGGTCCGGCCCGATCGCGAAAGAGGTTAATCCTGCACCTCCGCCCGGCGATCATTCTGGCCAGATCGAGCTCCTTTGTTCCCACAGCATACCCTGCCCGGCCAGGCGCCTCGCATGCGAACAGCGCCGCTTCAACATCGGCGGCTGACATCGGCGGGAAGGGGCTGCTCGACAGCAGCCCGTCTACCCTGTAGAGCGGAGGCGCTCCGCTGCGAATGTGAATATCACTCGCCCCTACCTGCGCGGCCGCCTCCACTATCTGTCCAAGGGCGTGAGGCTGCTCGCAGGAAGATCCGTTCGCGCTCATCTGCTCTCCTCTTATCCGTCTGCCCGACAACAGGCGCCCAGGAGGGAAGTTCGCGCGAGCTCCCGGCGAGTTGTGCGCCGTGCGCGAGTCCGCTTTACGCCCTTCAGCGCGGCGCGTATGATGCTTGGAGGCGAGGCCGAAGGCTTGCCTTGGGCTTAGGCGCCCAGCCACGGGCCACGCGCAGGATGACAACGGCAGCAAACAATTTTCCGGGAAAGACGAGGGTAATCGGGCTGGTCGGCTCCTCGTGCGGCTGGCACATCGCATCTCTGCTGCGCGACACTCCGAAAGCCCTGGTAGTGTGCCCGGATCGGCGGGCTGCGGAGGAGCTTCTCGACGATCTCTCATTTTTCGCGGGGCGCGGCTCAGCCACTCTCTTCCCCTCCTGGGAGACCCTGCCCATGGAGCCGGTGTCGCCTGGCGTCGACATATCCGCTGCGCGCCTGAAGGCGCTGCGTGCCGCGCTCGTCGGAGACCCGTTTCTCATTGTTGCCAGCGCCGAGGCCCTTCCCCAAAAGCTTGTGGCGCGCGAGGTGCTTGAGAGCTCATCATTCCCCCTGTCGCTTGGCGACACCATGGCCCGAGACAGGCTCGTTTCCCTCCTTCTCGATGCTGGCTTTGCGTCAGTGAGATCAGTCGCCGAGGTGGGAGAGTTCAGCGCCAAGGGCGCCGTGGTGGACCTTTTTCCGAGCACATCATCGGATCCAGTGCGGGTCGAAATTTCAGGGGAGCGCATCATCCGCATGCAGATCTTTAGCGCGGAATCCCAGCGCTCAATAGGAGAGGTAGGCAGCATCCAGGTCATCCCTGTGAAGGAGCTGGCGCTGCAGCGGTGGTTCTCCCGCTGCCCCGAGGAGGTTACGGCGACGCTCAAGGATCGTGCGGCGGCCGTCGGCGCTCCCCCCAGGGAATTAGAGAAGGTTCTGCAGGCCCTCTCCCAACAAGAGGACTACCCAGGGCTTGAGCTGCTTCAGTACGCGGCGTCGCCACGGGCCCTCCCCACCCTCCTCGATCTGCTGCCGCCAGACACGGTGGTCGTAACGGTAGACCACCTCCGGGCGCTGCAGGCAGTTGAAGAGCTCGGCGAGGTGGTTGAGGATCGCGCAGCCCGGCTTGAGCACGAGCAGCTGCTCATACCGACATGGCAAGATGTGTTTGCGCCGGCCGCTGAGGTGTGCTCTGCGCTCAATCTGCGCGCCCGCTTCGAGCTCTCCTCGCTGGCTGCCTCCGGCCCCGGAGAGCCGGCACAGAACATCCGCGCCGAGGGGCTGACGGATCTCGCGACCCGCATGCGCACCGCAATCGGCAGCGGCGCGGCGTTTAAGCCCCTGCAGGAATACCTGGACAGCTGGCGAAACCGGGGCTTTTCGGTGGCCTTCAGCGTTGGGTCCGCCAGCCGGGCACAGAGGCTGCAGTCCCTGCTCCTCGACATCGGAACCGACGCGCCTATCCTCTCCTGTCCGGCGCAGGGGTGGGCGAGCTCCCCCCGTCGGCCTGCGGTGGCGATTCTCGTTGGTCACCTCTCAAGCGGATTCCGGCTTCCCTCCGAGAAGCTGTGCTTTGTTGCCGAGAACGAGATCTTTAGCGAGCGCTCGTACCGGTCGAGCTCCGCGCCGAAGATAAGCGCCAAGCGCCTGTTGAGCACCCTGTCGCTTCTCAAGGAGGGAGATTACCTCGTCCATGTTGACTATGGGATCGGCGTCTACCAAGGGCTTCGGCACCTCACGGTGGACGGCGTTCTCGGAGACTTCCTGCAGATCGCCTATTCTGACTCCCGGCTGTACCTGCCGGCTCACCAGATAGGCAAGGTGCAGAAATTTGTGGCGGCTGAGGGACAGCAGCCCCACGTCGACAAGCTTGGATCGACCCGCTGGTTCCGGACTAAGCAGAAGATTCGCGACTCCATCGTCACGCTTGCTGGCGACCTCATTCGGCTCTACGCGACCCGTTCAGTGTCCAAGGGGTGGCGCTTTGAGCCGCTCGGAGCAGAGGATGAGAGGTTCGCCGACTCGTTCCCCTTCGACGAGACCCCCGACCAGAGGAAGGCGATCGAAGAGACCATCCAGGACCTGGCGGCACAAAAGCCGATGGATCGCCTGGTGTGCGGAGATGTGGGATTCGGCAAGACTGAGGTCGCCATCCGGGCTGCCTTCAAGTGCTTCCAGCATGCCCGGCAGGTCGCGGTGCTCGTGCCCACAACCATCCTCGTAGAGCAGCACAAGAAGAGCTTCTTGGAGCGCTTTGCTGGGTATCCGGCGAAGGTGGCTGCCGTCAGCCGTTTCTATCCCCCCTCAGAGAACCAGAAGACCCTCGACGCCGTGGCGCGGGGCGAGGTCGACATCGTCATCGGCACGCACCGTCTCCTGCAGCACGACGTCCAGTTTCATGACCTTGGGCTCCTCATTATTGATGAGGAGCACCGGTTTGGTGTCAAGCAGAAGGAGCGCCTGCGCTCATACCGGGCCAATGTCGATGTGCTCACGCTCACCGCAACGCCGATACCCCGCACGCTTCACATGTCGCTGCTCAACATTCGGGACATCAGCCTCATTCAGACCCCCCCCATAGACCGGCGGGCCGTGCACACCTACGTGGCGGAGCGGGACGATGCCCTCGTGCGGGACGCAATCCTTCGGGAGCTTCGGCGCGGTGGGCAGGTTTTCTTCCTGCACAACCGTGTGCAAAATATCGCCCTCGTCACCTCGCACCTTGCCGAGCTCGTTCCGGAGGCGAAGTTTGAGTTTGCCCACGGCCA
>JAFMJG010000172.1 GCA_017853605.1 bacterium
CGGATTAATCCCCTCAAGCGAAAAAGCCTTGATCAGCTCGTCGCGGGTGAAGATCTCCTGGTTACTCCCCTCTCCTGGGGCCCAGCCGATGAGCGACACGAAGTTGAGCACGGTCTCGGGCAGGTAGCCCATCTCGCGGACTTGGCGGGCGTTGAGGGCCCCCGTGCGCTTCGAGAGCTTCTTGCCATCCGTGCCGTTCACCAGCGGCATGTGCGCAAACACCGGCGGTTCCCAACCGAGAGCCTCATACAGCAAAAGATGAATCGGCGCGGTCGAGAGCCACTCGATGCCCCGGAAGACGTGCGATATGCGCATATCGTGGTCGTCAACAACCACCGCGAGGTGGTACATCGGAAACCCGTTGCTCTTCAGGAGCACCGTGTCACGGAGCGGGATCGAGTCCCAGTTTACGCGCCCGCGGATGGCATCAACGTAGCTCAACGCACGCTTCGCCGGGATCTTGAAGCGCACAACGTGCGGCTTGTCAGCCGAAACGTTTCTCGTCCGGCAGTACCCCGAGTAGCCCGGAAGCTCGCGGCGCGCCATCTGCTCTGCACGCTCACGCTCAAGCATCTCAGGGGTGCAGTCGCAGCGGTACGCAAAGCCCTTCTCGATCAAAAGGTCAGCCACCTCCTTATACCGCGGAAGCCGCAAGCTCTGGATGTAGGGGCCGCACCCTCCTCCGAGGTTAGGCGCTCCGTCCCAGTCCTCGCCGATCTGCTTGAGCTCTGCCCTGCTGGGGCCCTCATCAATCGCTATGCCAAGCCACCCAAGCTCCTCGATGATGAATCGGATAGAGCCGGGAACGAGCCGCTCCTGGTCGGTGTCTTCGACACGAAGCAGGAACTTCCCCCCATGCTTCTTGGCGAAGAGGTAGGCGAAGAAAGCCGTGCGAAACCCGCCGAGGTGCTGAAACCCGGTGGGAGATGGCGCAAAACGGGTGCGAACCTCGGTCATGTTAGTCCCCTCAAAAATCGCCAGAAATATAGCCCAGCACCCCCAAGTTGGCAAAAGCATTACGCCAGGCCCGCGCCGCGCGCTAGAGGCGCGTCATGGAGCGGGGCATGGCTGGCGACTTGGGGCTTGTTATGCCCGTAGCAGGCTTTAGTGACCAAGGTCGGGGCCGGGACGGGGAATCTGCGCCCCATGCATTCCTTAGCGCAGGAGCGCCGAAAACTCATCTTCGCTCAAGACCGGCACCCCAAGCTTCTTGGCCGCATCGAGCTTTGAGCCCGGGCTCTCGCCCGCCACAACGTACGAGGTTTTCTTGCTGACGGACGAGGAGACCTTTCCGCCCCGGTCGAGGATCATCTCCTCAGCCTCCTTGCGGCTCATTCCTGAGAGGGTTCCCGTCAGCACAAAGCTCTGCCCGGCAAGGGCTCCGTCCCTTGATGCATCAACGATAACCGGGGCGGGAGCAACCCCGTGGGCGAGCAGGCTCTGCACCAGACTTTGCGAGTAGCTCTCGCCCAGAAACTCAGCCACGCTGCGCGCCGTCTCGGGGCCAATCTCAGGGATCAAGAGAAGCTCCTCCTCTGAGAGCTGCAAGAACCGCTCCACCGTCTGGCAGTGCCGCGCAAGCACCTGTCCGGTCTTGCTGCCAACGTGCCGGATGCCCAGCGCAAACACAAACCGGTCAAGCGGCCGCTCCTTGCTGCCTTGAATAGACTCAACGAGGTTCCTGCTTGAAAGCTCGCCCATGCGCGGGAGCTCCTGCAGCGCCTCAACCTTCAGTGAGTAAAGATCCGGAAGGTCCTTCACAAGCGAGTGCTCAAGGAGGAGCCCCACCATCTTGTCTCCAAGCCCCTCAATATCCATCGCGTCCCTCGCGGCAAAGTGCACCAGCCGATTATGGAGCTTTGCCGGGCAGTGCCCGTTGGGACAGCGCGCAACGGCCTCCCCCTCCTCGCGCTGCACTGGGGTGCTGCACTCCGGGCACTTCGACGGGAACACAAAGCGGCGCTCCCTCCCGCTGCGAGAAGCTGTTATCGCCGCCACAACTGCCGGGATCACGTCCCCCTGCCTGCGCACAACGACCGTGTCGCCGATCAGCAGCCCCTTACGCTCAATCTCGTCCTGGTTGTGCAGCGTCGCACGCGACACCATGACGCCCCCGACCCGCACCGGCTTGAGCACCGCCACCGGCGTCAGGGCGCCCGTGCGGCCAACCTGAATGAGGATGTCCTCAAGGGAGGTGACGGCCTCCACTGGCTTGAACTTGGCCGCAATCGCCCAGCGCGGCGACCGCTGCCTGAACCCGAGCCGCTCCTGGAGGTCGACATCATTGACCTTAATGACGATCCCATCAACCTCGAAAGGCAGCGAGTCGCGCTGCGCTTCCGCCTCGCGGTACGCCTCCACAAGCTGCGCGGCCCCCTTTACAACCCGGTACCCCGGCGATATCGAGAAGCCGAGCGACTCAACGGCCCTCATCGCCTGATCAAGGGGCCGGCGCCCAAGCCCGGAGATCCCCTTTGTTGCGCTCTCCACAACCCCGACCCCGTAAGAAAAGAACCACAACGGCCGCTTGGCGGTCTCCTGCGGATCGAGCTGCCGCAGGCTGCCGGAGGCTGCGTTGCGCGGGTTGGCGAAGGTCTCCTCGCCGCGCGACTGGCGCTCCTCGTTCAGCGCCTCGAACTCCCTCTTGCGGAAGAGCACCTCACCCCGGACCTCAAGCACCCCTTGGGGCGGGCTTGCGGCACGAAGCTTGAGCGGAATGGCCTTAATCGTCCTCACGTTCGCGGTGACGTCCTCTCCAGTGGTGCCATCTCCACGCGTGGCGCCCTGGGCAAGCATCCCATCCTGGTAGATGAGGGAGATCGCCACTCCATCAAACTTGAACTCCACCGTGTACTCTATCTCACCCGGCAGGGCGCCGTCTTTGGCGAGCAGGCGCCGCACCTGCTGGTCGAACTCAGCGAGCTCCTCCTCGTTCATCGCGTTGTCAAGCGAGAGCATCGGCATGCGGTGCTGAACCGTGGCAAAGCCCTCGAGCGGCTTGGCTCCCACTCTCTGCGTTGGCGAATCGGGCCGCACGAGTCCAGGATGCTGCGCCTCAAGCAGCTGGAGCTCGCGGAATCGAGCGTCGTACTCGGCATCGCTGATCGCCGGCTGCGAGAGCACGTAGTAGCGGTAGCAGTGCTCGTTTAGCTCGTCGACAAGCTCGCCAATGCGCGTTGCACCATCCCTCTCCTGCTTGCTCTTCGTCATCCCCTGGGCCCCTTCCGGTCCGAGCTGCCGATCGCCGAAGTCATCACCGAGCTACACACCCCAGCCCGCTGCTGAGCCGGATGTCACGGCAGCCGCGCCGGCGCTCGGCTGGCGTGCACTTCTGCTCGCTCGGGCTGAAGCCCGGCGGGCAGCGATCCTGGACGGGCTGCGGCCGGGGGGGTGGCGTAGGCGCCGGACGATTCTGGTTCTGCCGCTCCCACTCGAGGCGGCGCCGCTCCTCCTCAAGCCGCAGCCGCTCGCGCTCAAGCTCACGCTGCTCATTCCGGTAGCCGTTCTGGTTGTTGTAGTAGCCAGGCCCGCCGTAGTAGCCGCCGTTGTAGTAGGGAGGAGGAGGCGGATAGCTGGAGGGGTACCCTCCGTACCCTCCTCCGTAGCCCCCATAGCCGCCGGAGTTGTACGGGTCGTTGAGGTTGGAGCAGCCCACCGCTGCAGCGACGATGAGAAGGGGAGCCAAAAGGGGGATTCGCGCTTTCATGGCGGAGATTATAGATAGGGGCCTCACTGGCGCGCAACGCTATACGTTCCCCAAGAAGGGTGGGGATGATGCCATGCACGCCCCTGCATCCGCATCGTTGATGGCTACCCGGTTACACCAGCGCTCAAAGGCCCGTTCAAGGCACCGTGATCACCTACAGCGGGGCAGCCGGCTGTGCGGCGCTTGGCGCCCTGCCGCGCCCTATTCGGGGAGACCGCGCATGGAGAGCGCTCACCCGGGGCCGCCCAGAATGAGGCGCGCCCCGCCGCAACGTATATCCACCCAGATGCACCGTATGCCCGACGAGGGAACGGCGTGGCTGGCCTCGAGATGAGCGGGGCACAGAGATCCCCTAGCGTTGGCCGGTTGGTCGCTAAACCTCGGCCTCTTTTCTGTGCCAAGAAGCTCGTGCAACACCCTGCCATGGCTAAGATTATCGGGACTGATTGAGCCCGGTTCCACCTTAATAAGACACCTTGGCGCCCTTGCTCCCCATACCAGCCTATAGGTGGCAGGGAGGTCCGGCCCCTTTTTTAAAGCCTTAACGATAACAAGGAGGTTGTCATGAAGGCATTGGTTATTCTCGGGTTGATCCTTTACGTATCCAGGTTCTCAGGTTCCAGCAACGAGCTCGATCATGAAGATTGCGCGTGCTGCAGGGCCAAAGAGAAGAAAGAGGAACCGAAGGCTCAGTCCGGTATTCTTGAAACAGTTCTTGCAAAGGGTCAGTCGTGGTCTTCGATGTTTTTGAAGGCCATGATCGCGTTCTCTCTCATCGGCGGACAGATCGCCCTCGAGGTGATTAAGTCGATGAAGTAACGCAGCACCGCTGAGCAAGCGAAGGTTACCCAGACCTCCCTTGCTCACCCCCTTTTCGAAACGGGGTGAGCCTTCCAAGCCTTGCCGCCGGCGCCCTACGGCGCTGCCCGCCGAATGACAACAACTTCGCGCGACGAGAGCCCATTGAAGTTCACAACCTG
>JAFMJG010000173.1 GCA_017853605.1 bacterium
CGCCCGAGCTTAAGTCGCTGTACAGGACAGTGTAGTCCGGCTGGGTGGCAAGCTTGGACACATAAACGATCGCGCCGACCGAAAAGAGCATAAGAAATGGGAACACGACCTTCTGTGCAAGGGGGAGCCGAAGGTACCCTGCGGTCAAGCTGGAGAATACAGCCTTTGGATCAAGGGATGGAGCCACAAAACCTCTCTATAACGGTTATACCTGAGTTCGTATCACTTCTTCGTAGGCGCGAATAATCTTGCCGCGAATCGCCGACATGAGCTGAAAGGCCACGTCCGCCTTTTCAAGAGCAACCATCGCGCTGTGCGGGGTAATCCCTGCTTTGTGGGTAGTGAGGCCCTCTATCTGCTCATCAGCCTGCGCCTGAAGGCTGTTTACCTCCTGCAAGGCGCTCTGAAGGACATCGCCAAAGCTGTCGGGTGCCGTTCCTTGCGCGGCGCCGGAAGGTTGCAGGGCCGGCTGTTGAACGGCGCCTGCCTGCTGAAGCTGCCCCTGGATTCCTGAGATCGACATGCTCCCCTCCGCCTTACGCCTGGTAAAGAATCTTTCCCGCCTCGGCCTGCAGCGACCGGGCTGACTCAAGGGCCGTCACGTGGGCTTGGTAGAGCCGGCTTGCGGACATGAGATCCGTCATCGTGGAGACCACGTTAATGTTCGGATAGGCTACGTATCCATTTGTGTCAGCATCGGGGTGCCCCGGCTGGTATACGCGCTTGGGCTCACTTTGGTCCAGAACAACCTGGGAGATCTGCGGCCGCTTTAGCGACATTCGGTCTAGGGCATCCGAGAAGGTTCCCGGCATATCCTGGGCAACCTGCACGACGTGGCGCGCACGGTACGGCCCACCCTCCGGGGTCTTCGTGGTCTCGGCGTTGGCGAGGTTTCCGGTCAGCGTGTTCACGCGCGTGCGTGCCGCGGCCATTGCAGATGCAATTACCTCTAAGGCGTCAAACATATGCTACCTTCCATCTCGTATTGCTGAGCGCACCAGCCCGATCTGCCTGCGAATAAGCTTGGCAGCTCCGGTGTACTCCCAGGTGTTTTGTGACAGCCGTCCCATCTGAAGATCGATGTCCACGTTGTTGCCGTCTGACTTCTCGCTTCCGGACGTGTCTTCAAAGAGCTTGCCATTGCCGTTTGAGCTCACGTCGAGGTGCTGGTCATCTGTCCGCGAAAGCACATCCGTCTTGTTGCCGAATGCCTTGTCAAGCTCCTTGCCAAAATCGACGTCGACTGCCCGGTACTGCGGAGTCTCGGCGTTTGCAATGTTTGAGACCAATGCGTGGTGCCTCTTCCAAGAAAGGTCCATCGCTCGGCTTAGGCCGGTTACCGTTTGGTCGAAGATTGAGTCCAGCAGCTTCATACGCATCCACCTCTTCGATGGTCGCTGCTGCAAGAGCCATGCTCACCTTTGGGCCAATATTTTCAGGGGTTTGCCGGGGCGTCTGCGTCAAGAGGCTGACACGGTAGGATGTCTGCCAGAAAACCGATACTGCCCCGCGCCCGCACCCCGCTCCAGCGTCGCGGCTGATGAAGTCCCCGCCCCTACGACCGGGCGCGGCGCCGTGCCTGGGCCTGCAGGTAAAAGTTCATGGGCAGCGGCACAGCAGAGGCCTCCCGAATGATGCGGTCGTACCGCTGGCGAGAGGCCGTAGAGAGGTTCCTCGGCGACAATTTGCGTGGGGCCGGCAAAATAGCCGCCAAGGCTGCAGCCTGCTCGATATTAAGCTGGGACACCGGGCGGCCGAAGTAGTGGCTTGAGGCGGCCTGAATCCCATAGATTCCCTCACCCCACTCGATGACGTTCAGGTATAACTCCAGTGTCCGCCGCTTTCCCCATACCACGCCGGCGATCGGGGCCATGATCCCCTCGATGGCCTTGCGTATGTAGCTTCGCCCGGGCCAAAGAAAGAGATTCTTCACCGTCTGCATGGTGATCGTGCTGGCCCCCCGCGGCTTCCTCCGGCTGCCGGACTCATCGATGACATCACCAACTGCGGAGAGGTCGATGCCCCAGTGATCCATAAATCGCGCATCTTCAGCCGCCACGATCGACTGCTGCACATGGAGCGGCACGTCGCTCAGGGGCACCCACTCCCAACGTGTTGCGACACGCTCGTTTCGGAGGGCATACTCGGCCGCCCGGATGGCGATCAGCGGCGTTAGCGGGGGGTTCAGAAAGCGCAGCAAAAGCACAGCGCCAAACCATGCGGCCCCAATGACGAGCGCACAGCGCCGGACTGTTGCATAGGGAGCTCGGCGGCCTTTAGCCTGATGTTGTGACTCACGCGTCATCGGAACAGTTCCTGGGGGATCCACTACCCCAGAAAGGCCGGCAATACAATCGCATAGCCGGCCCGCAGCTAGTGTGCGCGATCCGGAAGCGGCAGTGCCGCTACTCTCCGCTCCCCGGAGCCGTGCCTCGGTACTCATGCAACTTGTTTCGAAGCGTTCTTATGCTAATTCCTAGTAGTTTGGCCGCCTCGGTCCTGTTGTTTTTAGTCGAGCGTAGGGTCTCAAGAATCAGTGCCTTCTCCATCTCATGCACCGTCGTTCCCGAGCGAATGACGAGCCCGCCAGAACTTGCGCTGGCGGAAGGCTCAACCAACTTTTCCACCATGTCGTGAATGCTCCGAGGGGCAGGGCTTGCCCGCATCGAATCAAGCTGCTCTCCCGCGCCCATAGAGAGGAGGAAGTCGGACTGCCGAGGGGTGTCCCCCTTCGCCAGGATCGCTGCCCTCTGGACCGCGTTCTGGAGCTCTCGCACATTCCCTGGCCATGAGTGCGCCACGAGCGCGTCAAGGACATCTGCCGGCAGGGTGCCTGCATTGTCTCCAAGATACTGCTGCATAAAGTGCTCAGTAAGCAGCCGTATGTCCGATGCGCGCTCACGCAGCGGCGGGAGTGTTAGGGGGATCACGTTTAGGCGATAGAAGAGGTCCGACCGGAACTTCCCTTCGCGAACGCTCTCCTCTAGATTCCTGTTGGTGGTGGCGAGAACGCGCACGTCTATAGTGACGGGATCCTTTCCGCCGACCCGATCTACCTCGCGCTCCTGCAAAACCCGGAGAAGCTTCGCCTGCAGCGCGAGATCCATCTCGGATATTTCGTCGAGCAAAATAGTTCCCCCGTGCGCAAGCTCAAATTTTCCGATCTTCCTGTTTTGCGCTCCGGTGAAAGCGCCCTTTTCATGGCCGAAGAGTTCGCTCTCAAGGAGGCTGGCAGGCAGGGCCGCACAGTTTACTGCAACGAAGGGCTGTTGTGCCCTCGGGCTGCTCGAGTGGACAAATCGCGCTATGAGCTCCTTGCCAGTCCCTGACTCACCCTGAATCAGCACCGTGGCCTCGCTGCGGGCCACCGCCTCGGCGACCTCCAGCACTCGAATCATGAGGGGATCGTTCGTCACAATTGGGCGTCCGCCCCGCTGCCGTGAGCCCTTCTGCCGAGAGGCCTTTGCCTCTGGGGCTAGGCAACGCTCGACTACCCGCTCGAGGTCCGGGGCTGAGAAAGGCTTGGTGATAAAGTCGGAGGCTCCGCGCTGCATGGCCTCGACCGCCTGGTTTATCGTCCCGTAAGCAGTAATCATCACGAGCGGCGTGTCGATGCTGCGCTGCTGCATCGCTGCGAGCAGCTCCAGGCCAGACATCTCTGGCATCTGCTGGTCTGAGAGCACCAGGTCAAAACTTTCCTTCTCGAGATGAGCCAGCGCTACCGCGCCATTAGGCGCAATCACCAGCTCGTAGTTCTTGCGCGAGAGGCAGGTGCTGATGGCAAGCTGCATGTGGGGGTCGTCATCAGCTATGAGAATGCGGGCAGGCGACAATGGTGCCGACTTTTCAGGGCGCTCGCCAGATGTGTCTTTCAAGTCCATAACTCTCTCCTCTGCGTTAACCTACAGCCCTACGGGGCAAGACAAGTACAAACTGCGCTCCACTTCCATTGCGGGCCGAGATAGTCCCTCGATGCCCTTCGACGATCCGCTTGACGATCGACAAGCCGAGGCCTGTCCCTTCCCTCCGGCCAGATGCGAAAGGCTCAAAAAGCCTCGGCAACACCTCAGGCGCTATCCCTGGCCCATTGTCAGACACGACAATGCGAACTCCATCCGCCTCTACATCATCGCTGGCAGACACCTCGATGGTCCCCGCGAAAGAGGTGATCTGAAGGGCATTGGTGATGAGGTTGTAGAAGCACTGGCGTAGCGCATTGTCATCGCCGATAATGAAGGGGGAGCCGGAGAGCTCAAGCACAATGGATGCCCTCTCCCCGTACAGGCTCACAAAGTGCTCGCTCACCTCTCGGATCACGGAGTGCAGGTTGATCGGTCCGGTGTGAAGCCGGTTGTGCTTGGCAAAGTGCAGAACATTCGAGACCACAAGGTTCAGGCTAGAGACGCTCTTCTCGATCTCCTCCACAAGCTTCAGCGAGTCAGGTTTGCCAACCACGTCCCGCTTGAGCATCGACAGGAACAGCGCTATCGCCCCGAGAGGGTTCCGCACCTCATGTGCGAGGGCTGCGGCTGTCTCTCCCAGCATGGATAGCCGCTCAGCACGCTTTACCTCCTCCTCTTTCCTCTGTAGCTTGGCCTTGAGGTCTTCGACCTCCTGCAAGATTGCAGCGTGCTGGATCTCTAGGCGCGAGCTGCTCTC
>JAFMJG010000174.1 GCA_017853605.1 bacterium
CACTGAATCGGCGCTGGGGCACATGGAGGTGGCCATCGTCGGTGGGTGCCACCAAGACGCCATAGCACCACAACACCGCAAGGCTCCGGAGCATCCCTGCACCCTCAAGATGTATATCTTGGTCGACCAGAACGCCCCGCTGCAAGACGCTATGGCTGCCGCCGCAAACGCTGCAATCTTGTGCTTTGCTCGGCATGAGCACCTGCCTGAAACGTCCGAGTGGGTGAACAGCTCCTTCCGCAAAGTTGTGTGCCGGGCGAGCGAGAGCGATTTTGTTCAGGCGATGCGGGCCGAAAACTGTGCGGCTGTGCCAAGAGAATCGTCGTCGCTGCCCCGCGCCGTCGCCTTCAGCCCACGCCCGGTCTGGCCCAAGCAGTTCCAGTTCTTTCGGCTCTATCGCTGATAGCAGCCCCCTTAATCTTTTTGCCCTCTGGCCTCAGCACCTGTGCCTCCATTTCGCGCCTGAAACCTGAGATAGGGCCCTCCCCATAGAAGAGCGGAGCGCCAGGGATAAATCGCCCCACAGCTCATCACAGGCTGAGGCAGATACCCTCTTCCTGATCGCCACGCTTCTCGATACCTTTTACCCATGAAGCAGCGCTTTTTGCTCTTTTCACGCCACATGCTCCTCGTCTTGCCCGTCGCCCTCGTCCTCGGGTGCGGCGGTGGAAGCGGAGACGGCAGTAGCGCGGGGGATGCAGATATCCGGGTCGCCGCGCTCTTTGACCTCTCTGGCCCCGGCCAGACCCTTGGCCAAGCGAGCCGTTCCGCTGTCAACGAGGCGGCCGACCTCTCAAGCGCACAGGGAGTCACCGTCTCTGTGCAGTACTACGATACCCAGAGCGACCCCGCCAAGGCGCAAGCTGCGCTCTCTCAGGCCCTCTCAGAGGGCATCTCGATCTTTTTGGGGCCCCAAACGAGCTCAGAGGCGCGTCAAATCCTGCCGGCAGCAAATGTCGCGGGCGCCCTCGTGATTAGCCAGGGCAGCACAGCCTCATCGCTTGCAATCCCTAACGATGCGCTCTATCGGATGGTGCCCACCGATCGGGTGGAGTCGCGTGCCATCTACGACCTTGCCGTGCTTCGGGGTGCGTCAGCCTTCGTCACCGTCAACCGACAGGACACAGGCAACCAGGGGCTCGCCAACTCATTCACCGGCTACGCCGACAACGGCGGCTCAGTCGTGCTCGGAGGCCTCCAGTACCCTGCTTCGCAAACAACCAGCTTTTCTCAGCTTGCGGGCGAGATCGCCGGCATCGTCAAGGGTTTCCCGAATGAGCGCATCGCCGTGTTTCTCGCCGGCTTCGATGAGGTAGCCTCCGTGCTTGAGGCCTGCGCCGGCGAGAGTGCCCTGGCAGGCATCCCGTTCTACGGCGGTGACGGCTCAGCGCTCGCCAGCACAGTCACATCAGTCCAAACGGCCGCTCAGTTTGCCAACACTGCGGGGCTCTTTCCCAACGCACTCTCAACGATACCGGCCGAGTTCATGGATCTTGCCCAATCGATTACGTCCGCCTACGGCGGCGACCAGGTGAACGCCTTCGCGCTGGCTGCCTTCGACAGCCTCAACATCCTTGTTGACGCCTACAGGCTCAACCCTGGCTTCGATGCCCCCGGTGTTCGTCGGACAGCCTTTGTTGACGCAGCTGATGGCTATCAGGGAGTCACAGGAGACATCGAGCTTGATGAGGCGGGCGACCGTGCCTCCGGCGCATACGCCTTTTGGGGGATCTGCGAAAACGAGTCAGCATACCAGTGGTCGCAGGTCGCCTCATGGGAGCCCTCCTCTCCCTCTTCTTTGGCGGGTCAGGCCTCGTTTGTTGGGTGCGGGGGGAATTAGTGGCGCCCCTTGGCGCGCATTTGTCAGGAGGATCTAACGTATGCAATCACGCTTTGTCGGTTTGGCGCTGTTGGCTCTCTCGCTTCTGGTGCTTGCCGTGTCGGGATGCTCCACGCTGACCCGAAAGGATGCAGTCCCCTCCGAGCTAAGCGCCCAGGCCGAGGTCTCAGGGATGCCGGGGATTCGATACAGGTTCTTCTCCCATACGGGCCTTGAGGCCATGCTCACAGATCTCCGGGCGCGGCTTGGAAAGGAGCGCAGACACAGCCCCGGAGAGGTCATGAGGCAGTCGAACTACCTCTCGATATCAGGCGGGGGTGATGACGGCGCCTTTAGCGCGGGGCTCCTCACAGGATGGTCAGAGCGAGGAGATCGTCCCCAGTTTAACCTCGTCACGGGGGTCAGCACCGGTGCGCTCATCGCTCCCTTTGCCTTTCTCGGGGCCGACTACGACTATGTGCTAAAACGGGTCTACACTGAGGTGAACCAGGAGGATGTCTTCATTGATGACGGGCTCCTGGGCGCGCTCTTCAGCGACTCGATCGCTGACACGACGCCGCTGCACAAGCTGATTAAGCAATTCGTCACCGCAGAGCTCCTTAGAAAGATCGCTGATGAGTACAACCTCCGCAATCGCTGGCTGCTCATAGCGACCACCAACCTTGACGCCGGCATGCCGACCCTGTGGAACATGGGGAAGTTGGCCAGCGTTGGAACGCCAGAAGCCCTCGAGCTGTTCCGGAAAATCCTGCTTGCCTCATCGGCTGTCCCAGGCGCCTTTCCGCCGGTGATGATCGATGTCGTTGCAGACGGCAAGCCCTATCAGGAGATGCACGTGGATGGCGGCGCTTCGATGGAGGTCTTTCTCTATCCCGCAGCAGTTGCAGCAGAGGCGCTCCATTCAAGGATCCTAAGCCCCGGACGAGATCGTCAGGCCTACGTCATCCGCAACTCTCGGCTCGACCCCCAGTGGCGTGAGATCGAACGCAAAACGCTCACTATTATGGGGAGGGCCGTGAGCCAGCTCATCCAGAGCCAGGGCTACGGCGATCTCCAGCGGATCTACCTGAGCACGATGCGTGACCACATCGGCTTTAACCTCGCCTACATCGGCCCGGATTTCAAGGAGCCTCACCCGGAGGACTTCGACCGGAAGTACATGACAGCGCTCTATGAGTACGGCCGTCGGTTAGGGAAGGGGGGATACCCATGGGCAAAGACACCCCCGGGGTTTGATCACGCGCTGTATGATGATGTGACAGAGCAGGTAGCCCGGGAGCAGAAGGCTCTCAAGGCTGCTCAGTAAAGAAGCCACGCCAGGGAGCCTACGGATTCTGCTAGCTGCCGGATACGGAGATTTCGCTCCCTAAGCTCCACGATCTGCATAGCAGCCCGAGCCTCGCGCAGCGTTTGACGAACAACTCTCCCTCCCCTGCCGCATCGGCTCGTAGCCCCATGGAGAGCAATGTCGCGCACAAAAAAATGCCCGCATCCGAGCCTTTATTGGCACGTCCCAGGCCCATCGCACGAGGGAGGGAAGGCCCGCTTTCCGTTGAGCCACGTCTCAAGCACCTTGATACTTTGTATCGAATCGGCGTCCATTGAGCGGGGATTTCTGTCGAGAATCACCAGATCTGCCCACTTGCCGGGCTCGAGGCTGCCCACGCGGTCCTCCAGGAACATCGCGTACGCCGCATCGAGCGTCACTGCCCGAATCGCTTGGTCAACGGCCAGGCGTTGCTTCGGCCCGAGCACCTGCCGGGGCGGCTTCTGCCACAAACGGGATGCACCAGTAGAGATGTAGCGCAGGGGTCCGTACGGCGAGACGGGTGAGTCGCTGTGAAACGAGAAGCGCACACCCCGCCTAGCAAGCGACTCAGTCGGATCGATTCGCTCCGCCCTCTCGTGCCCGAGGACGTGATTATGGAAGACCTCTCCCCAGAATCCGACGTGCCCAATCGTCATGCTCGGAGCCACTCCGAGCTTCTTGGCGCGCTCGACCTGCTGCTCAGTTGTGACGGTGAAGTGCTCGATACGCGGGCGACGCGCCCCTGGATTCGCCTCCCCCTGCAAGAGCCTATCATAGAGGTTAAGGGTCTGCTCAACCGCCCGATCGCCGTTTGCGTGCAACGACAACTGCCACCCCTGGTCGAACAGAGGCTTGCTTACGCTGTAGAGCTTCTCATCCTCCCAATCGAGCGCCCCGCGGTCCTTCGTTCTCGGGGGATACGCGTACGGCTCATTGAGCGCAGCAGTGAGGCCCTGGGTTGAGCCATCACTGATGTACTTCACGCCGATGACGCGAAACATGTCGTCTCCCTCGCCCGGCTTAAGCGACGAGAAGCCTTCTGGCAGCGCCACACCCCACAGGTATCCACGGATGCGGAGGGGGAAGTTCTGCTGGTGCGTGAGCTCCTCGATCAAGGCGTGCTCCTGCTCAAGCGGAAGGACAGCTCCCATAGCGATCTCTGCCGAGGTCGTGATCCCCTTTGAGGACATTCCCTGCACGGTCTTCCTGTACGCATCGACGACTGCCTCTTCGGACGGGGGCGTCATCTTCTTTGCAAACGCTGAGTACGACGGGGGCTCAATCAGCTTCCCCGTAAGTTTCCCGTTCGCATCACGGACGTACACCCCGCCATTTCCCGGGTCGGGGGTTGTGTCCGTAATGCCGGCCTCCTCAAGCGCCTTGTGGTTTGCGTACGCGATATGCCCAGACTGGTTCACAATGAAGATTGGGTTGGTTGTCGAGACCGTATCGAGGATATCAGCAGTGAGC
>JAFMJG010000175.1 GCA_017853605.1 bacterium
CCCTCCTTGTAGCGCCAGTGGGCGGCAATTCCCTCTTCTGCCACGCGGTTCATCTCCGGCGTGCGGATCTGTATCTCTACCCGCTGCCCATCCGGCCCGATCACCGTGGTGTGCAGCGACTGGTACATGTTGGGCTTCGGCATCGCGATGTAGTCCTTGAACCTCCCGGGCACCGGCTTCCAGGTCGAATGGACCACCCCGAGCGACTCGTAGCAGGCGCGCACGGTCGGCACAATCACCCTGAACCCCAGGATGTCATGCACCTCCTCAAACGAGAGCTTGTCGCGATCCATCTTTACCCAGATCGAGTAGTAGTGCTTTCCGCGCCCCTTGACGGAAGCGGACACGCCGGCCTCTGCGAGGTGCTTCTGGATCTCTAAGGTGACCCGGTCAACGTACGCCTCCCGCTCTGGGGCGGTCTGTGCCACGTGCTCCTTGATCTGCCTGTACATCTCTGGGCGCAGGTAGAGGAGGCAGAGGTCCTCGAGCTCAGACTTAAGCCAGTGAATGCCGAGGCGGTTGGCGAGCGGCGCATATATGTCCTGCGTCTCGCCGGCGATGCGTCGCTGCTTCTCTTCGCTGAAAAACGTGAGGGTGCGCATGTTGTGCAGCCGGTCACAGAGCTTCACGAGAACAACACGGATGTCCTTGGCCATCGCCAGGAGCATCTTGCGGAAGTTCTCCGCCTGCTTCTCCTCGCGGGACTCAAACTCGATCCGGGTAAGCTTAGTGACTCCCTCAACGATGTCCGCCACGCCCGGCCCGAATTCGCGCTGGATGTCCTCGCGGGTCACGTCGCTGTCCTCAATCGTGTCGTGCAGGAGCGAGGCGACAACCGAGGGCTCGTCGAGCTTCAGCTGGCAGACAAGGAGCGCCGTCTCCTCGACGTGCTTGAAGTACGGCTCGCCAGACGCGCGAACCTGCCCGCGGTGCGATTCCTCGGCAAAGTCGTACGCTTTCTTGAGGGTAACGAGGTCGGGACTTGGGTGGTATCTCTTGAGGGCTTCAGCGATCTGCTCAAAAGACATGACGCCCGCTCAGAACCTTCATCTAAACAGGTTTGGAACTGCTATTCCTCGTCATCATCAGAGCTGGTGATGGGGCCCGTCTGCATCAGGGCCTCCTTCAGGAAGGTGTCGGCCCGCGACTCGCCGCCGTTTGTGAAGAGCCCAGCTCCGATCTCCTGGCGGCGCTCACGCTCAGCCGTCTCGGCTGCACGACGCGCCTCCTCTTCACGGGCCTTCTGCTCTTCCCAAGCCTGCGCCTCTTCTGGAGTCATGAAACGAACCTTGCCGCTGGCGATCTCGCGAAGCGCTGTCACAACCGCCTTGTTTTTGCGGTCTGCGACCTGCACCGACCCGCCCTGCAGCAGCTGCTTGGTGCGCTTCGATGCGAGCTGCACGAGCGAGAAACGGTTATTCTCTTGGGTCAGGCAATCTTCAACGGTGATACGAGCCATAGCAAACGTTACCTCAACAAATTCCACCCTCTGATCGGATACCCGAGAACGAGACGCTCGGTACCCACCGCCGCACGGCATGCACCCTACGGCCCTTCCGGCAAGGCGGTCATCCGGCCCCCGTACGGGGCCAGCAAAGACTAATCGAAAAAGGCGCCCTCTGGAGTGATAAGCAGCCGATTTGCTTAGATAACGCCGACCTTAGCAGAGGCGGTTACGACTGTAAATGGTTAGCTCCTGCGGCACCAACCCTAGGTCCTGACAAACAAAAATTTGATAAATCTGTTTGTTTTCAGGTAGATGTATAGCTGTTACCGCTGAGTGGAGCGGTGGCTTGAGAGCCGGCGGGCAGTGCTTCATGAGCTCGGCCACACGGCGCTCTGTATTATTAGGCAAGACAGCTACCATGCAGCCTACATCACAGAACAGGGACCCCTCGGGCAGCTCGCCACTTGACGCGCTCTCTCATTGCCCCACCCCTACGAGTGGAGGCCTCTCGCTCGGGTCGAACCTTCAGGCGGTGTACGATCGGCTGCAGGACTGTGGAAACGATATCCTGCTCGCCTCAGAGCGCCTCAAGGAAACCTTGCTGCCCCCCGACTTTGACCCGATTCCCCTCGGCCGGGTCGTGGCGACGCTCACCTCAGCTCACTCGCAGCTCGACATCATCCTTGAGTACTCTAGGTTTGCAAACCGCGAGAGCTCCCGGCTGCGCGGCGACGTGGAGGAGGTGCAGAGCAAGATCGACACGCAGCGCGCCGAGGTTCAGGCTATCGCGCCGAATGAGAGCCGCGAGTCGGCTGAGGCGAGGATACTCGGCATCAGTGCAGCCCTGAAGGATGCCGCCACGGTGCTCATCGATCACCTTCCTCCGCTGAAGTACGCTATCAATACGCTTAAGAACGCTCCGCCCCGCGCATCAGCCTAGCGCGGCGCTCAGGCCGGTGCCTATCGCGCGGCAACGCCCGCTGAGGGCCTGTAGGAAGCTGGAAAGAGCTCTTCGTCCTTAACGTCGATTGACCGCTCAGGAACGATAAACGGAGAGCGGCCCGAGCCCACGCCGAGCTCACTACGGGTCTGGATAAAGCGAAACGTGCGCTCCATTACCCGCTCAAATACCGGAGCCGCCAAGGTGCCGCCGTAAATGCTCTTGGCGTGCGGCTCGTCGATAATGACCATCGCCGTGAGGTTTCTCGGCACTCCCATCGGGGAACCATCCACGAAGCCCACAAACGAGGCAACGTAGGCTCCCGACATGTATCCTCCCCCCTTGGGGTTCGCCTTCTGCGCAGTCCCGGTCTTGCCCCCAACCCGCAGCCCAGGGATCTTCGCTTTTGCTCCGGTCCCGTGCTCATCCTCAACGACCCCGTACATCATCTCGCGGGCAACGGCAGCCGCCTTCTCAGACACAACCCGCTCGCCGGCCGGAATGCCCCCATCATCGATCACGATCGAGAGGTGCGGCAGCATCCCGCCATTCGATATCGCCGCCACAGCCCGGACGACCTGCAGCGGGGTCACCGCCACTCCTTGGCCGAATGAGTGCGTTGCCACATCCACCTTCGCCCACGAGGGCTCGTCCCGCAGGATGCCGCTCGTCTCGCCAGCGAGGCCGAGACCGGTTGACGTTCCAAATCCAAACTTTCGCAGGTACGAGTAGAGGCGCTCGCTCCCGAGCCGGATCCCTACCTTGGTCATGCCTATATTTGAGGAGCGCACCACGACGTCATGGAATGAGATCACCCCCGAGGGGTGCACGTCCTTGATGGTGTGCTTCGAGAACGGGAACTTTCCGTTCTCGCAGTTAATCATGTCGGTTGGCTTGACCACCCCGGCGTCCACTGCCGCTGCCGCCACGATCGGCTTCATCACCGACCCGGGCTCAAAAACAGCCTCCACCAAAAGATTTCGCAGGGCATTCTTTGAGTCGGCTGAGGGGCTGTTGAAATTGTAGCTCGGCGACTGGCTCAAGGCGATGATCTCGCCGGTGTCCGAGTCTATCATCACCGCCATCGCCTGCTTGGCGTTGGCGGCGCGGCGCCCTACCTCGAGCTCCTCGTCCATTATTATCTGCAGGTCGGCGTCGATAGTGAGCTTGAGGGCCTCTCCCTTCGGCGGAGCGAAGCCCTCGGCCGCCTCAGAGCTGCTCACGTGGATAATCTTGCCGAACGCATCGCGTGTCACCATCGTCTTGACGTGGTTTTCATGCAGCTGCCGCTCGTAGAGGGCCTCAATACCCGAGAGGCCCGTGCCGTCGATTCCGACCTTGCCGATCAGCGCGCTGGCGGCCTGGTTGTAGGGGTAGAACCTGCGCGACTCAAGCACCGCCCCGACGCCGCGCAGGTTGAGGTCTGATACCTTCTCGGCCTGGTAGCGCAGCACCTGGCGCTTTACCCACACAAAGGGCTGCTTGCTGTCGAGCTTCTCCCGGACATCCTTGGGCTTCATCTCGAGGAGCTTGGCGAGCTCCCGAACCACCACGTCCCGATCCCTGACGAGCTTCGGCCGCACGTAGATCGACTCAGCCGGTATCGAAACCGCCATCAGCTTGCCGTTGCGGTCGAGCACCTGGCCCCGCTCAGAGGCGACCTCTACCTCTGCGACGTGCTGGCGCACCGCCCAATCCTGCCACGTCTCAAAATCAGACACCTGAAGGCTGTATAGTCGCGCAACGAGCAGCCCCGTCCAGCCCAGCGCCAGCACTCCCAACAAGCGAAGCCGCATCGGCCGGCGATTTGACAAGGCGATCCCCGCGGCGCTTGGCCGGCTCCCCGAAGCGAAGTCGGTGCCGATTATCGGCCGCCGAGCGGCCCTCTCTGCATCGTCCAAATTGGGGGCTGGGGTGTGGGGAATCGTGAACCGACCTTGACCAGAAGCGCGGGCAACCATGGACCCTAATCCCCAAAACTGTTTCGCCACACGGGCCCCGGAGGCATCCGCACGGACGCGCCCAAAACCCTCCCCGGATCGGGCACGCCCGAAGGGGGTAGTTCAGAGAGGATGGGTCGCCTCAGGCCGTAACGTTCCTAGTACTGAACCCGGATCGTCTTGGCAGGGTTGTGGTCTGCAAGCTGGGCCATCTCACGAGCCGACCTCGCCAGGGAGT
>JAFMJG010000050.1 GCA_017853605.1 bacterium
CCGATAAGCCCGAGGCCACCCTCCACGAGAAGAGAAAGGAGTACCCTCCAGTTCTTGGACATAAAGCGCACAAACGGGTCGTTTCTTCCGGCCTCTATGATTGCCGGGTCCTCAAATATGTTGCGGCGCCCCGCGCTGGTCCGCTGATCTTCCACTGGTAATGTTGCCACAAGCCTCTCGCAGCCAAGAAAATAGTTACGTACCTGCAGTTACGTAGCAGAGCAGGTAGCGGTTGTACAGGGAAGACTCCGGTGCGGCCCTACATCTTGTACTTAAAGTCATCCGGATCAAGCTGGCTAAGGATCTCATTCCACTTGTCCTTGTCGATTGACCGGAAGTCTTTCGAAGACTCCTCAAGGGCCTCCTCTCTCCTTTCCTCCTCGCCAGCCCCTGCCTCTGCAGGATTTTGGCCCTCCCCCGGAGATGGTTCGGCGCCCTGGTTCGCGAAGGCCAGTCGTGCCTGATCGAGAACTGCCTGCGCAACGAAGATCGGGGCCGTGGCCCTGAGCGCCATCGCTATGGCATCACTGGGCCTCGCATCGAGCACCATAACCTTGTCGCCCTGCCCGAGAACCAGCTCCGCAAAGTAGGTCGAGTCCTTAAGCTCGGTGATAACCACGCGCTGAACGGTGATGCCGAGCTCCAGCAGCAGCTCAAAGAAAAGATCGTGCGTCAGGGGGCGAGCCATTGCGACCTGCTTGATGGCGCTGGCTATCGAAGTCGCCTCCGCAATGCCGATCCAAATGGGGAGGGTGACCTGCCCTGTTTCGTCCTTCAGGACCACTATTGGAGCCTGGGTCGCGGGGTCGAGAACGAGTCCCCCGACAAACATCTCCACCGCAGATTCATTTCCCATCGTCAGGAAACCTCTCCAAAACTTGAGACTGAAAAGCTGCGAGCGTCCTGCACGCCTGCCGCTTACGTCCCTGCCCTGTAGGGTATCACGCACGTTCTTGGGGCGTCTATGCAAAGAAAAATCCGTGCGGGTTCGCTGCCATGAACGAAGCGGCCTTAAGGGACAGGCTCAGCTATCAGGGTAAACCGCTTGCGGCCCGTGATGCGAACCTTGGCTAGCGACCCTAGTGAGAGGCCTTCATATGGCTGGTCAAAGTTTGCCATAAAATTCTGGGGAATTCGGCCCTGCAAACACCCATCGCGCAAACGATTGTGGTTATCGACAAGAACTTCCGACTCCCTGCCCACCCATGCGGACAGCCTGCCGTCCGTGATGGCCTCCTGGCGCGCCTGAAGCTCCTGCAAGCGCTCGAGCTTCCCCTCCTGAGTCAGGGACTCGTCCATCGCTGCAGCCTTGGTCCCGGGCCGGGCCGAGAAGGCATACGAGTAGCTGTTGTCAAACTGTACAATGTCCATCACCTCCAGGGTCTGACGGAAATCGTCATCAGTCTCTCCCGGGAATCCGACGATGATGTCTGTCGTGATCGCCATGTCCGGCACCCGGCTACGGAGAGAGTCGATTATCCTTAGGTACCGGTCTCTTCGATAGTTGCGGTTCATCAGCCTCAGGATCCTGTCGCTGCCAGACTGGAGCGGCATGTGGATGTGGTGGCACACCTTTGGGCATGACACCACGAAATCGACAAAGTCCTGGCGGATCTCTTGCGGGTGAGGCGACGTGAAGCGAATCCGCTCGACGCCCGGCACGGCAGCCACGCGCTCAAGCAGCTGCACAAAGGTCATGCGTGGCGAGAGATCGAGCCCGTACGAGTTGACGGTTTGCCCGAGCAGGACGATCTCCCGGCTGCCACGATGCACTGCAAGCTTGACCTCGCGCTCGATTTCATCCGCCGAGCGGCTTACCTCCGGGCCCCGGGTTGTGGGCACAATGCAGTACGAGCAGCTCTTGTTGCATCCCCTGCTTATCGAAACGAATGCTGTGACGTGCGCAGCTTTGCCGTTTTTGGTCGCATCGAGCTCAGCGAACCCAAGCGGCAGATCCTCCCACTCCTCGCGGTAACTGACGGCCGCCTGGGGCGGCGCCCCGTTTTTGCGGAGCTGGATGAGGGACGGCACGAGGGAGAGGTTGTGGGTGCCAAAGACGAAGTCGACCCCCCGACCAGCCTTGATGATCTTCTCGCCCTCCTGCTGCGCGACACAGCCGCACACCCCTATCATTATGCCGGGGCGCTCTCGCCTGAGGCCCTTCATCTCGCCAAGCATGCTGTACAGCTTCTGTTCCGGCTTCTCCCTGACGCTGCACGTGTTGATCAGCACCAGGTCGGCCTGCCTCGGGTCATCAACTGGCACGTAATCCTTCTCAAGTATCTTGAAGAGCTTTTGCGAGTCGTGCTCATTCATCTGGCAGCCGAATGTGCGGATGTAGACCCCCTGCTTGCGGGGCTCTCCATCACTCGGCGTCGTTTCATCTGAAGTCGTCACGGTTGGGCACCCTATTCCCATCAAGCAGCGCTGCAGGTGAGCACGGGCACATGGGCCCTTCCTGCCCCAGTCGCTGCTGCACCACGGCATGAGCGAGCGGCGGGCCTCGCTAGGGATCAGAGTCAACCGCAACGATGCGGACCACTGGATGCGGAGCGACCTGGTCGAGGGCCGATACCCTCTTCTCCATCGAGAGCCGGAAAGGCTTGCTGGCTCCCGGCCTCAAGCCTAGGTTCCTCACCTCCACTCGCCGCTCATTCTCAAGAATTTGATCCTTCAAATCAAGCTTGTCGGCACCGGCAAAGCCCGCCACGATCACCACATTCCGAACAGTTGCGCCTCCCGAATTAAAAAATTCGCCGGAGATGCTGAACCGCAAATCGCACTCGTTCGGGGCAGAGCAGCTCTCAGAGGGCACTCGGTGAACCTGCAGGTTACGCAGGGCCAGGTAGGGCTGGGTCTGCTGCTGGCCAGGCCTTGCTTCCGGCGGGGCCTCACCTCCCTTAGGGGCAAAAGGCGCTGCATCCCTGCCCCACAGCACCTCCAGCTGGTAGTTGGTTAGCCCCACTGAGGGAAGCGTGAGCGAAAAGGAGGTCGCCTCACCGGCTGCCAACGTTTGCGACTTCGGCGCCAGATCGCTCATGCGGTGGTACGAGACCCGTTGCTGGCCGGTGTCATCAAGGGCCGCTAGCCTCACGACGACACTCTGGGCTGGCCACTCGTCCTTTGGGGTAAGCCTGCCCTTAATCGTTAGGTCCGTGCCATCGTTCAGCTCCTCAAGAACCTCCAGCCTGAAGGGAGTTATCGATGGGTCTATGCCAGAGGTTGCCTCTATGGCACGCCGCGAACTTTGGCCCTTATCTGAAGCTCCCGGCAGGCATCCCAGGCCACAGACAAGGGCAGCTCCTGCCAACAGCATCGACACGCCCCGTCGGGCTTGGCGGAAGCGGATCACCCTAGCCCTCCACAAGCGACATCTCTCGCAGCTGCCACCCGTCCGAGAGCGAGAACTCCCACTGCTGCTCCTCGTACCGCGACTCCACTATGTAGAACGGCACCTTGTAGTACTTGACCTTGAGGGTAACGGTTGCTTTCCAGGCATCCTCCTGAAACTGCACGTCGTCTACCTTGGCCTCAACAACACGCTCCTCCTCGTTCTTGTCCCGCAACTGCTTCACGACCGTTGGGCGGTTTTCTGGCTTAACAACCGCGAGGGCGAGGGACTTGTTTCCCATCATCATGGCATCAGAGAACTTCTTCGCCTGCGGCTGCAGAAGCGCCATCCGGTCTCCTGAGGTTGCGCCTGACTCATGAAAAGCCTGGATGAACGGCACGAGCACGCAGCCGGTAAGCACAACTGAAAGCGCAAGCGCATAAAGAGGCCGCCATAGGTGACGCATACCTACCCTGCTTTGTCCTCTGCGAGACTTTCGGTCGGCACGTGGCGATCCTCGTCGGCGCTCGCCTCGGTGTTGGAGTTATCTTGCTTCGCGTCTGAGGATGCCAGGCCGCCGAAGAGCCGCTTAATCCGGTTCTTGTCGTTGTCGGAGAGGATGCTTCCTCCGGAACGAGCTGGAATGCGCCCCGAGTGCACAAGCCCCTGAGAGTCCTTGGACAGGACCTCCCCGCGAAGATGGTGGATGAACTCTTTGGCGCGCGCCTCTTCCTCGGCGGTGTGCTTTCCAAGCCGCCTGAGCATGTCAGTGCCCGCCACGAAGACGCTTGCGCTGCCGAAGAAACAAATGATCGCCAAGAAGAGAACTTTTTGGAATCCCTGCATAGTCGGCAGGTTACTCCAGGTTGCCGCCCCCTGGAAAGGACACAATCGAGGCTCGCACAGGCTGCGGCGCGCCTTGGCCACACTCGCCTTAGTAGGCGTTGCGGTTGCGGAACCCCCTGAAGAGGGTCAGGAAAAGGATCTTAAGGTCAAGCAGGAGCGACCAATTTTCAATGTAGTACAGGTCGTACTCAATTCGCTTGTCGATTGAGGTGTCCCCCCGCCAGCCGTGGACCTGCGCCCACCCAGTCATGCCAGCCGGAACCTTGTGGCGCAGCATGTAGCGCGGCACGTGCTGCCGGAACTCCTTGATGAAGACCGGCCGCTCAGGCCTCGGCCCGACAATAGACATGTCTCCACAGAGCACGTTCAGCAGCTGCGGCAGCTCATCAAGGCTCGTAGAGCGGAGGAATCGGCCCAGCGGCGTGATGCGCCCGTCGCCCGGCTTCGTCCATCCCGGCCCACCGGCCTCGGCGTCGAGATGCATGGTGCGAAACTTAATAATTCGAAACGGCGTGCCGTCGAAACTGACCCGCTCCTGCCTAAACAGCATCGGGCCCCGGGACGTAAGCTTCACGAGCGCGCCGATGATGAGCATAACTGGGGAGAAGATCATCAACAAGGAGATCGCTACCGCCAGGTCCAGCGCCCGCTTGGTGAACAGATTAATCCCGTCGAGCGGGCACTCTTGCAGGCTTATGACGGGGAGCCCCTCAAACTCCTCGATCGCGCCCCCGATGCTCGCAAACTGGTAGAGGTCCGGAATAATCTTGATGTCAACGATCGAGTCCTTAAACTGCTCCATGATGTCGGGCAAGAGCTGCTGGTCCTCCAGGGGAAGCGCCACCACTATCTGGTCGATATCCGTCCGCGCAAGAAACCCGGCGATATCGCTGTAGCTGCCGACGATCGGCACCCCTCCAGGGCCCCGCTTCACCTCTCCGCTCTTGGAGAGGCAGCCCAGGAGCTGAATCCCCAGCTCCTGGTGCAGCCGCACCCTGCTGACGACGTCAGATGCAACCTTCCCTGCCCCAACCACAAGCATGTAGCGCAAGTTGTACCCTTTGCGCCTAAGCTCGCGGAGAAGGAACCGGAGGACGGTCCGCTGCAGCACGGTGAGCAGGGTCGCTATCGCCCAGAAGTACACGAACACGAGGCGGGAGTACTGTACGCTCTTCTCCCTAAAGAGGTAGGTGATGGCGATGAGCAGCAGGATCGCCAGCGCATTTGCGTTGATGAGAACCCACAGCTCGCGGGTTCGGCGGACACCCCGCATCGGGCGGTATAGCCCCATGCGACGGAACACGAATGCCCAGATAATCCAAATAAAGATGAGCATCGAGACGTAGTGAATAAGCTCGGGGACTCCCTTCTCAACCGGCACGAGCTGGGTCTCAAAGCGGAGCCAAAACGCCACCAGCCAGGCCACTGACACGACCACGAGATCCGTTGCCATGAAGAGGTACTCGAAGAGCTGTCTCTTCTGCTTCAGCATGATGCCCTCCGGGCACCTGGCCCGATCCGGTCGTTGTTCATGGGCGCCACGGCTTGGCGGCCCACGCCACTGTCCAGTCCTGTACGCCTCATAAAGTCATCCCATGCCGCAAAGAAGTGCTGGTGGCTAAATCGGCCCGCCGCCAGCCGAAGGCTATGCGCCGAAAAGGAGCCCTGCGCCTTGCGGTAGGCGCGAACAGCCTCCTGCAGCGCCTGCGGGTCACCGTGCAGCCTCTTGGGAATGAATACACCGCACGCGTTGGAGCGGACAAGGTCAGAGTCCCCCGAAAGGCGCTCGTCTCCGATGGACTCACGGATTCCGCCGGCATCAATCGCTATCACTGGCCGCCCCGACGCCATGCACTCTACCGGCACGATCCCAAAGTCCTCAATCCCCGGAAACACGAGGGCCTCGCATCGGCGATAGCACTCCCACAGAAGCGCCTCACTCGCCCTGCCGAGAAACCTGACGTTGTCCGGAGCCATCGCCCGCAGGGCGCGCTCTTGGGGCCCTGTCCCGATCACCCAGAGCGGGAGGCCGAGAGCCCTGAACGCCTCAATCGCCACATCAATTCGCTTGTATGGCACGAGAGCTCCAGCGCACAGGAAGAATCGCTCATGGCCGAACGTGCCCAAGAAAGCGCTCTCCTCCGACGAAAGAGACGCCGCAGCCTCATGCGCCATGCGGACCGGCGGGGGAATGACGCATGCCTCGCGGCCGTAGTACCTCCGGATCCTCGCTGCGATGAACTGGCTGATGGCAACGAAGTGATCAACCCTCTTCGCGCCGCGCCGATCCCAAAGCCTAAGCAGCTGCACAATGGGCTGCGCAAGCACAAAGGCCGGGCCCCGAAGGTACGACTTTGCTTGGTCCCATATGTACCGCATCGGGGTGAAGCAGTAGCACACATGGGGAATCCCTTTTGGGACAAGAACGTTTTTGGCCGCCGCATGGCTCAGCGACACCACGAGATCATACCCCCTGAAGTCGAAGGATGCCGCCGCGAGGGGGTAGAGAGGAAGAAGGAGCCGGTACAGCCGACGGATGCCGGGGATCCTGTTGAGGAATGAAACCCGGACAACACGGGAGTCAATCTGCGCGCTCGTTGTGCCTGGCACGTGGACGAGGGTGAAGATGTCTGCGTCTGGGTAGAGACAGAGGAATGCCTCAAGGCAACGCTCTCCCCCCCGCATCCCCGTCAGCCAGTCGTGGACGAGCGCCACCCTCATCGTGCCGCCTCCGTGGCCACAGCGGCCCGGTAGGCCTCGACAACTTGCGCCGCCGTGCGCGCAGGGGAATACAGCGCGAGATGCGCCGGGTACGGGGCCCTCCCGTGCGCCGCGGCTCCCTGCAGCCCCTCAGCAAGCGCGTCCCGCAGCCCTTCAGCCGACATGTCGGCCGCCACAACGTCCCGCTCTGTCACCAGCTCGCACAGGGCCGGAACCGGCCGGCACACAACAGGCGTTCCGACAGCCTGCGCCTCTAGGGCCGGCAGGCAGAAGCCCTCAAGGCGGGACGCGACTACCACTGCCGCCGCTCTTCGGTACAGCGCGGCCAGCTGGCCCTCCCCAACTTTGCCCAGCACCATGATGTCACCGATTGAGCCCACAAGAGCCGCAAGCCTGGGTGAGCGCGCTATGGCATCGGCACCGATGCCGGCGATCACCAGCTTTGGGCAGGTGGCGGAGCGTTGCCGCCAGAGCCCCTGCGACTTAAACTGCCGATACGCCTCGAAAAGGTCCTCAATCCCCTTGTGGGGCTTGAGGTTTGAGAAGAGAGAGAAGAAGAAGCTTCCTGCCTCTGCCACCACAGCGGGAAGGTCGAGCACTGAAGAGCCCCGCAAGAATGCCGGTGCGATCGCATTCGGGATCCTGCGGATCT
The DNA here is from genome assembly GCA_017853605.1 of bacterium. GTDB lineage: Bacteria > Bdellovibrionota_C > UBA2361 > UBA2361 > OMII01 > OMII01. The sequence goes on from JAFMJG010000050.1 coordinate 7,551, forward strand.
TGGACGGCTCGGCGCCGGCCAGCCCAATGACAGCCTGACGGGTTGCTTCGCTCACCGCTAACACAACGCTCGCTCGCCTGACCGCCGAGCACATGAGGCGCTTGGCTACCCAGGGATAGAAGAACCGCTCTGGCTGCTCGACGTGAATGAGATCATGCACCGTTACCACGCTCGGGATGGGCACCCCCAAGGGCAGCACGTAGTGCGGGGTGTGAAACAGGTCAAACCTCTGCCACGGAATGCGCCGAGCGAGGAAGAGCATCTCATCGAGGGAGTAGCAGGGGCTGCTGTCAACGATCAGGCTGCAGCCCGCGAGGGCTGCAGGGCGCTCCCCCGGCTTCACGAGGAGCGTCAGGGAAACTCCCCCAGCTTCTGCGAAGCCGCGGACCAGGTTTTGGATGTAGACTCCTATACCTCCGTCGCTCACCTTGCGGGCGTCCAGGAGCACCCTGACAAGATCCCTCGGCGCGGCGGAAGGCGCGTCTAGTTGGCTACTTTGCGCGTCCACGGTGCACTGCCCTCATTTTCAGGCGCCGTAAAAATGCGTCGCACGACGTAAATCTTCTTGCTCTGTGACTCGTAGTACGTCCGGGCGAGAACCTCGGCGAGCAGCCCGAACACGACGAACTGGAGCCCGATAATCACCAGCATCACCCCAAGGGCGAGCAGGGGACGGTTTCCCATCGGCACCCCCTGGAACATTCGCTGAAACGTGAGCAGGGAGAGAATCGCAGTGCCGAGCACGCTTGATACCGCTCCAACAACGCCAAAAAGGTGGATCGGGCGCTTGGAGTAGCCCAGCAGGAACTTTACCGTAATGAGGTCAAGGATGACGCGAATAGTTCTTGAGATGCCGTACTTCGACTTGCCAAACTTTCGCTCCCGGTGATTCACCGGCACTTCAACAATCCTCGCTCCCATCTCATTTGCGAGAGCGGGAATGAACCGGTGCATCTCCCCGTACAGCCGCAGCCCACGCGCAATCTCGCCGGTCATAACCTTGAGGGTGCAGCCATAGTCGTGAAGCCTAACGTCTGTTGCGGAAGAGATGATTCGGTTGGCGATGATGCTCGGAAGGCGCCGGCTGAGAAACTTGTCCCTGCGGTGCTTTCGCCAGCCAGCCACAAGGTCGTACCCCTCTTCCAGCTTGGCGACCATGGCCGGGATCTCCGCGGGGTCGTTCTGCAGGTCGCCATCAAGCGCCACAACGATATCGTAACGGGTATGATCAAAGCCCGCCGCCATGGCTGCGGTCTGCCCGAAATTTCTCCGCAGCTGAACGAGCCTAAGGTGTGGGTCGTTTCCTCCGCTCTCAAGCAGCCGCGCGACCGTTGCATCTCGCGAGCCATCATCAACGTATATGATTTCGTATGGCCGCCTCATGCCTCGCAGGACGCTCGTCACCTCCCGGAATCCCTCGGCAACGTTGTCCTCTTCGTTGAATACCGGAATGACGACTGATATCCCCTGCATGGCTACTTACCTCGTGAAGAACAGCGCCGGAAGTTTATCACAGCGCAGGAGCTAAACACAGCTTTGGGGAATTTTCTCGTGATTCGCGGATTCCCCCCTAAAAGCTTGTGCTGATTGTGCTTTTGCGGCTCTTATGCTCCTGTCCCACGCCCTGGCCCCATAACCTAGACAGGGATAGCTTAGGCCAGTCGTGCCAGCTCGTAAGACTTCGTAACCGGCTGATTAGGAATAGGAAATGGACTTTATTCAGTGGCTTTCTCGCTCATTTGGAAGTGGCGCTCTTCTCACCGACAGCCTGTGTGTGCTGGCAGGGCTGCTCTCCTGCGCCCTTCTCGTTGCCAGCTTGGCCCGACTTTCGATGGGTCGTCCTGTGGAAACGCTAACCGGCCGCTCCTCGCAAGAGATGCACGCGGCCTTGGACCGCGTGCAGCTCGAGCTGCAGGTTCTCTCGCAGGAATTTGCTTTTGCGGCTATACGCCGCAGGAAGGAGATCCAATCCGCCCTGTTTGGCAAGCGCAACCGGCAGCTGTCATCCAGAAAAGCAGCCTAGCGTCGCATCAGATGCGCACGGGCTTTCCCAATGCCCGCCTGATCACGGCGATCTGTCCTGAGTGCATCAGCTCATGGCCGCCGATAGTCGCAAACACGGCGCCGACAGTGGGCGCGTAGGCGCGGACAATCTCAGGCGCGACTGCTGAGAGCTCCTCCTCAGGCAAGCGGGCAAGAAGGCCTAAGGTCTGCTGGCGCTGCAGCTCCATCAGCCCTTGGTACTCAGACTTGCGAACAACGGCCTCCCTGATACCGGGCGCGCCTCCCTTGGGGTGTGCCTCCTCAAAGCCGTCAGGGAGCGCGATTCCGGAGCCGCCCCTCACGGCATCAACCATCCGGCGCTCCGACAGGATGAGGTGCCCGAGCTGCCAGGCTGCGTGGTGGGCGCCCTCAACCGGCTGCACCAGGAGCTCCGCGTCTGACATGTCCTCGAGATAGGTTGACATGACGTAGCGAGAGGTTCCCAAGAGGTAGCGAATCAGGTCATGCGCTTTCATTCTTCACACCCATCGATGATGCGGTCCCGGAGATTTTGGGGAATGAGCTGGCACTCATCAACTCGGCCAAAGATCGCCAATCGTCGGCGAGACACCCAGCGGTACGACCGATCCCGCACACAACGCGGAACAAGGCGCAGCAGTCCCATCATGCTGAAGGGCCAGCGCAGGCGCCCAAGTACATAGAGCGCCGCATCGCTGTGGGTAAGGGCTCGCTGGCCATCAATCACAATAACGCTTTCGGCATCGATTCCAGAGAGGCCCCTGGAAGCGAGCATTGCAGACGCCTGCGGGGCTTGATTTGTCATGAACTTCAGCTCTCGAGTAGGGTCATTCTTGAGTGCAAATACGACAAACCTGTTGCACAGCGCGCAACTGCCATCAAAAAGCACAATAGGCCGTGGCGCTTCAGGGGCCCCTGCCGCAGTGCACTCACCCATCCAGCACCCCCCAGAAGAGATCCTCGTAGAGAGAGACGACAGCCTCCCAAGAGTACTCTGACAGCGCCCTCTGTCTCGCCAGTTCGCCGAGCTCTCGCACCCGGATCGGATCTGCGAGCAGCCCGGAGAGCAGCTGGCTGAGCGCGGCGAAGTCATTTTTCGGGAAGCTCACTGCGGCCTCTCCTATGACCTCCAGGTTCTCTGGTGTGCCGTTTGCCACGACACAATTGCCGTACGACATCGACTCGATGAGGGCGGGATGCGTCCCGCCCACCTCAGTGGCTTGCACGTAGAGGTAGCAGTTGCTCTGCAGCTCTTCATACGCCTCCCCGAACTGAAATCCGGTAAAGATCACCCCCGGGTTCGCCACAGACCGCAGCCTCTCTTTGTAGTCGGCCGCATACGGCGCGTCCCCGACAACCACGAGCGGCATCACCGCAGGATCTGCGCTGGCGAGACGGTTATGTGCCTCGATCACCCCAAGCGCATTGTTTTCCGGCTCAAGACGGCTGACGTAGAGGATGTACCCCTTTGGCGAGAGCCCAAAACGGGAGAGTGTGGCGCCCGCCTGGCGGGGGTGAGGGTGGACGCCGTATGGGATCACCGCGCTGCCGCAGCCGTACTCCTCCAGGTAGTAGTCCGCAATCACTTTTGCGTCAGCAACTACCCGAGTGGCGAACGCAACTGAGCACCTTTCCCCGAGGCGGTACCAAAGCTTGCCGAGAGAGTTCCACTTCGCTCGGTTACGCTCAATCCCGTCAACGTTGATCAGCAGTGGGGCCCTCCGCATTCGAAGCAGCCAAGCAAAGGGGCTGTTTGCGGCATTGCACAGGAGCACCACATCGCAGCGGCGGAAAAGCATGTCGACGAAGGATGTAAGCGCATGCAGCGGCGTCTCAAGGTACTTGTGAAAGATGGTCGGCGTGTCCCGCCGCATCACTCCGTGCAACGGCGGCCGGGAGCCCCAGCGGGAGAGCAGCCGGCAGCGGCCGTACACCGTAACCTCATGACCCCGTTCGGCCATGCGAAGCGACACCTGTTCGGCAAACGTCTCAAAGCCCCCGTAGCGAGCCGGAATGCCACGAGTTCCGAGGAGGGCTATGCGCAGCGGTCTCTTGGTTGGCTGGAGTGCGGACATTGATCAGCAGTATCTTGAATGCCCAGCCTTTGTAGCACGGGTTGCAGGCCGGCACACTCCCCGGGGGGCCTCCTGACCGCTGCACCAGAACTGAGGCGGGGAGCCGGCCCGGACCTAGACGAACCTGAAGGTGGATCCCGCCTTGGAGTCCAGGATCTCAACCCCTCGAGCCGCAAGCTCCTTGCGAATCTCGTCCGAGCGGCTGAAGTCTTTCGACGCACGAGCCTCCGCCCGGTCCCTTATTAAGCTGCTCACGCCCCCTCTCGTGAGGGGCTGCGTCCCGAGGATCCTGGCGATCAGCCCCAAGCCCTGCTCCTCTACGGACTCAAGAGAATCAAAGAAGAGCCCTAGAACCTGCCCCAGCTCAAGGAGCAGCCTAGCTCCTGGGGCTAGCTGCTGCGCCGTCTCTTTCCCGCTGTCCAGCGCTTGCGCCAGCTGCGCCCTAAACTTTTCAAGCACAACGAGAGCCTCAGGAGAGTTAAAATCGTTGTCCATCGCCCCCTCAAACGCCTCAATCACCGCTCTCCCCTGCGGCGAGGCGGTGTCCGGAGCGACACGATCGAGATCTGGGAAGCGGGCCAGCAGCCTGTGGAAATCAAGCAGCGCATTGAGGTTGTCGCGAAAGAGCTTGTCGCTGAGGTCCAGCGCCGAGCGGTAGTGCAGGCGGGCGACGACAAACCGGAAGAGTGCTGCCCCGTAGTGCTCAAGCCCATCAACCAGGGTCATGAAGTTGTTGAGCGACTTTGACATCTTCTGGCCGTCGATGTTGAGCAGCCCACCATGCATCCACACCGAGGCGAACTTGCCGCCCGAGAAGGCTTCAGACTGGGCGATCTCGTTCTCGTGGTGGGGAAACTTAAGGTCCAGCCCGCCGCCGTGAATGTCTATCTGGTCACCGAGCACCTCGTGGATCATCGCTGAACACTCGATGTGCCACCCAGGCCTCCCGATGCCCCAGGGGGACGGCTGTGACAGTGCAGTGCTCTCGTCGCGCTTCCACAGGGCAAAATCAAGGGGAGACCTCTTCTCCTTGTCCAGCTCCTTCCTGACGCTCTCGTACAGCATCGAGGTGTTTTGGTTCGACAGCTTGCCGTAATCGGCCTTCTTTGACACGTCAAAGTACACGTTCCCCTCGGGCGTGGCGTAGGCAAATCCCCTTGCTACAAGGGACTCAATGAAACGCACGATCTGTGGGCCGTACTCGGTGACCCTCGTTATGGCCTCAATCGGAAGCGCATGAAGCCGGTCCATGCACCTATAGAACTCGTCGGTGAAGTCCCTGGTCATCACAAGCGGGTCCTGCTTGGTTGTCAGGACCTTGTTGATTATCTTGTCGTCAACGTCCGTCACGTTCTGCACAAACTGCACGTCAAGCCTTCGGTACAACAGGTACCTACGGATGAGATCAAACCGAACCCCGTTAAGGCCGTGGCCCAGGTGGCTGTGGTCCTGCGGTGTCAGTCCGCACACGTACATCTTTACCCGAGGCGAGACGGGCGCCGGGTCGAGCGGCTCGAAGGCCGCCTTTTCGCCCCCCAGGGAGTTGTACACGGAGATCCGCCGCGGGCTGCTTCGATACTCGTTTGCACTCTTGAGGGCCATATGTGAAGTCACCGTCGTATGCTTTCGACGCGAAAGCGGGCGCCGGTAGGGTAGCAATATTCGCAGGATTTCCCAACCAGTAACGAGGGGACTTCGTGCGCTACGGAACCGCCGCCTCCGGAAGAGGCTGCACATTACGCATCAGTCGCCTCGGAATTCGGACCTTCTCCCCCTGTTGCAGAGGGTTGGCTGCCCGCTTTCCGCTCGCCGCGGCGAGCGCGTTAGCGTTGCCCGGGTCCTCCGTGTACCATTCGGCAAGAAGCTGGAGCGTCTCTCCCTGAAATGCCACGCGGTGCTCGTAGTCGCCGTTTGGAAGCCGCGCCAGCTTGGCCTCACCCGCAACGCCAGGGGGCTTGAGACGTCCCCGCAGCTCCCCCTCCCCTAGGCCTTCGCCGTTCATGCCAGCCGGCTTTACGGAGGCGGCAGCTGCGACGTTCCGCTCCCCAGCAGCCGGAAGATCCCGGCCGGATTGCGCGAGTTGGGCGGAGAGGCTCCCTCTGTCCTCGCTCGAGATCTGTGTCGCTGGCTCAGCCTGCCAGTCGGTTCCCCAGCGCGTGAACGTCACCACTTGTCCGCGCTGTGGGTAGTAAAACCCGAGACGGGTCGCCCTGTAGAGCTTCCGCTCAACGCTGATTGCGATCGGCTCGCCGTGCGAGCTGACGTACTGCGACAGCGCCGGGCTCGCCTGCACCTGTTCAGCGTAGAACGCGCTCGCCGGCAGGGTCGGGTTCGCCCCTTCGATGAGCACCGGCCCCCTGCCGGCAAGACGGTCGTAGAGCGGCGATATGGCCGCCGGATTCGGGAGGCATGCAGCGCACGCCACAAGAAAACACGCGGCCCCCAAGCGGCGAAACACCCGCTGGAGGGGGCGAAACTTGCACGAGATCCTTGCCGGCGCGGCGCAACTCTTCATGTCAGGCTTGTACCACGCCGGTCGCCGCAGAAGTAATCCTTTTTTGCCGCAGCGCAGCCACGGAAGCCCTCCGGCAGCCGCCCTCCTGAACTCTTGCAACTCTGTGCGCACAGCCCGGGAGACTCCGGCCAGCTTCGACAGCGGGTCCCGCTTGAACAGCTCGGTCGGAGCCATGGGATCCTCCCGGCATACCGCCTCCACCGCAGGACGCTGGCCACAGGAGGCTCCCTCAAAAACTCTGTGCAGCTGGCAGCGTGTGGCGGCGCCCCTAGTCGAAGGCCTCAAGCCGCTCACTGAATTCGCGCTCAGCAGCATCAACCTGGCGCACTGCCTCCTCCCACAGCAAAAGCCGCTCTTGTAGCTCCCGCTGGGCACGGGCGAGATTCTGTGACGCGCTCCGTATCGCCGCAGAATCTCCCCGGCCAGAGGCAGCGGCAACAGCCTCTTGGGCGGCTGCAGCCTCGCGCTCGAGGCGCGCAATCGCTCCCTCGAGCGCCGCAACATTCTCCTTGAGGGGGGAAAGCTGCCGGGACCGCGCCTGGAGCACCTCGGCTTTTTCCCGCTTTCGGTCCCTGCCCCTAGCCGCTGAGGGGCGGTCCCTCTTTTTCGCGGCACGAGGGGCTAGATCGGCCTCGTCGTCCCAGCCAACAGAGTCGAGGAACTCGTCGTAGGTGCCCTCAAAGAGGAAGGGCTCGGATCCCTGAAACACGATAAGGCGCTTGGCAACCCTGCGGAGGATGTCCTCATTGTGGGTGACGATCATTACGGCACCCTCAAACTCCTCCAGCGCGGCGGTCAAGGACATAACCGACTCCACATCGAGGTGGTTTGTTGGCTCATCGAGAAGCAGGACATTGCTGGGCGTCGCGAGGATCTTGCCCAGCGACACGCGGCTGCGCTCACCTCCCGAAAGAACTGAGATCTTCTTTAGGGCATCATCGCCCTCAAACATCATGCACCCGCAGATGGCCCGCACGGCCGTCCTGCCGAGCTTTTCGTTCACCTGCTGGATCTCCGCCTCTACGGTGTTCGACAGCGCCAGCCGGTTAGTGTTCGTCTGGGCGAAGAACGACAGGCTTGTGTTTGGGCTCTGAATCACCTCTCCGTCGCTGGGCGCCAGCTCCCCCGCAACAAGCTTGAGCAGTGTAGACTTGCCCCTGCCGTTCTTGCCGATAACCGCCACTCGATCATCCTTCTTCAGGGCAAAGCTGAGTCCCTGAATGAGCGCCCGAGTCATGCCCTCAAAGCCGAACGAAAGGCTCTTTACCTCAACAGGAAAGCGCCCGGGGAACGGCTTGTGCACAAAGGAGAAGTCCAAGGTTGCGTCATCCGAAAGCTCATCGAGCCGCTCAATCTTCGCAAGGGCCTTGACGCGCGACTGCACAAGCGTGGCCTTGCTTGCTTGCGCCTTAAAGCGGTTGATGAACCCCTCCATCCGCCTAATTTCTTTCTCCCGGTTCTGCCGGGTGCGTTCATGGAGCGCCTCGTCCTCGGCGATCCGCTCGAAAAGCTTTTCCGAGTTCCCCTCAAGCTTCCGGAAGCCCCCGCGGTAGAGCAGCGCGCTATGAGTGCTGACCGCGTCGCAGAAAGCCCGGTCGTGGGAGATGACGATCATTTCGCCCGGCCACTCCTGCAGGTGCCTCTCAAGCCAGCGCACCGACACGATGTCCAGATAGTTGGTCGGCTCGTCCAGCAGGAGGAGATTTGGCTCATCCAGGATGAGCTTGGCGAGGTTTATCCGGATCTGGAACCCTCCCGAGAGCGCTGCCGGGGCGATAGCCAGCTCCGCCTCTGAGAATCCGAGCCCTGCCAGCACAATCTCAGCCTTGTACTGCTCGGCGACTGGGTCTCCCCTCAGGGCCAGGCAGGCCTCCTCGAGCACCGTTGGGGCAGTGAAGGAGATGTGCTGGCGGAGGTAGCCGATGCGATACCCCTTGGGAACGCTGACATCACCGCTGTCTGCGCTCTCCTCGCCCGCAACGATCTTGAGGAGGGTGGACTTGCCCGAACCGTTGCGGCCAAAGAGCGCTACGCGCTCGCCGGGCGAAACAGTAAGCGAGGCGGCCGAGAAGAGGGCCCGGTCCCCGAAATGCTTTTCTAAGTTACTGACCTGCAACATACTTTATGACTCTCCTGCAGCGGGGATCATACAGGCTAAGGGATGCCTGTCGATAGTATCTCAGAAAAAGTCTGGCCCCTCTAAAGCCGAACCCGGCTCCTGCAGAGCTGCGAGAGCCCTAAGCGGGCGCTGTGGCTTTTTCTGTTCGGAACGGTTCGCTCCACGGACAAAGGACGGGCGCTTCGGCGCTGCGCCCTAGTTTTTTGCTGCCACAGCTCCGATGCGTCACTCCGTTCTTGTTTTATAACGGCTCCTTCGCTACAACCTGTGGGAGAGCGACGGCAACTTTAAGTGAGTTTTACTAACTCGCGAGAGCTCTCTCCTGGGGCTTCTTCTGCAAAAAGCAGCCGGCGGTATGTTCTAAAAGGAAAGTATGTACAGCGCCGGGGAGAGGGCCCACAGGCTTCATAGGCTGCAGAACAAGCAGGGGGCAGACCGCCCAACTAGCACAAATAACCCCGCCCTTACCCAAGAGTCCGCCACAAGCAGCCAAGGTTCCGGCAGGCGCCCATCATCTGCTAGCCTGGCACAGGGCGTCTTCGATTCGGTGTCGATACCGGTCCCGGGCGTTTTCGGCCCGCTGGGTGGCAGCAAGGCCTTGGCCCGGCTTGAGGGCATCTTAAACCCCATACCCTCGTTGTTTGAGACGGTGAGCCTGCCGGCGCTCGGCCTCGGTGGGCAGGCGAGTTCGCCGGCTGTGGCACGCATCCAGCGCCTGCTCAGGGAGCGCACGAGCCTTGCGCACCGCACCGACCTTCTTGCCCTGCTTGATCCCTCTGAAGATTCTCGCGGCAACTCAGCGCCTGGCGTGCAGGTAGTCAGCGCCCTTGATGGCCTAGCCCTTCTTAAGGCCCCGACGCCCTCCATCCACCCCCGTGATGACGTCTCACACCTCACCCTCGCCCCGGCTAAAGAACAGATCCTTGAGGCGCTCCGGAAAGGGCCTGCGGTGGTCATCTCGGCACCGACGAGCTCCGGCAAGACGACTTGGCTGCCCCGGACACTTGAGCAAGCGAGGGAGTCGCTCTTCCCCCCGGGAACGGTGGCAGACCCCTCGAAGTCTCGCACGAGCTGCTCAGTGCCGCGAGTAATTCAGACCATCAAGATTGCGCAGTATGTGGCGGAGCTGCTCGAGTCGCCGCTTGGGGAGCTCGTCGGCTACTGCAATTCGCAAACCGGACGGTTCACTCCGAACCTCACAAAGATCGTCTACCAAACTCACGGCTACTCCGCACAGCAGCTCCTTCACGGGTCGGTCCCGGATGGCTCGATCGTCATGATTGACGAGGCTCACGAGAATCCCGCAGATCTCTCCACGCTCTGCCTGCAGCTGCTGGAGATGATTGAGAGAGGCAAGCCGATAAAGGTTTGCGTGATGTCCGCGACGATCAACGCGAAGATCTTCAGCGATTACTTTGGCGGCGCGCCGATTATCGATCCTACGGCCCTGCCAGGCGGCTCCGCCGCGCCCCTGGAACCCAAAGCCCCGTCGCTAGAGCAGCGAATACTCCAGAAGGCCAACAGGGGCCGCCACAAGGAGATAATCGCCGTCCCTCCCCTAGAGACAGAGGCGGACGATATCGTTGCGGCGGTTGAACGGGGAGAGACCCCAATCCTGTTCGTCGCCGGCAAGCGCGAGATCGAATCTATCGCCGAGGCAGTGGCCCAAATTGATCCCACGATTAACTGCAAGCCCTTCCACTCAAAGCTCCCTCTCCGCGAGCAGCAGGCGATATTTGAGCCGGTGCCCGGCGAGCGGGCCGCTATTATTGCGACAAATGTGGGTGGCACCGGCCTGACCTACCCTGAGCACGTGAACACCGTCATTATCACTGATGAAGTCAAGCGCATGCTGCACATCAACGGCGTGGACCATCTGGTGTACGACCGGATTACTGAAGCCGAGGTAGTGCAGCTCCTGGGCCGTATTGGCCGGCTGAAGCTTCCTGGTAAAGCCGTTCTCCGGCTGCCCAAGGACACAGCGGAGAAGCGGCAGCAGCTGAGGGAGGGGATTCCCCCGGAGATCCAGAATGTGTCCCTGGCGACGATGATGCTCCGCTACAAGGTCGCCCGGCGCGACCTTAGCCGTGACAATCAGCGCTTCATCTTTAAGGCGTCTGCCAACCAGCTAGCTGACGCTGAGCAGCTTCTTTACAAGCTTGACCTCATCGGCTCAACCGGTCTCACTAAGCTTGGGCGGCTGGCCGCCAGCTACCCTGTCGACGCACACATCGGCAAGCTGCTGGCAAAGAGCGCCCTGCTGCGCGACACACAGCCAGCTGTCCTCAGCGCCGCCATCGATGTGGCAGCTGTCATCGATGCTGAGGGGATCGTCACCAGAGAGGCAAGGCTATGGCAGCGGCTTCGGACGACGAATACCAACTCTGACCTCGTCGCCCAAATGGAGGTCTTGCGCAACGCCATTCACTTCTCGCCCGAGGAGCTCGTTGCCAGCGGAATTGCGGAGGCCCAGTTCTTCCGGGCTAGGGACACGAGGCGGGCTCTTCGTCACCGCTGCGGCCTGGAAGTCTCAGAGACTCCAGAGCCCCCCCTTAATCCCGCTGACCTCCGCTCGCTCAAGGAGTGCATTTGGAGCGCCTTCATCCCCTGGCTATACAAGCGCCATGAGGGCCGGGATGAAATTACCTCCAAAGAGCAGCTTTACAAGGGCGTCGGCGGAAGCGGAGTGCGGGTGCTGTCGGATGACTCGGTCGTTCATAATGCCCCATACATCGTTGGCTTCCCGCTAAGCCTGGAGATCCGGCACCGCTCAGAGCGCATGAGCCTGCTGCTGAAGAAGATCTCCTCCCGGCCCGAGATTCTTCCGCTGGTGCTGTCCGCAACATCAGTCGACAAGGAGTGGCTTGAGAAGAACCTTCCCCCTCAATTCCGGGAGGCTCGTGAGGCCATCAG
>JAFMJG010000051.1 GCA_017853605.1 bacterium
GTGAGGGAGATCGACCTTCTGGGCGTCTCGCTTGGGATGGAGAGCTAGCGCAGCGAGAGCCTTACTGCCGCTTCTTGCCGTCATCTGGCGGCTCTATCAAGGACGCCTCGATAACCATCTTGACTGCCTGCTCGACGATCTCCCGCTGGCTCTTGGGAATGACTCCCTGTGCCGCCAGCTTGTCGGCTTCCTCAGCAACAAGGCTCATCAGCCTATCGCGCTGCTCGAGGGTAATCGCCCCAAGGGCGCCTGCTCCCCCAACTCTTGATACCCCCGAGACGCCCCTGACCGAGGACGCGCCCTTCACCTTATCAACTTCAGAAACCGACTCTGTGGACTTCACCCCCTTTGTTGATTGGGAGGAGCCCACTGCGCCTATCTTTTTGTCGTCTTTCTTTTTCGTCATAGCTTATCCGCTAAAAGCGATGTTGGGTTAGCCTGTGGCACTCCGAAGCGCATCCGAGAAGGGCGCCTTTGTCCCCTCCTGCTTTAGCTTAGCCATGATCGGCTTAAGCCCTGGCCGAATCTTCGGTGTAGGAGCGGGCTTGCCCTGCGCCATGCTCTTTTGAAGGTATGCGATGAGAACTTTATGCTCTCTCATCACATTAAGCCCATCGGTATCCCATTCCGAAGCCACCGTCCGGAGTGAAAGTCCATCCCAATAGACCTTGTACAGAAGCCATTGGTGCAGCGGCTCCAGGCTCGCCATCACGCCCACCATCCTCCTGTAGTCGATAAGGTCATCAGGCAGCGGGTCTGTAGCCACTGCCTGCCTCGTCGCCACAATGCTGGCGCCCACGAGGAGCTCGCGAACCGCCGCCCGCATGTCAGCATCGTCGTTGCCGGACTGCTCATGAACTGGCAGCCGCCCCTCGCGCAGCTCGGGGTATACTCCGTAGAGTTGGGCAGACACCTCCCTCGCTTTGGCCTCTGGCGAGCCCATGCCTGAAGAGCTCCTGGTCCAGCCTTTTGACCTCCTCGCTGCGTCTGTTGAAGCCTCGTGAATGCGCTTGCGCGCATAACCTCGAAATGGGATCCCTCTCGTCGGATCAAATCTCCGAGAGCAGAATATCAGCGCCTCCATAGCTGCGCCGTCCAATCCGTCGAGCCGCCAGTCGAGGTTCCACGAGCGGGCGACAGAGCGGGCTATGCTCTCAGCCCAGCCGTGATGCTCAAGGACAAGATTGTTCGCTTCCTCTTCCGAGAGCGTTTGCCGTTCTGCCACTCGCTTCCCAACCCCAAATATTCGCTGCTGTGCAGCGTTTCTCTGCCCCGTCCAGTGAGGAGTATCGGCTGGTTAGGGCAAAAACCTTAAGAGGTTATCTTCCCAGCATACCTTAAAACCCATTCCTTCCAAATAGTTAACTTTTTCCAGAAGCAAGAGCCCAGGTAGTCCAGATAGGGGGTCAAGCACGCAGCACCGTTACACGGGCTGGGGAGCAGGTTTTAAGGGCTAGGCACAGCAAAGAGAGGAAGCATGAAGGCAGCACCAACCTCCGATTCGAGCAGAAAGGGCACCCTGAGCAACGCAGCGCGCAACCGCGCCGCGAGCAAGGGCGCGAAGCGCCGCACACACCTCAAGCTCGTAAAGGCCTCCAGCGAGCCTCAAGGCATACCCACTCCGCTGCAACAGGAAGCTCTTATTCTCAAGTATCGCCTTAAGGCCCGAAAGCTCGGCCGCAGCATACTCCGTCGATGGCACTCGCGCATGGATCTGGATGAGGTGGACAGCATCGTCGACCTATCGCTGTGCGAGGCGGTTAAGCGCTTTAACCCGAGCAAGGGCGCAAGCTTCATGACCTTTCTTTTCTATCACCTGAAGGGAAACCTCGTGCGGTCAGTGGCAGCTGCAGCCTCAGCCTGCTCACTTCCGACTGGGCTCGCCGATGATGCCGATACGGAGCGCAGCACTGGCGAAATGATGGGAGAGATGCACCTGAGGGGCGTAAACTCCATTGAGATTGCTGAGTCGATGACGAGCCAAGACGTTCCACAGCCGGACGAGGCTCTTTGGCGTAAGCAGCTGCACAGCCAGAGCTCACTGGCTTGCGAGAAGCTGGATGCCCTGGAGCGCGAGATTATCAAGCGGATCTTCATACAGGAGCAGCAGATCATGGATATCGCTGCGTCGCTCGGATACAGCCGGTGCCACATATCGCGAGTCAAGAAGAAGGCCCTCGAAACCCTCTACGATGAGCTCCGCGGGTCGATGAACAACGACGACCTTGGCCAGCGACCGTCATTCTCGGACGATGAGACCATGGATGAGCCACAGCTCACCTCACGGAAAGCGATCCACCGCAGGAAGCCTCGCTCTCGCGCGAGCCGCCAAGAGCCAGTGCTGCCGGCAGCGCGTGCGGCATAGCGAGACCAAAAAAGCCGCCAGCCCGGGATGGGCGCGCTATTTGGAGCGCGGAAACGTCTTGGGAGTCGAAGCGACCTTAGGAATAGAGATAACAAAACGCTCAATGCCCGTGTTCGGCAGAAGCAGCGAGTGGACCTGGGGCTTCCCGCCGCCGAGGCGCGAAACGAGCGCCTCGCACCCCTCCATCTCCTCTCGGTATCCGGTTCCCTTCAGGGCTACCGCCACCCCCCCTATCCGGACCAACGGTAGCATCCACTCAACCAAGGTCCCGAACGGTGCCACGGCACGGGAGGTCACCGCGTCAAAGGACTCCCGGTAGCCCTCAGTCTGCCCGAGCATCTCAGCCCGCCCGTGAATGCCCAGCACGTTCGCAAGCCCACTCTTCTGGGCAGCCGCCACCGCAAACCTCACCTTTTTGCCGGTCGAATCGAGAAGGGTCACCGAGCTACCCGGCAAGAGCGCCGCGATGGGCACCCCAGGAAATCCCGCCCCAGTGCCAATGTCTAAAACGCGCAGGTTAGGGGAATCGGGGAGGGCCCGTAATGCTGCTAGGGAGTCAAGCAGGTGGAGCGTGACGAACTCATCACGCGCTATTCGCGTAAGGTTGAAGGAGCGATTAGCCTCTTCAAGCTCTGTTAGGTACGCGAGCAGCTGGTTCTCTTGCCCCACTGTTGCCGAAAGGCCGAGCAGCTTGATGCCGCTGCGCAACGATTCCCGCTCTTCAGTCACACTCCCTCTCGCACAGCACGCACCACGGCTTTCCCCTCCAAGGAAACAGGAACACTACCCCGAATTCCGCTTCATGAGAATGCTCGCGCAGGGAGAGCTCCCGCCGGAGCTGCTCCGGATCCACGTTTACAGAGCGCTTCTTAATCTCCGTGCGGTTGCTCCAACCAAGCCTTACGAGCGAGGCGCGCAAATCGCTGACCTTGAGGGGTCCCTCTGAAATAATACGAAATGCCGAGATAAGGGGCGACCGGCCGGGCGCGCCCGGCGAAATGCCATACGCCACGTCATCAGCCACTCGACGAACCCCATGTTCGGCAAAAAATTCGGCGAGCCGCTGCGAGCGGTTAACTGCGCCATGCGCCTCGCAGAGGTACCCCCGCAGCTCTTCCGCAGCGGGAAGCGCAGGCTGCAACGGCCGGGCGCCCCACTCAACCCCAAGGTCAGCCAATAGCACGCTGGAGTCATCCACTGCTGCGCCATGCCACAGAGTTTGCTCAAGACACTCCGCCCCAACCCCAACAAACTGCCGGGCCCAGCCTGGGGGAGGCTCCACGAATAGCCCCGGGCTAATCTTGATGGCTCGAATCCCCCGCACCGGGAGCTCCATGACCCAAGATAGCGGCGGGGAGTAATCCTCCGGCCGAAAGATCCGCTCGCCCTCAGGCGTTCTCCGGGCCGGGTCTGCAAAGAGGGCATCGCACCGCTCAAGCGCTGCAGGAACCAACGTTTGCGCATCTCCGACCAGAACTGTGGCGTTGGCAATGCCGAGCAGCTCCAGATTCCGCCGAGCGAGGATGGCTGTCGCCTCATCGCACTCTATGCTTGTGACATGCCCACTAACCCTAGCCAGGGCAGCCGTGTCACACGCCGACCCAGTTCCTATCTCAAGCACATGCCTACAGCCCGCAAAGTGGCGGGCACGCGCCGCAGCCACGCATGCGCGAGATGCCTGCTGAAGCACTGCCAACGAGAAGTACCCCTGAGAGGCCCAGGCGCCGAGCTTCGCCGGCGCCTGGCGACGGGCGGCATACATCTCAGCCGCGAGGCTAAGGTGCTTGGGAAGGGCACCCGGGAAACGCTTCTTCAGGGTGAGAATAAGGGAGGGAAGATCTGCCCCTGTGCCACTGGATTCCAGAAAGCGCAGCGCCATGTCCGTTTCCTGTAATCGC
This sequence comes from bacterium, assembly GCA_017853605.1. Lineage (GTDB taxonomy): Bacteria > Bdellovibrionota_C > UBA2361 > UBA2361 > OMII01 > OMII01. The sequence goes on from JAFMJG010000051.1 coordinate 4,264, forward strand.
TCTGCTTCTGAGGCCATTCCCGTTCCGCGCTACTTGGGCAATACCCCGTCATTCTGGAGGAGCCCCAGGGCTGAGGCAACCCCACCAAGGCCGGCTTACTGGAGCCCCTGCAGGGCGGAGGCCTTCGGTTCCGGCAAATCAGCCCACGTATGAAGGCTTTGGCCGAGCTTCTCCTCAAAGCTCTTCGGCGACAGCGCAAAGGCAGCCTCGAAAGCGGAGTCCTTTTCGTCACCCCGCCGGAGAAGGGCGAGGTATGCGCTGATCCTCCGGAATCCGAATGCCCGAATGATCGCCTTAGATGCCAGCAGGGACTCCGCATAGGCTGCGGGGACCATCGATGCGTCAAGCTTGGTGAATCCCCCCTGAAGCAGGCTGAGCGGAACAGGGCCCTTGGCTTTCAGCCATGACCGCAGGGCGTGACGGAGCGCGGGATGCTCGTGCCCCTCAGACCATTGGGCGATCCCCTCATCAAGCCATCCAGGAATCTGGCCCCCACTCATCGCCGACAGCACGGCATGAGTGAACTCATGGCGAACAGAGCGGTCGAGGTTCTCGATGTCAATCGGCTTGGTCTTCGAGAGGGGAATAATTATCTCTCCCCGGAAAAACATCGCATTTGTCCAAGTCGGAGCTCCCGTGAGCTCATAAAAAGCCTCTTCATCCATTAGGCGGATGGAGCTTGAGAACGCCGGGATCGGGCCAAGTATCTCGGTGTACTCTGCATGGGTCTTTCGAAGGGAGTGAACCAGCTCCTCCGCCAAGTCTGACCAGCGGGCAGGGGATATCAGAGTGAGCTTGCTGCCATTCTCGAGGTTGAACGGGGTGAACCTGACGTAGGAATCACTCTCAACCGTGCCACCGTAACGCGCGCGCTCCCGAGGCTTGCTGTCTGCGACTGCGAGGCTGACGCACAGCACCGCAAGCACCGTCGACGTGACCGCAATTGACCTCAAGGCCGTTGCCGGACGTATGTGGGGCAGGTAGCGTTGCATCATTAAGCCCTAAACTTTGGGGGCAGAGGCACCGTGCTTCTCGTGAACTGCCAGCAACGGGGGTGTTTCCTTCCCCTGTGGTGTAGTTCGGCTGTTTTTCAGGCAGGCATGAGCAGCGATTAGGGGGCGCGGGGTCTAAAAGCAGGGCCGGGGAGGGGAAATTTTTCCTCAGGCACGTCACAAAGGGTGCTAAGTGGCACAAATGCCGCCTTCTCGGCGGCGTCTTAGCTTGTTAAACAGCCAGCATGTTGAGTATACTAAGGGGGTTAATGGATGGTGCTCGCCGGAGGCCCGGTTAGTAGCCCCTCTTTTTTTCGAGAAGGACAACTGTATGAGTTCAAGCGCTGGTTCGTGCGGAAGTGGCTGCGGCCCAAAGAGCGTGGCCGTTGAGCCAAGCGAGGGGTTCAGTCCGACGGATGAGATGCCGGTACTGTTTACCCCGTCCGCCGTTGAGGCGGTGGGGAAGGCCCTTAAGGACGAAGGGGAGGCGGGAGATTTTCTGCGCGTTTCCGTGGTTGGCGGGGGCTGCTCGGGCTATCAGTACGGGCTCGACTTTGACAAGGAGGAGAGGATTGGCGACATCGCTATCGACTTCGGCGGCGTCAAGGTTGTAGTAGACCCGGTTAGTGCCGGCTACCTGAGGGGAACCGTTGTGGACTACGTGACGGGGCTGCACGGAACGGGTTTCCAGTTTAAGAACCCTAATGCGAAGCGGACCTGCGGGTGCGGTAGCTCGTTCAGCTAGCTCGAGCGGGGCAGAGTTTCGTCTGGCCTATAGCTGAGGGCGACCTCAGCTTTTTTTATGCGCAAACTCCCACCTTGCCTGGAGAGCCAGGCTCGAAGACAATCGCAGAAAACCGTTAAGAGCCACGCCGAGTTTTCGGAGGCCTGTCTCGGGGTGAACTGCGTGGTGATAGCTCGTTTCCGTTGGCTGGTGCTCATTTCTTCCCTGATTAGCGTACAGCTGGCGGGCTGTTCGGTCGGCGCAAATCAGCGCGGGTCGATCGCGGATGTTGTTGGCGCCTCTGCCCACAATCTTGAGGTTGCGGCAACTACGGAGGACCAGGCGAGGCAGGAGGTGCTTGGCACGCCAACGGACTTCGATGTTACGATCGACGAGGATCGCTATTCCTGGGAGCGTACCCACCTGTTCCTGGAGCGGTACGTGGACCCGGCGCAGGCGCCCGTTAGGCCCATAACGAAGGTAGTCGGGTCGCGGTGGGGGCTAGAGAGCCCTCCTGTGCTCGGGGGATATGTCTACGAGGTTTTTCGTGAGGTAATTCCCAATGGGTTCCATTACTCGGTTACTTGCCATGCAACGGGTGGGGCAGACCCGCAGCAGGCCGCTCTCAATGCCGCGAACCTCTCGCGCTTTATCCGAGATGGAAAGCTCGAGCTCTCCCTCCTGCCGACGACGCCTTCCCAGTAGCCCCTCTCAGTTAGGCTTCAGTTCGCTTCCTTACATCGCTAACTAGCTGATAGGGCGCCCCGCCTCAGTCCGCCAAATGGCAAAAAGAAACCGGACCTCAAGCCTTCTCCAGTAGCTGCCGACCTATCCACCGGGACCTTACGCCGTAAGCACCCTAACCTCTTTAGCTTGAGGGCGGGCGGATTTGCTCCTGAGGAGGAGATGGCCAGGCGAACGCTCACAATCCGTCTCTTGTGCGTTGCCCTAGGCGGCTTGCCTTTGTCTCTTTGCGCCCCCATAAGCACCTCGGCATCCCCGCCTGACCATCACCGCATGGTTATGAAGGACGAGTACGTCGTAACTGTATCTCGGGGAAGCCTCGGAACGCCGGGCAAGCTGGGAACGAACTCAAGCCCTCACTTTAACCCGAAGGTCGGCCACATCGAGGCTGTGCTTGATCCGCACACGCTGCTCGTCACAGCGCCTGTGTCCGAAGTTTCTGTAATGCATGCGCCTGACAATCGGGAGCAGCATGAGCCAGTCCCTTTCGAGGCGCGTCTCGATGCCTGCAAGCGCCTGATGAGCGATCCCCAGATTACTAGCTGCTCGCCAAACTTCCTAGTGCATGCCCTCGATACCACCCCCAATGACCCCAGCTTTCCCGACCAGTGGGGACTGGGCTCCGCACAGGGGCTCTCGGCCCAGCGAGCCTGGGACCTCACCACGGGCTCTCGCGCCATAGTGGTTGCCGTCCTCGATACTGGAGTTGATTACACCCATCCCGACCTAGCCGAGAACATGTGGCACAACCCGGGCGAGGTCGATGGCAACGGCCTTGATGACGACCAGAACGGTTACGTCGATGATGTCTACGGCATCAACTCCATCTCGGGCGCCGCTAGCCCAGGCGATCCACTTGACGATCACTACCACGGGACCCACGTTGCCGGAATCATTGGTGCAGTTGGCAATAACGGCGTGGGAGTCGTAGGCGTTAACCACGCCGTCGGCATCATGGCCCTGAAGTTTATGGGTGCAAGCGGAAGCGGCAGCGTTTCGGACGCCATCCGGGCGATTGACTACATGGTTACCATGGCTCGGGACCGCGGCATAAACGTGCGCATCGTAAACAACTCTTGGGGCGGGGGGGGATACTCGGCCCCCCTTGAGAACGCCATCCAGCGGGCAAAGGCCGCAGGTATCATCTTTGTTGCTGCGGCCGGCAACGACTCTGCCGACAATGACTCCGACCCGAATTACCCGGCAGGATATGAGGTCGAAAATGTCGTCTCGGTGGCGGCCGTATCAAAGACCCAGGATCTCGCGTCGTTCTCCAACTTCGGCGCCAGCACCGTCGACATCGCAGCCCCTGGCGTTGAGATCCTCAGCACCGTACCAGGTCGGGGCTACTCCACCCTCTCAGGCACCTCAATGGCGACCCCTCACGTGGCAGGCGCGCTGGCACTGCTGTTCTCCCACGAGCCGACGCTTACCTACCGGGAAGCCATCGACCGTCTTTACCTCGCCGGCGCGGAGCGCCCCTCCCTCCAGAATTCTCTCACAGGGGTGCCACTCGTCCGAACCCAGCGAACCGTGCACGCAGCTCGCATGTTGCTCAACCAGACCTCTCCACTCCCAACACCTCCCGCCGACCTGGCTGGATGTGACTATGAGTTCAACGGGGAGAACCTCCTGTCGAGCGGCGAGGCCGACCAGGCAGCAGACCAGGCCCCTATCATCAACCAGAGCGACGAGGGCGATTTCTTCAGGGTACAGCTGCCCTTTAGCTTTCCCTTCTTCCGCGAGTCGATCGACACAATCTGGGTCTCTCCAAATGGCGTGGTTCACACGAAAGCACCCTCGGCCTTCGACTATAGCGTCGGCAGCCGCCCGCCCCGTAATTCGATCGCGGCGCTTCAGGCAGATCTGACGCCCCGAGGAATAGACCAAGGAGCACGAGTGGCGGTTGCCCCGGACAAGGTAACTGTTATGTGGCGCAGCGAGCACTACAACCATCCCGGGGAGGGGGTCATCATCATACGGCTCACCATTAAGTCAGACGGCACGTTCTACAGCTCGGTACACTTCGGCGAGGATGGCTCCCTCCTATCCCTACAGCGCCAGATCCTGGGGAACCCGTTTGCGGCACCCTCCACCCCGGCCGTGTCACTCATTGGGGTCGGGGGTGCTACTACGAGCTTCTCGTCAAAGCTCGACCTGGAGTTGGCTCAGCTCAGCCTTCTAAGCCCAGCCGCTCCGTCTCTTGCCCTACGGACCACTATGGCAAACGGCTGCTCAGCCGGACCCCCTCAGAGCGGGGACCCAAACCCAGAGGTGCTAACGATCGAGCTGGCCAAGGGGCGCCAAACGGTGCGCTGGACCCCGCTTACCATCACCTTTACCGGAACCGGGTCTGGGGAGGTCCCTGTGCTCTTCAGGGTTAACAACGTCGACTGCTCTCCATCAGCAACCGTCACCCTATCCGAGGGGGATGGACGCCTGCTCACCTTCGTGCCCGATGGAGTGAAGCGCCTGACAGTTCAAGCTTCAGCGAGTGTTGCTCGCACCAGGATTCAGCCCCGCAGCAGGCGCACAGAAACCCTGGCGGCCAGAGGCCTCTGCCGGAGGATTCTGCGGAACGTGACCGCTCCCTAGCCGCTGTGGGCCCGGGGTGGCCCTGAGCTACCCTCTGCCGATGCCAGACTTCCCATGCTATTCAAGTCCCAAGAGCTCGGGCTTTTGCCTCATGCCTATTGCGCTGTGTCGGAGACAACTACATGACAACCTTCGCCTATCCATTTCCGCCCGAGCTAGCACCCCAACTTGAGCGCTACGCAGCCCTGATCGCGGCGCATGGCCTAAATGTGCAGCCAGGCCAACTGGTGCAGGTCATGAGCGAAGTTTGCCATCGTCCTCTGCTTCACGCCCTTGTTCGGGAGCTATACAGCCGGGGAGCCGGATTCGTCCACCTCGAGCTTACTGACCCCCTGGCTCAACGGCTACGCATTCAGCACTCCAGGGGCGAGTTCCTGCGGCACACCCCGGATTTCTACGCCGCCAAATTCCGTGAGCTGGTCGACAAAACAGCGGCTAACTTAAAGATTCTCGGGCCTGAATATCCAACCTACCTTGCCGACCTTGACCCGGAGGCTGTTAACGAAGTCCGGAAGGCCTCCTACATGGCGGCAAAGCACTTCTACAATGAGGGAATTGAGCGCTCAAAGGTCCACTGGTGTGTCGTGGCAGCCGCCACGCCGGGTTGGGCAAGCCGCATCTTCCCAGCGCTGCCCCCGGCAGAGGCGCAGATTCGCCTCTGGGAGGAGATTTTTCGGATCTGTCGTGTCGACACGCCGGATTTTTTGGAGCGCTGGCAGAGACACAATCGGGTGCTCAGCGAGCGTGCGAGAAAGCTCACGGCCCTGGCGATCAAGGAGCTTCATTTCGTGGGTCCAGGGACTGACCTGGTGGTCGGCCTCTCAGAACGAGCCGTCTTTCGGGGTGGTGCCGACACCTCGCCCCAGGGAAACAGCTTCGAGCCCAACCTCCCGACCGAGGAGTGCTTTACGACCCCCGACTGGAGGATGACGACCGGCACGGTTCGGGCTACTCGCCCCTTCCTTGTGAACGGAACTCTCATAAGGGGCCTCCGTCTAGCCTTTAAGGAGGGCGAGATCTCGAGCTTTGAGTGTGACGAGGGGGAGGGGACCCTGGCTGCCTACCTCAGGAGCGACCAGGGGGCCAAGCGGCTCGGGGAAGTTGCTTTGGTTGGCACCGACTCGCCGATCTTCAAAAGTGGGCTTGTGTTTGAGGAGATCCTCTTCGACGAAAACGCAGCCTGCCACATCGCCGTGGGCTCAGCCTACAAGGCCTGCCTCAATGGAGCCTCATCCATGAGTGAGGATGAATGCGCCTCTATTGGCTGCAATTCCAGCTCTGTGCACACGGACATCATGATCTCGTCCGAAGAGGTGAGCGTTTCAGCCTGCACTCACAGGGGTGAGCGAATTCTGCTGCTAGACAACGGCCAATGGTCGGGCGACTTCGCGGTGTGAGGATCGTTGCGTGCTCGTGCCATCGCACTGCGAGCAGCTCATCTTGGATGCAGCCAGCAAATAAGTACTTGCCAACAGGTGGAGGTGGTGTCACCCTTCAATCATTAGGGGCGTCTGTTGCTCACTGACTCAATCGTTGCGTGGAGTGAGTGAGCAATGTGGCCGGAACCGGATAGGCTGCTCAGCAGGCTATCCTTTCGGCAGCAGTCGCAGTCATCGATGGCATGGAGTAGGGCAGCCGCAGATGATCTTGTTTGAAGGTTGGTCGGTAGCTAGGCGGCGGGGGAGGTGTGCAGTAAAGCCCTCCGGTGCTACTGAGAGAGCTGTAGGCCAAGGTCAGTTGGGAGAAATCTCTTCCCTTCGTGATCAAAATCCTGCAGCATTCGGAGAGTAGAATTGTCAAGCTCTGCATCTTATCTTCCGATAAGGCTGAGTAGACAGTCACTCAGGGAGACGGCGCCCAACCTTCTACATGATTGGAAGTGGCAGCCGGTCCCAGAGTGGTAAAAAAGTTTCGGTCGAGCGTCGCCCATCCGGAATAGCTCCGGAGAAAGCGGGTTGGATCGGTAAACAAACGTAGATAGCGGAAAGAACTAGTTCTTCCGCCATCAACACTGGAGAAAAAAAATGGCTAAGAAGGCAAAGAAGACCACGAAGAAGGCTGCTAAGAAGAAGACCACGAAGAAGGCTTCTAAGAAGAAGTAAGCGGCGCCTTGCGTCTTACGGCGCCTCCCGGCATTTTCGAATGTCGGGGGGCGCTTTTTTTTTGGCGCGCGTTGCGACATACGCATATGGCGCCGCAACCCGCTGATTACAAACAAAGTTAGAAAAAAATTATTGCTCTCTGAAGTTTCTCTGTAGGGCAGCGAGCCACTCTCGGGCAGTGGCAGGCGCACCGCTCACCGCCGGCGATGCACTGAGGGCAAAGCTCGAGCTGTTGCTAAAGAAGGAGCGGGACCGGCAGCGGAGCATCACCCGGAGAGCAATCTCTGCCTGCGAGGCTGGGTCGGGGGGATTAGCGGCCGAGAAGGTGACCACATTCGAGGTGTATCCCGGGACGCTCGTATAGAGGATCTCCTTAAGGCGAACAACTGGGCCAACTGCCCGGCCATTCTCAGCGAGCTGGCCGAGGAGGGAGAGCGAGCACTGCTGGCTCAATCCGCTTTGCACCTCGACCCTAGCGACCAAGCTGCCCGGAGAGGATCGGTCTAGAGCCAATACTGTCCGGTGATCCGCCATCCTTGATATGCAAGGCATGTAACGGCTTACTGCTGCCTTCATGTCAGCAAGCGACCGCTGAGAGAAATGGTCGTTGGCAGGGGAGAGCACAGGCCCCATCACCGACCCGGGCTCTTCATCGTGGCTGGCCCCCAAGTTGTGGGCGATCTCATGCGCCACAAGGATCGGCTGCAGCGCCGCAGTTATGGATTTTGAGAGCCCCACATTGAAGCGCGGACGCCCCGAGCAGGCGCTGCGCACATACGCTATTCCGATGGTGCGCCCCGCCAGCTCCCGCCCGGTGAACAGGTGATATATGTCGGCATTCCCTCGCTCTCCCATAAGCTGGTGGCGGAAGGAGTCAAGAAGCAGCCCAGCGTCCACCACCGGCTCAGCTCCCGGTCCTGATGCAACAACTCCCTGGTTGAGGAGCGAGAATCGAATTCCGAGGGGCGCTGCATACAGTACCTCCGCAGCGTAGAGACTCGCAGCGATGTAGTCGTTCGAGGAGGGGCCGTATATCCGGTAGAAGGCGAAATCAGCCCTCGTTGCGACCTCAACCACTCGTGGCGGATAGAACGCCTGCGCGCCCAGATCTGAGAGCGGGTTTGCCATCGCACGCCGCCGATCCCTCACCCCCCGGCGAAGGGCATGAGCGCGCCCACTGGCACAGGGCAAGCTAAACAGCCCGGCGGCCGCGAAGCGTGGAACAGATGCTGAGAGGCGGCCCCCACCTTCCGTGCCTATGATGAACGACGCGCTCGCAGGGCGCCTTAGGCGCGATGACGTGTAGAAAAGCAGCACCCGGTCGCCGATTACAGTGGCTGCAGCCGGAGACGCAAAGGGCCGTCCTCGGCGCGGTCTTGATACCCCCTTAAAGTGACGCAACGATGCCGAGGCCTGCGCGCTGCTGTCTACTGCTAGACGGAACTGCTCAAGCCCCTCTGCGGTCTCAAGCGACAGAAACACCGAGTCACCAGAAGATTCGGGCCTTAACCCCTGCAGCGTGCCCCTGACATGCCCATCACCCTGCGCCGTCAGCGGAGAAAGAAACAGGGCCAACAGCAGCAGCAGGCGAAAGAACATCGCTCGGAAAGGGTTAACAACACACATCTGGCAGATCCTCGGCGGGCCGCAGGTCTCACCTACCTCTTCTCACCGGCCCCTGGATCTGTATCAGAGCCCCAATCGCTAAGATAGCGCGCCGCTAAGTGCTTGGATCACCGGTCAAATCCGATATTGGCTGCAGCATTTTCGGGGCCAATGATCTCGCTCCTTAAGCGTGCGTCGAAGAGCTGTCCGGCGGCGAATATGATGCGCGGGTCTCCAGCTTTGCTGCCATCCGGGCCATCACGCACTGGCACTGCAACATCCACGCGAACGATGCCGCCCCCCGTGGCCCGCGGGAAGCAGAAACGCAGCCCGAATCCGACGTCGCCGTACACATCCTTCGTGAAGAGGTCCCCAAGCGAATTTGTGTTGGCAGCCCCAATGTCCACAAAAGCAGCCGTTCCAAGGCTCACAATCTGGAAGAGGTCATCAACCAGGTGGGTGCGCTCCTCCAAATTGAGCGAGAAGCGCTTGTCTCCCGAGAAGGTGTTCACGTCATAGCCGCGCAAGCCGTTGTCGGAACCCAGCAGCAGCTGGCGATCGCGATCAAGCTTGTCGCCATAGTCCAGGTAGAATTGGCTCGCAAATGTGTGGCGCCCCAGAAAGCGCTCTCCCATGAAGAGGTCCCCAAGGACCGAGTAGTACTTTACCTCTCCCCGTAGAAGGGTATTCTCAACCTGCTCTTGCTGAATTCGGGTGGAACCGCCAACCTCGCCCCGCAAGAACGAGCGATCTGACGTGCGCCACCCCTGGCTACGATTAGCCGTGCCGAGCAGCGCGTTGTAGAGCGAGCCAAACGAGGCTGGCGCAGCCTGCAAGAGTACGAGCGATTCCTGTCCGAGGTTGTAGTCCTCAGGACGGTCAAAGCGGTCGATGTAGTTCATGGTGATATACTTCGGGTCAACCGACTGGTACTGCACCATGGGGCCATTGAAGCGCCTGTTTACTGGCAGGTCAGCAGCGTTGTTGCTCACCGTTGAGGGGTTAAGATCGAGATCCCGATAGTCCTGCTCGGTGGCCTGGTAAAACGAGGCATTGTCATAGCCAAATCCGACCGAGTAGCGCTGCGACAGGATCGTCTGCCCTTTGTAGATTCCGGTGTAGGGGTCGTCTTCTTGGGCCGGCTTCGAGGCCTTGCCGGCGAAGGTGTACAGGGCGGTAAGGTCGTCGAGGTGCTGCCGCCAGATGTATGTTTCAGACCCGCCGTACCAGAGCCTGCCTACCGTGTCCTGCTTGCCTCCGTCGATCTGCCACGCATCCCTCTGCTCAAGGCTGCGGAAGGGCAGTCCATACAGGAACTCGTAGATGGTTCCATCTGAACGGTCAGCGGCAGCGATCGCCATGTTGTGGAGGGTGCCGAAAGCCTGCCGGTCTGACACGGCAACCGCATACGAGGTTCGTGACGCGACCTCAAGGTAACGGAAGTCGAGGCGTGTGGCTCCGCCGAAGAGGTTTGAGTCCGTCAGCCCCAGGCCCTGATTCTTTTGCCCCGTTCCCGATGAGTAGCTGATGTAAGGCACCAAGGTCCACGCATCGCGGGCAGATATGGATATATCCACGGCCTCGCCGTCGAACGTGGGAACCACCCTTATCTCCCGCAAGAATCGTATTGTGCGCAGGTTGCGCTCGTACTGCTTGAGAAGGTAGGGGTCAAACCGATCGCCCTCCTGGAAGAGGAGCTCGTTTCGGATCACGCTCTCGTGAGTCTTATACTTTAAGTGATTGGCGATCTTGTAAGGGGTGCTTGAGTAATCCTCAAAGATGTCGTTGACCTTGATCGTAATTTTGCGGATGTACCTCTTGCCAGGCTTTACAACTGCGGGAGCCTTGTCATCGGCACGAGCCATGCCCCCCGCCACCATGAGCAGGACCAGCGCAGCCAACAATCTTGCCAACGTCTTCACCATCAGAGGGCCCGAAACGGACGTCAATTGAACAGGCTTTTTTGGGAGGTGCGGAGTTGCACTTTTCCTCTTGATTACGATGCAATTACTGGCATTTACGGACCTGTAGAAGCTGCTCAGCAACGCGCGTGTGGGGCCTGCCCGCATCGCCGGCAGATCCCCTTAGAGTAGGTGCGCGGGTGAATCATTGGGCGCAACGCGCCGAGCAGCCCATGCAGCGGCAAAATTGACCTTGCGCAGCGAAAGCAAAGCGCTGTTCTATTACCGCTTCGCGTTGAGAGCGGAAATTATACTCATCTGAATTCGTTGACGTATTTAGCAGCTGTCGCTATCGTCCGGCGGATGACCTCCTGGAGTTTTTCACGAAAGATAGCCCTGCGATACCTCTGGAGCAGGCGGGCGGAGGCGTTCATCTCGATAATAACAGTCATCTCGGTGCTTGGTGTTGCCATCGGGGTCACGGTCCTTAACGTCGTTATGGCCGTAATGACAGGCTTTGAGACGGAGCTGCGCGAGAAGATCGTTGGAACGGACTCCCACATCGTCATCAGCAGTCGGCAGTCAAGCTGGATCGATAACTGGCGCTCGGTTGCCGAGACAGTTGGCGCGGTTTCGGGTGTCCGCTCGGTGTCGCCCTTCACATACCACCAGGTGCTGATTCGCTCCGAGTCGCGAGCCGCAGGGGTGCTTCTGAGGGGAATCGAGAGGGGAAGCGCTTCGGCGGATCAGGTGAAGAGCTACCTGCCGACACATCAGGGGCTTGACCAGCTTTTTGCTCCCCCTTCAGTCACAGTTGTCATGGCCTCAGGTGAAGAGAGCGAGGCCTCCATTCCTGGCATCCTCATCGGGCGCTCGCTGGCCCAGACGCTAGGTGTCTATGTGGGCACACCCGTTTCAGTGCTCTCTCCCCAAGTAAACTCAACACCTTTTGGCCTGGTTCCAACGTTTCGCCGCTTCGTGGTGGTGGGCACGTACAGCTCCGGGCTAGTGGAGTATGAAAATGGCGTTGCGTACATCTCCCTGGAGGAAGCCCAACGATTCTTTGGAATGAACGGTGGAGTTACTGGGCTTGAGGTGCGGGTTGCCGACATTCAGCAAGCTCCTAAGCTTGCCAAGGAGATCCTTGAAAAGCTGGGGGGCATCGGCTCAAACTTCGTCGTGCGAGACTGGACAGCAACCAACCGCCCCCTCTGGGATGCCATCCAGCTTGAGAAACGCGTTTACTTCATCGTGCTCCTGCTCATCATCGTGATGGCGAGTTTCTCGATCATCACGACTCTCATTATGATCGTGATCGAAAAACGCAAGGACATCGCAATCATGAAGACCCTCGGTGCCTCTACCCGCAGCATCGGCCGCATCTTCCGCATTCAGGGGGCCGTCATCGGCGGGCTGGGAACCATCCTCGGTCTGGTGCTCGGATTTCTCTGCTGCCTGGCGCTCAAGAAGTTTGGCTTTCCAATCGACGAGCGAATTTTCCAGATGTCGCAGCTGCCGGTGCAGATGGAGCCCGTAAACTTCGCAGTTGTGGGGCTCTCGGCTTTCCTCATCTGCTTCTTTGCAACGATGTATCCCGCCCGAAGGGCGGCAGAACTTGAGCCCAGCGAGGTGCTCCGGTATGACTAGCAGCCAACGGCGTGGCGGTGCCGGCGGAACCACAGGCTTTCTGGCGTGTGAGGCGGTCGCGCCAGGGGAGCGCCCCTCTGTAGGGCTGCCGGAGTGTGCCAACCAATGAGAGTCGAGCTCAAAAACTTGGGGAAGCGCTACCGGGACGCTGACCGGGAGCTCACCGTGATAAACGGGTTGACGTTCTCATTCCCGGAGCGCGGCACCGTAGCGATTATCGGCCGCTCTGGCATCGGCAAGTCAACTCTAATGCACCTTCTTGGGGGGCTCGACACGCCTTCCTCGGGCCAGGTCCTGTACGGCAGCCAGGACCTCAGTGCGCTAGGCTCCGACGCCCGCGCCGCGTTCCGTGCGCGCCACGTTGGCTTCATTTTCCAGTTTCACCACCTGCTACCGGAGTTTTCAGCGCTGGAGAATGTCGCGATGCCGTTGCTCATGGTTGGCACCCCTGAAGCGGACGCTCGCTCCGAAGCCTCGGCGCTTCTTGCCAGGATGGGGATGAGGGCTCGCGAGTCCCACCTTCCGTCGCAGCTATCGGGGGGAGAGCAGCAGCGGGTGGCGATCGCCCGCGCCCTCATCAACCGGCCCCGTGTGGTCCTCGCCGACGAGCCGACCGGAAACCTGGACGTAAAAACCGCAGGGGAGGTGCAAGCCCTCCTGCTTGAGATGAACCGCGAGCTTCAGAACACGATCATCATGGTGACTCACAGCGAGGAGCTCGCGCACACCATGGATGTGGTAGTCGAGATGCTTCCAGGCGGGGCGCTCATGGAACATAAACACAGGTCCCTTTCAATGGAGAGCTAGCGTGCTAAGGCCATCTGTCACAGTTCGCGCTGCTCTGGCGCTGGCCGCCGCCACGCTGGGCCTGCTTTCGCCAAGCCGGGCAGATGCACAGCCTCCGGAGGCTTACGCGGTCAGCGACGTGGTGATCGAGGGCAATCAGCGCATAGACGCCGGTGCTGTTCGCTCGCAACTCGGGACAATTCCAGGGCGGGCAACCGCCCAGCAGCTCGCTGATGACGTGCGGACCCTGTACAACTCCGGGTACTTCGACCAAGTTATTGTGAGCGTCTTGCCGCGGGGAAATGGCACCGTCACGGTAAAGTTTCAGGTGACCGAGAAGCCCATCGCCCGCAAGATATTCATCAAGGGAAACGAAGAGGTGTCTGAAGATGACCTGACGGACGTGCTTAAGCTTGAGGGGCGGCGCTTCGTTGACCGCAGCAAGATTCAAGCCTTAATCCGGAAGGCCACCACCTACTACCAAACAGAGGGATTTTATGACGCTTCGCTCGACTACTCCACGGTTCCCGTCGGCAATAACGAGGTCGACATAACTTTTACCGTGAAGGAGGGGGACAAGTACCACGTCCGGGAGGTCGTTCTTCAAGGGGTCCAGAACCTCGACCAAGACGAGATGTTGTCCTTGTTGCAGGTACAGTCCTACAAGTGGTGGAGCTCTTGGCTCTTTGGGACGGGAAAAGTCAACGAGGAGATGACCGAGAATGACAAGCAGATCCTCAAGCAGTACCTGCTTGATCACGGGTACATAGAGGGGGCAGTCGGGCACGCGTCAGTCGAAAAGCGCGAGGATGGGCTCTACGTAGTTTTTGACATCGCCGAGGGTGAGGAATTTAAGGTCGGCAAGATATCGGCATCGGGAGATCTGGTCGACAACTCTCAGGAAAAAACCCTCGGCGATATTACGAGCGAACAGGGAGAGGTGTTTAACGCCTCAAAGGTGCGCAGCGACATCTTTACGATCACAGACCGCTTCGGAGACGAGGGCTACGCGTTTGCCAACGTCGTTCCCAACACGGTCCTCCACAAGGACACCGGAACCGTTGACCTCGATTTCACGAGCACCAAAGGGCAGGCCGTCAAGATCGGGAAGATCACCATTTCAGGCAATGAAAAGACCTACGACAACGTCATTCGTCGAGAACTTCGGATCGATGAGCAGCACCGGTACAGTGGCACCAAGATTCGCCGAAGCCAGACCCTGCTGGAGCGCCAGGGGCTCTTTGAAGAGGTCTCCATAGCCAACAAGCCGACGAGTGACCCGGCGGTGGTTGACCTGGACGTCAATGTGAAGGAGGGCACCACCGGAAGCTTTACGGCCGGCGCGGGGTATTCGACGGCAAACGGAACGATCTTTAACACCAAGATCTCAGAGAACAACCTTTTCGGGACAGGCAATAAACTTAACCTCAATCTCGACTTCGGCTCCCAAATCAGCAATCAGGTGCTGTCATTTGACAATCCTCGGGTCAACGACTCGTTCCTCTCCGCCGGGGCAGACCTCTTGAGAACGACTCGCGCGTACCAGGACTTTAACCGGGAGGTCGCTGGGGGCTCCACCAACATCGGCTATCCAGCCGAATTAGTCTTCGGTGAATGGGCTGAGGACATGACGCTCATGCTCAAGTACGAGCTGATCAAGATTGACATCCGCGATGTTGCCTATGATGCCGCTCAGCTG
>JAFMJG010000052.1 GCA_017853605.1 bacterium
TGAAGTGCTTGGGTTGCTCTCTGGCCAGCCCGTGTTCCTTGCACAGGGGCACGTATGGGCGTGCTCGTTCCATGTTGAGCTTGGTGGCAGCACAGCGCTCCATGAGCGTTTTCTCTTGCTCCCTTCGGAGGCAGCTCGGCGCACAGGGCACGCTGCAGCGATATAGCTGCTGCGCACTGCTCGCGCTACCCGAAAACCTCCGCCTCGGCGAGCGGCGCCCCAACGAGGTCCTTGCGAGAGAGGATCGGCGGCCCAGCGAGGGGCCACGCGATGCCCAGGCTTGAATCGTCCCACCTCACGCAGCGCTCATGCTCGGCCGCATAGTAGTCGGTCGTCTTGTAGAGGAAGTCCGCGCTCTCTGAGAGCACGAGGAACCCGTGGGCAAACCCCTCGGGGATCCAGAGCTGCTTCTTGTTCTCCGCAGAGAGGATATCGCCCGACCACTGGCCGAATGTTGGGGACGAGCGCCGCAGATCCACCGCCACGTCAAAGACCTCTCCCGACACAACACGCACGAGCTTCGCCTGCGGCTGCCTGATCTGGTAGTGAAGCCCCCGTAGGACACCCTTGGCAGACCGCGAGTGGTTGTCCTGCACAAACGAAACCTGCTTGCCGATCGCCTGCTCAAACCTCCGGTGGTTGAGGCTCTCAAAAAAGAATCCGCGCTCATCGCCAAATACTTGCGGCTCAATCAGCAGTATGTCGGGAATATTGAGCTTAGTTACCTTCACGCAGCTTATCTCCTAGCGCTTGCCGTAGTTGGCGTCGATCCACGAGCGGTACTCGCCGCTCATCACTGAGGCGACCCACGGGCTGTTGTCGAGGTACCACTGCACCGTCTTGCGGATGCCGGAATCGAAGGTCTCTGCGGGCCTCCAACCGAGCTCGCGCTCTATCTTGGATGCGTCGATAGCGTAGCGGCGATCGTGGCCCGGGCGATCCGTCACGAAAGTGATCTGGCTTGCGTAGGGCTTGCCATCCCGGCGGGGCTTGAGCTCGTCGAGGATGCCGCAGATCGTGTTGACCACTTCGAGGTTCGGCTTCTCATTCCAGCCGCCCACGTTGTATGTCTCGCCAACGTCCCCTGCCTCAAGAACCCTGCGGATGGCCGAGCAGTGGTCCTTTACATAGAGCCAGTCACGAACCTGCTGCCCATCCCCGTAGATCGGCAGGGGCTTGTCATTGAGCGCGTTGAGGATGCAAAGGGGTATGAGCTTTTCGGGGAAATGGTACGGGCCGTAGTTGTTCGAGCAGTTGGTCGTCAGCACCGGCAGTCCGTATGTGTGGTGCCACGCCCTCACGAGGTGGTCAGATGCCGCCTTTGAGGCGGAGTAAGGGCTGTTGGGCTCGTAGGCGTTTGTCTCCTTAAAGGCTGGATCGAGAGGCTTAAGGGAGCCGTACACCTCGTCGGTTGACACGTGCAGGAAGCGGAAGGTCTCCCGCTTGTCCGCCGGCAGCTCCGCAACGTAGCCACGCGCCTCGTCAAGCAGCCTGAAAGTTCCGACCACGTTGGTCTGGATGAACTCAGCCGGACCATGAATCGAGCGATCCACGTGGCTCTCTGCCGCAAAGTTCACCACGGCCCTTACCGTGTACTTGCGGAGGAGCTTGGCAACGAGGTCAGAGTCCCCGATGTCTCCGCGCACGAAGATGTGCAGGGGATCACCCTCAAGCGACTGCAAGGATGCGAGATTGCCGGCATAGGTGAGCTTGTCGAGGTTCACCACTGCCTCGCCGGTCTGGGCGATCCAGTCGAGCACAAAATTTGCGCCGATAAATCCTGCTCCCCCTGTAACGAGTATCGCCACCCTTCTTTCTCTCCCTGTTGGCCTCTTTTAGGACAGGCACTACCTCCGCAAGACTAGAACACCACGGCACGAATTGTCGATACAGGCGCTCAGTGCTCCCAAGCTTGGCTGCCCCAGCGCCGCCCAGCTCAACAGCTGCCGCGAGCTCCCGCCACCCGTGGCCGCAGCGAGCAGCGTATCGGGGGCAGCGGCCGCCCCCAGCCAGCGACGACCTCAGCTTTGCTGCTTTACATCTCTTCCTCGCTGGCTCATGACACCGCACATTCACGAGCCTTCGCTTGCCGTGCGATCTTTGCGCAAAAACCGCATATTCATGGGTCAATCAGCCAGTATTTTTGAACGTGGCCCCTTGCAGTATCTTTCTGCCAACAAAGTAATAACCCTTAGCAATATGACCTTATCAGAAACCCTCAGAAAGGCGGTGCTCGCTAGCAAGAAGACCCGATACGCCATTGCGATTGGCGCGGGCATCGACCACGCAGTCCTGCGCCGCTTCATGCGGAAGGAGCGTGACATTAAGCTCTCTACTGCTGAGCATCTTGCAGACTACCTCGAGCTTGAGCTCTCTAAGCGGCGCAAGAAAAAGCGCTAGCCTCCCCTCCCCTCTTCTGCGCCGTCCGCAAGCCGCAACTCCAGATAGGCCACTTTTAAGATTGACAAATATCGACCCGATTGGGCTACTACCGCGAGATGCTTAGTATCCCGATCCGCTACCTTTCTTTGGCAGAGGCTTCTCTCTGCTGCCTGCTTGCCCTCCTCTCGCTGCTCCTCCTCGCTTTTCGGCCTGGCGCCCGGGGCAGGAGCGGGGCAGCCCTGCTCCTGCTCTCTGTCGTGGCTGGCTCAATAGCGCCCCTGCTGCCGATTGCGCTGGGCCTGCCCCTCTTTATCCTCTGCGCTGTGCTCGCCTGCGCAGCGTTTGCCCGAGACGGCTCCCTGGGAGATGAGGTGTCCGAGCTCCCTCACTCCCTTGCTCTTCGCGCCCTCGTGGTAGTCATCGCTGGAGTAGCCTCCTTACTCTTCTACCGGCTTGGAAATTATTCAACATTTCTCCTCGCTTGGGAGGGCACGACCAGCGACGGCTTTCTGCACCAGATGCAGTCCGAAACCCACTGGTGGCAGACGCTCTCAAGGCAGCTCTCGTGGGGAGTGGGCACCCTGAGCGCCGGCCACAACTCCCTCCTCTTCTCCGCCTCAGCAAAAGCGCTCTTCCACCTCTTCTCGGTTTCTGCCCTGACGCTGCGCCTCCCCTCGGCAGTTTTTTTCCTGCTGACCTGCCTGCTCACCTTCCGCATCCTCAGCCGACACTTTGGCCCTCTTACCGGCCTCCTCGGGGCTGTTGTGCTTGGATACAACGAGGGCGCTATCATGTACGGCAGGTACGGCAGCTCGGTTGCAGCTACCCTATTTGGCCTCGTGCTCGCCTTCGGGGTCAGCTTGCGCCTGGTCAGCACCCTCAGGCTTTCCCTCGCCGTGCTTTCGCCTATCACGCTGTTCCTCGCCTCCCTCGGCTATGCTGCTGCGCGAGTGCCTGTCGCTATCCTGGCGGTCACGACGCTCTTTGGGCTCGTGCTAAACTCGAGCTTCTCGCTGGCGCGCAGGGCGGCTATCGCAGCGGCCTTCTCTGCGGCTGCGTCCCTGCTCATATTCTTTGAGCACAGCCGTGGCCAAATCATGGAAGGCTTCTCGGCGCGCGGCGAGCAGATGTTCGCCTTCTCCCAAGCAAAGTCATGGCCTGACCAGATGCAGTCACTCAATACCCTGCTCGGCCCCCACCCAACGAAGCTCGCCCCGGGAGAGCGCCTCGGCCTCGCCTTCGAGCTTGCCCGACAGGTCACTGGCCCCCAGTTCCTCTCAATCACGGCCCCGACGGCGCGGCATGGGCGTCGCACTATCGGGCCTGAGTTTGCCGAGGATCCCCCCTTTCGAAAGATCATGGCGCCCGCTCTGGCCCCATTCGTGCTAATCGGGATCGTGCGGCTGTTTTGGCGGCGCCAGCGGTGGCTAAACACCTCGCTTTTGCTCTGGATCGTGGGCACCTCGGCAACCATCCTTCTCACGAACCGCGTCGACTCAAACCGAACGTTTTTCCTTCTTCCTCCGCTCATCGTGTGGTGCGCTGTTGGGCTCCAGTCATTTGTCGCCACGCTTGAGCGCGTCCTGTCCCGCTGGCTGCTCTTCCCTGTTGGGGCGGCCGCCATCACCTTCTTCGCAGCAGTGCCGGTTTCTGGCGAGCTGTGGGAGCGCTCCCCATCGCCGCCTGCGGATCTCGCCAGCCTTGAGTCATTCATCAGCGAGGTGCCCGGGCCCCTCTATGTCATTGCGCCGTTCCGCCACTCGGGAAAGGGCAACATGCAGCTCGCGCTCCTTGGGCGCTTCTGCAAAACCGGCGCGCGCGGGTTCCTTGCGCCAGAGACAACTGCTGACGCGCTTATCAACAGCACCGTTAAGGGAAACAAGAAGCTCGTTAGTGAGGCTGAAAAGCGCCTCGATGCGGGAGACGCCCTCGTCTTCCACCCGCCCAAGCCATTCCTGCCTGTGGCAAGAACCTTTGTTGACCGGGGCGCCCAGGCGCGGCTTGTGCGGCGCTCCAGCGACGAGTTCCTAGTGCTCTCAAAGAGCGCAGGCTCGCCAGCGCTTGCTCTCGGCGAGCCCGCAGAGCTGCCTACCCCTGCGCCCACTCCGGCCCCGGCTGCGCCAGCCTCCGTTGCTGTCCTCCCCGTCGGCAAGGAATCAGTCCCTCTCTCAAGCCTCAAGCCTCTTGAGATCGATGCCAAATTTTCGCCCCCCCAGATGAACCAGTCGTGGCTGAAAGGCCCGCTCAAGATCGGAGACGCGAGTTTTGCCACTGGAATAGGCGGTCACGCCGCAACTCTCTTGAGGTACCAGGTCCCGGCTGGGGCGCTTGCGTTCTCTGCCTCCTTTGGCCTGGACATCGACACAACGCAGTGTGCCCCTCGCGGCTCCATCACTCTCTCCATCCGGGATGAGCAGGGGGGCATCCTTTTCCAGTCTCCTGAGGTGACCAGCAGGGATTCGGCCGTGCCGGTGGCCGTGCTGGTCTCAGGAAAGAGGGAGCTCGTCCTGGAGATCGACGGGGGCGAGGACGGAATCGACTGCGACCACTTCGACCTCGGTGATGCCGTATTCCTCGTTGAGCCGGGAAGCCAGTCGGCAGCGCCACAGCCACAAGGAAGCCATCCCGCGTGTGTCTGTCCCGCCGCCCGTTGAGGCCGCGAGGAGCCTCCATCGCCCAGGGCCGCCAGCTAGCTGCGCTTCCTGGCCCGGTAGGCCGTCACGAGCTGCCCCGGCCTTAGCGGCTCAAGCTCGAGCCCCGCGCCTTTTGCCGCCGCCTCTATCACCTCCCGGGAGGTCGTATCGCCGAGGCGGCGGTTCATGACGACCAGGTAGTCCGTGTTTGCCGGCAGCTGCTGCACGTCACGATCGGCCCTCGACGCTGCGATCACGGCTATGGGCGCCGTAACGCCATATATGCTGAGCGGGGCCCTGACGTACTCGCTGAACTCTGTTTCGGTGCCGCCGCTGCCGCTCTCTACCTCGATAAGACCGGTGTAGAGGCCAATTGTGCCCTGTGCTGAGGCGACCTCGTGCGCCGCGCCACGCCAGTCCTCCAGGTGCCGAACCTGGGTAAGGAGCCTAAGCGCAAAAAAGCATGCGGCGGCTGAAAGCGCTATGCGCCTGGAACGCGCATCCTGAAATGCAAGGAGCAATGAGCCGAGCAATGCAGCCCACGGCGCCGACTGCCACATCCAGTAGCGGGGCACCCACATTGAGCCGCCGCGCCACAGGACCGTCACGCCGAAAAGCGCCACCGGCAAAACGATGTACGGCACGAGGAACGCCCAAGAGGCGCGGCGCCAAGGAGCGCCCGCAAGCCGCCCGCCCCACACCAGGGCCAGCGTGATGCCGACGATGCCCGCAACAGCAGCCGGCACAGGGACGGCTCCCCCAAGAAGCCCCATTAGGCTCGGCGAGCTCGCAAAAACCAGCCCGCCGCCCCGCGAAAAGAGGTTGCTGGCCTGCGGCACAAGGGGAAGCGCGCACACGAGGGCGCCGATTGCCCACGGCAGTATCCGCCTTCGCAACTCCGGGCACCGCAGGATATGCCATGCATGAGCAAGGAAGATCACGGCGAAGAGAAAATGTGCATAGAGCGTCACGATGCATGCAAGCACGAAGAGGCACGCTCGTGCGCGAGAGAATCGCTCTCGCAACTGAAGCAGGAGGAGGATGGAAGCGGATGCCGACACAAAACCGAGCGCGTAGGGCCGCGCGCTCAGGACCGCATCCTGGAAGGAGTTCATGCAGAGCAGCGCAGCGGCCGCCGCAAGCCCTGCCAGGCGCTCGCCCCCAAGCCGCACGCCGAGTTGATAGACGACAACGAGGCCCGCTGCACCGCAGGCGAGGCTGAGCAGCCGAAGCCCAAGCTCTCCATGCCCCGTCAGGCCGGCGGCTGCCCACAGGAGCAGGTAGTAAAACGGCGACTGGCCCTGGTAGATCGTGGCACGCCTAGCGACATCCTCCCCGCTGCCCGTGATTATCCACGCTGAGATGGTTTCGTCGAGCCAGAAGCTGGCAGAGAGCGGCGCGCGCGCGAGGAACAGCAGGAGCAGCGCGAGCACAACCGCCGCGCCCCAAGCCTCTTCTCTTCCTCTATGCGCGCTGCCGGTCATTCGTACACGCTCCGCTCTCCCTCGCTTGGCCGCGTGCTCCAGCGACGATGCATCCAGAACCAGCCCTCGGGAAATTCCGCTATCATGCGACAGTAGTGGTCCGAGACTCGCTGGGTCAACTCAAAAACCCTCTCCTCTGTCGAGCGTGCCTGGTCGCGGTACAGGTCGGAGCAGTCGCACTCAAGCGCCTCGATGCGGTAGTTATCGCCGCCACAGTAGCGGATAGAGGCCACAACGACCGGCGCTTCGGTCTTCAGCGCTGCCAGCGCAAATGCGCGAGTCGTGGCCGCAGGCAAGCCGAACCAGGAGGGAAACACGGCGAGGTTGCGAGTCACGTTCTGGTCAAAGAGGACAGCAACCGAGCGTCCCGCGTTGAGGTCAGACACCATCGCCTTGAAGGCGCCGCGCCGGTCGATGATCGTGTTGCCGCTCTCCTGCCGCAGCGAGGTCCACCACCTATCGAGGAGCGGAGAGCGGAACTTCCTCGCAATCGCTGACAGCGGGTGGCCAAAGAGCCCGATAGAGTGCCCGAGGAGCTCAAAGCTCCCCAGGTGCCCAGTCGCAATCAGGACCCCCTTGCCCCCCGGAGAGGCGAGCAGCTCCAGGTAGCGAGGAAGGAAGTCACACTGAACGTGCGCCCGGGCCCAGGCCGCATCGAGAACTGGAAGGCGCACCGTGTCAGCCAGCAGGCGGCCCATCTCGCGCATGTTGGCGATCAGCACCTTCCTGCACCAGCCGGGATCGCTGCCCGGGAAAGCGATCTCCAAGTTGCGCTCAGAGACCTTCCTCAGGCGGGGCACAACGAGAAACGCAGCCCGGTACAGCGCCGCGAAAAGCGAGACGCGCGCCCCCTGCGGCAGCACGCTGAGGATGGTGAAGATCCCCCTCACGGAAACGTACGCTGTGACATCCAGTAGGCGCTTCATCGAGTAAGGCTTCCTTGCGTGGCCAGGGGTGCTGCTTCGCGGCCGCCGAGAGTGTAGCGCAACACGGCATTTTTGCTAGTAGCACCGCTGCTGATCCCGGCTCGCGCTCATCCCCTGCCCCGCCCTAAATCCCTGTTTGCCGGGCGGCAGCTGCCCCTTTTCTGGGCGCGCACGTCTGGTACTATAGCTGGCCCTATGTCGCCCCAAGCAACTAAAGCGGCCGGTGCAGTTTCAGCATGCGGCAGCGGCCAAACGGATGCGCGCCTCGCCCTTCCTCCAGCCCTGGCACCCGAGGAGCGGACGAGCGCGCTCGTGAAGGCCCACGCAGCCCTCAGTCGTGCAGAGAGCCTCGGCGCCGAGCCCCGCGCGCCACTCTCTGCCTCAGAGAAAGTGTGCTCGGAGGTGGCAAAGTTTGAGCTGCGCCGCCTCCTGCGGGACGAAGGGACTTCGCGCAGCTGCACGCCGAGCACCGTGTTTCTCCACTCAGAGCACGTGGTGCCTGCGCCCGATGCAGGGGCCTTCACCGTAAACTTCCTGGCAGAGGCACGAAATGCCGACGGCGACTTCATCGTCCTGTCGGACTCGGGCTGGTCTGTGCACCGCCACGGGCCCGCATTCTCTTCGGTTCAGGTGCAGCTCCGTCCAGCGCTTGAGTTCTGGGGGAGCACGCTCTGCTCTCTTGATGCCTTTGTGGAAGACGTTAGGGCGCTGGAGGATGACTGGCCGGCGCTGGCGTTAGGACTTAAGCCCCGATCTCTTGCGCTAGAGGAGGCGCTGCGCGCCATAAGCCGCTACCGGGGAGCGCCTCGGGGAGTTGAGGCGAGCTCCCTAAGTGGCATCGCCGTTCTCTTTCTCGACGGAGGCGCAGCAGAGATTCAGGTCTCAACGACGTGCTACGGCCGCTTCAAGGTGCGGATCGAGCTCGATACAGGGAGGATGCGCCTATCCAGCAGCGCAATCAGCGTATGATGCGCCCGTCATAAGCCGTCGGCAGAGCGGGCGATAGCCCTGCGCACCGTGCCGCGGTCAACACCAAGCAGCCTGGCTGCGTGAACCTGGTTCCCGCCCGCGGCCTGAAGAGCCTCCGCTATCAGGCCAGCCTTGAAGCGCGCCACACGCTCGGCCAAGAGCCCCCCCAGCACATCCGTGCCTTCCCGCGGCCGGAGGCTTAGGTCTTGCGGCGCCACAACGCTCTCTTGGCAGGCATGAGCATGGTAGGCAGCTGTCTCAATCACCCCCTGGAGCTCGCGGACGTTTCCCGGCCAGGCGTGGGCTGCCAAGGCGTCGAGCGCCTCTCTGGACACGTCAAAAACATTGAGCGCATCGCGCTCACGCAGCCGCGCCAGAAAGAGCCGAGCAAGGTGCGGTATGTCCTCGCGCCGCTCCCTCAGCGGCGGAAGCCGCACGACGCAGGCGCTCAGCCTGTGGTAGAGGTCCCGGCGAATCCTGCCGGTGGCGAGCGCCTCATCGATATCCCTGTTCGAAGCTGCCAAGAAGCGGCAGTCAACGGCCTGGAATGAGTCGGCCCCGAGCGCCCGAATGCGCCGCTCCTGAACGAGGTCGAGCAGCTTCACCTGTGAATCAGGGGGAACCTCATCGAGCTCATCAATAAAGAGCGTGCCGCCGTCCGCCTCAAGCACGAGGCCGCGCCGTGATGCAGCAGCTCCCGTGAAGGAGCCGCGCAGGTGCCCAAAGAGCTCGCTGTGCACGATGTCCCCGCCGCCAAAATTTGGGTGGTAGTGCACGAGCTTGGAGCCTCTCCTGGCGCTAAGCTCATGGATGATGCGCGCGCACACACCCTTGCCTGTGCCCGTCTCCCCAAGCAGCAGGACGGGCTGAGGCGTGGAGGCCACAAACTGAAGGTGCTGCCGGAGAGACTTGATAGCGCCGCTTGTTCCAGAGAGGAGCCCCACCACACCCTCTCCTGCTGCCCCCACAAGCCGTGCGTGCTCCCGCCGCAGGTCCGACTGGGCCACGGCATCACGCAGGAGCGCGGCGAGGTGCATGGGGTCAGCCGGCTTCTCAACGAAGGTCGCCGCCCCAAGCGAGATGGCGCGCACCCCGTGCTCTACGGACCCATGCCCCGTGAGCACCACGATGCGCGCATGTGGGCAGAGCCTTCGCAGCCCGGCGAGCACCGCAAAGCCGCTCTCTACCCCGACGCGGTCATCAAGGCACAGGTCAAGAAGGACAGCACGGGGATCCTCCTTCGTTGCAGAGGCCAGCGCAGCGTCGGGCGAGCCAAACGCGCACAGTGAGAGCCCGGCCAGGCGTGGGCGCAGGGCGCGGGCCAGCCCCTGAACGAGCTCTGCATCGTCATCAATAAGCATAATATCCGCCATCGACGCGCCCCTCACGCTGCATCAGGCGAGCAGGCGGCAAGCCCGCTCACCTCAACCGTAACCTGCCCCGGCTCGTGCCTGACTCGCGCACTCAGCCCATGAGCGCAAAGAATAAGGTCGGCAACCGCTGCTGGCACAATCTCCCGCTCCCCTGCCATTTCCCCCGCAAAGCTGCTCAGGGAGTGAAACTCGGCCGGCTCCCCAGCCCCGCAGGAAAACGAGATCGAAAGGGTGCCGGGAGGCGCCCACGCAACCGAGCGCGGAGCGCTCCGCAGGAGGCGCGCCGGGGCCGCGAGCGCCCTCTGGAGCGCCCGCACGTCACACCTCACCAAGGCTTGGCTTGAAAGCCCGCCAGGCGCAACCTGGGCGAGAGGAACGACCTCGTGGCGCGCTGGGGTCCCCAGGACTGAGAGCTCCCCGATCTGGCTGGTGATGCTCTCGACCCGCATGCGCGCGATACGAATCGACTCCTCGCAACAAGACAACGAGAGGCACGAGAGCTCGTTCTGTATGACTGAAGGGTCTCCACGCAGCGAGTGAAGCAGCGCGCGCGCCAAGCGGCTGATGAATCCTGAGCCAGCCTCCTCTCTCGACCAAGAAAAACGGTCCGGCACCATCGAACGGCCCCCTCCCAGCCCGGAGGCTTTTCTAGCATCCGCGCGGGATTTCTGGTTAACTAAAATTGAGATACAGACTGCTTCGAACTCATACCACCTCTGGGAGGACCGGGGCTTTTTTACTATTACGCACGCACCCAATATGCTCGACCGCATGAAGTTTAGCCCGCCTGGCCATAACGCCAATCCAGCTAAAGAAGAGCAGAGCGCCTTCGCCGGCCCCTCCTCGCCCCGGCCCGCGGTGACAGCTGACTTTTACCCCGTCACCACCCGCCAGATAGTGGTGTGCTGCGGGCATGAGCATGGCAACCCGGACTTTCACTCGGCTCTCGACACGCTGAACACCCTGTTGCAGCTTGGCCTTAACGACGTTGATCGGCACGCTTTCTCGTACATGCTCGTGGAGCTTTCTAACTCTCGGCGTTTTGGCGGCGATGTGCACATCGATCCGGTGCAGGCAGAAAATTCTGCCGCGCACTCCTGCCACGCCATGGTGCTTGCCAACGAGATCTTCCGCAGGGCGGGGCTCCTCGGAGAGAGCTTTGGCGAAGGAAGGGCCGAGGACCTGCGCATCGCCATCACGCTTGGGTGCCTTGTCCACGACATGGGCGAGATACTCGGGGAGCTGTCATCACTCGCGCAGCGGGCAGTTCACGACCACGTCAGCGAGATGCCCGATGTTGAGCGCGAGATATTCAGGATTTGCCTGACTGAGGCCTACCGGTCGGCATCGAGCGTTCCCCAAAGCCCAGCCGCTTTTTACGAGTTTGTGCAGGCTTTCCGCGAGGAGGCGCAGATCGGGCCCCGCGGCATCGCCGCCGCCGACATATCGAACCTAGCGCGCGTGATTAGCGAGCATGGCGAGCGGCAGCGCCTCTCCCCGCTTCCAGCCCACATCGCGCCTGCCGTCGAGGTTGCGCTGCAGCTCTACGATCTCGCCGAGCTCAAGGCCGGCCATGAGGGCCAGCGCTCGCGGTTCATCGGCAACTCGGTCAAGGTCATTGAGCACCTCCAGGGGCTCAGGCACTTTATGCGCTTTACGCGCCGAGAGCTGAAGGACAGCCGGCTGCACCTCTTTGCCCCCAAGGCGCGCCCCGAGGACGGCCCAGAGACCGAGCCAGCCCCAGGAGCTATTCCCTTCCGCTACATGTCAAACTATCGCCTTATCCAGAACGCCAAGTACATGGAGAGGGAGCTGCCGGCGATCTTTGCGTTCGCCAGCAGTGACGACGAGCGTGCGCTTGCGGCTGCAACCAGGGATGCAGTGTACCTGTCGCAAGCTGAGTGGTTCAACATCGGTCGCTCCTTCATCAACCGGCACGCCTCGCAGCAGCATGGGCCCAGCAAGATTCTGCAGGAGCAGTTCGCCTCTGCTGACCTGCCGGAGGAGAGACGGAAAATGCTGCGGGCCCAGATCGGGGCGACCCTTCGCGACCAGCTCGTAAAGGACAACGAGGCCCACCGCCGGCAGGAGAACAGGGTAACAGAGGACCCCGCGCATGTGATCCAGCTCCTCCCTACCGAGACCCGATCCCGGCTCGTGCAGCTCTATGAGGAGGCGGTGCGGATAGGCTTCGTCCCGTCGTCAGAGACTCCCCTTATGCTCCTTGAGGAGGTGCCCGAGCCGCTGCGCGGCTTTCACAGCAGGAGTTCGCCCGCAGCGAGCGTAGCCAGCTCCCCTCTAGAGGATCTCTCAATGCCGCAGGTGCCGACGCAACCACCACTGACGTAGCGGCAAGCAGGGGCACAGGAGAGCGCCGAAGAGAGAGAGACCACCGGCCAACAGCCTCCAGTTGCGCGCTCTTGGCAGCCTCTCCACACCCCAAATCCCGAGAGTTGACCCTCGCTTTCGTTTTTTGAAGGGCTTCCCCGGCAAGCCTAAAAAAGCTCAAAAGCCCAGTGCATTCATCGCGTTGCAGGGCCTGCCACGGACCACTCCGGCTTTCAGCAAGGCCTTAGATTTTCATGAAATATTCCCCATGCCTGAGGCACCGGCCCTGCATCTCAAGGAATGCCGAGAACCCCACTGAAACGAGGTGCCCATGAGACTCTCCCCATTCATCGTCGCAACCGCCGCTGCGGCGCTCGCAGCCGCCCAAGCAGCAGCTGCTGACGAGATCATGTGCGCTGAAATCCAGCTGGACTCCTACATCACCTCGACAGGCGAGATCGGGGTCCTGATGCCCGGACCGATCGACGAGGAGCCGGTTCGCCAGATCGTCCAGCCTGGCGAGTGCTTCTACGACGGAGCACTACAGGCGATGCGCTCAACGTGCGCCGCGCTCGGCGAGACGGTGAGCCCGACTGAGCCCGGCGACTACCCCTCCATAGGCCTTCCGGTTCCTGATGTGGCAGCGTCGCCAGCAGAGCTGCGCGCGCGCGTCTCTCAGCTGCGAAAGCGCGTGCGCACGCTGCGGCAAAGGCTGCACCGCTTGAGCCGCTAGCCATCGGCTTGCCCTTGCGCCTCTCGGGCCTGCTACCGGGCACGCTGAGCGCTCGACATCCGCTTGCTGCAATGCACAGCCCAACTCCCTATCTCGCCAGATACGCTAAGGTTTTTTGGGGAATGCCGCGTCATTAGTGCTGCTCGTGCCGGTGACACGCAGCAGGAGACGTTTCGCCCCTGCCCTGCTACACTCCGCCCATGCCAAATGCCCGAGAGGAAGAGATCGTCACGCAGTGCTTCTACGAGGTAGCCGGCGCCGCCCCAACCTCGGTGACGACGCTGCGCCCGCACGCCTCGGAGCGGCGCATGTACCGCCTTACGCACGGCGATACCTCGCTTATCGCCGTCTACAACGAGTCGCGCCCTGAGAACGACACATTTGTGTTCCTTGCCCGCCACTTTAGGTCGCTCGGACTGCCGGTTCCCGAGATTCATGCCTACAAGCCTGCCCTCGGGGTGTACCTCGAGGACGATCTTGGCGACACGACGCTGCTCGACTTCCTTGAGTCCTCGCGTGCCGAGGCCCGCAGCTCCTTTCCGGCGCCGGCGGTGGAGGCATACCGCAAGTCAATCGAGTTCCTCCCCCGCTTTCAGATCGAGGCGGCCACGACCCTCGACTTCTCAAAATGCCAGGCGTCTCCCGGCACATTTTCGGCTGCACTGCGCCGCGACCTCGACTCGTTCCTCAAGGACTTCCTCACCCGCCTCATGCCGGCCTTTGACTCAACAGCCGTGCGTGGGGACCTCCAAGCGCTGCTGGCTGCCCTCGCGGAGCCCGCAAGCGCGTTTTTCCTGTACCGGGATTTCCAGTCGCGGAACATTATGCTCGTGAACGGCGAGCCCTTCTTCATCGACTTCCAGTCCGGAATGCCCGGTCCCCTCCAGTACGACGTGGCCTCCATGCTCTTTCAGTCAAGCGCCCGGCTCCCTGACGATGGGCGATCTGAGCTCCTTGAGCGTTACCTGTCCGCAGCTGAGCAGCTCGGCTTCGAGGGCCGCAGTGACTTTCTGCGGCTCTATCCAACCTTCATCATCGCCCGGATGCTTGGCGTGCTCGGCGTGTACGGGCGCCAGGGGCTGGTGCAGAAAAAGGAGTACTTCGCGCGCAGCATCCCGGCCGCCCTTGCAACGCTCCTCAAGCAGCTCGAAGGCCAGGAGCTTGCCATAAAGCTGCATGGGCTCCATGATTGCGCAAAAGCGCTTCTGGATGCGCATACGCGGCAATCGGACCTCACCTCATGACCACGCCCCCATCGCCTCTGCTAGTCGAAATCACGAGCTTCTCGTTCAAGGAGCCGATCCCGGCCCACCTCTTCTCTCTTGAGGGGGGACGGCACGGGGGCGGTTTCGTGTTCGATTGCCGCTCCCTGCCCAACCCCGGCAGGGAGGATGAGTTTAAGAGCCAGACAGGCCTCGACGAGGCGGTGCGTCGCTACCTCAGCCAGCGCATAGAGGTCTCGCAGTTTCGCGCCTCTGTCTTCTCGCTCATTGAGCCTGCCGTCCGCAACTTTATTGCGAGAGAGTTTACCCTCATGAACGTGAGCTTCGGCTGCACTGGAGGGCAGCACCGCTCAGTGTTTATGGCCGAGGAGCTCGCATCGCACCTCAAGGCGACGTTCGCGGACGCTGTCCGCCCGTCTGTCATTCACGACAACTTGGCCCGTAAGGGGCTCCTGCCGTAGCTGGGGGTCACGCATGAAAGCCATGATCCTCGCTGCAGGACTCGGCTCCCGGCTGGGAGAGCTAACCAAGGCCACGCCGAAGTGCCTCATGCGTGTTGGCCCGGCTACGATCCTGGAACACGTCATCTCGCGCCTGCGCGCCGCAGGGGTTACAGCTGCCACGATCAACGTCCACCACCACGCCGAGCAGGTAGTGGACTATATTGCCCGCAACAGCGGGTTCGGGCTCCAGATCGAGTTCTCTCGCGAGGCTGCCCTGCTGGACACCGGGGGGGGAGTCAAGAGGGCCGCTGCTTTCTTCGCAGGCGAGGAGGCTTTTCTCATTCACAACGCCGATGTCCTCAGCTCGATAGATCTTGGGGCTCTCGTTGCCTCTCATCGGGCACGGGGGGCGATCGGAACGCTCGCGGTGCTGCGGCGCCAGTCTTCGCGCGGGCTCTACCTCGGCGGCGACGGGCAGCTCCTCGGGTGGACGGGAGAAAATGCGCCCGCTCCGCAGGGTGGAGAGCTGCTCGGGTTTTGCGGGATCAGCGTCGCGTCGCACGAGCTCTTCCGCCACATGCCAGAGCGGCCAGCGTTCTCGATTATCGAGCCCTACCTCGCTGCCGCGCGGTCAACGCAACGGGTGTGGGGCGTTGAGTGCCCCACGGCGCAGTGGATCGACATCGGCACCCCCGAGCAGCTCGCCGCCGCGCAGCGGCTCGTGTAGCCGGGCGCTGGCGCGCCTCACTTCCTGAGCTTGTTGTAGCCGTCGAGCGCCGCGACCTTGTAGCACTCTGCCAGCGTCGGGTAGTTGAAAACTGCGTCCTTGAGGTAGTTAAGCCCCCCCTTGAGCGCCATCACCGCCTGCCCGATGTGGATCAGCTCAGTGGCGTACTCGCCGATGATGTGCACCCCGAGAACCTCCCCCGACTCGCGGTGAAACAGCACCTTGAGCATCCCGTTCACGTCGCCCAGCAGCTGGCCCCGGGCGATCTCGCGGTAGCGGGCGATCCCCGACTCGTACGGCACTCCCTCACGCGTGAGCTCATCCTCGTTTCGCCCCACGTAGGATATCTCGGGAATCGCGTAGATGCCGAAGGGGAGCGGCACATCCATGCTCTGCTCCTCAATCCCGAAGGCGTGGCAGGTCGCAAGCCTCCCCTGGCGCGCGGACGTGGACGCAAGCGCGGGAAAGCCGATCACGTCGCCAGCCGCATACACGTGGGACACCTCTGTCTGAAAATTGTCGTTGACGGCGAGCTTGCCCCGCTCGTCCGCCACAAGGCCAAGCTTGTCGAGGCCGAGATCGTTTGTGGCGCTCACGCGCCCGGCTGAGTAGAGCACGCAGTCAGACACGATAACCTTGCCGCTCTTGAGCACCGTGACAACTTGCCCGTCCTCGCGGGACTTGCAGCTCGCCACCTCCTCGCCGAGCCGCAGCTGCACGCCCATGCTGCGCATCTGGTAGTGGAAGCAGTCGATCAGCTCCTCATCCACAAAGCCCAGCAGGCGCTTGCGCTGGTCTACCATCGTTACGTTGACGCCGAGCGCCGCAAACATCGACGCGTACTCGGTTCCGATGACCCCGCCTCCGACTACCGTGAGGTCGCGCGGCAGCTTCTTGAGGTTGAGCACGTCGTCGCTGTCGAAGATAGACGAGCCATTGAACTCAACGTTCGGCGGCCTGTACGGCCGCGCACCCACCGCCACCACAAACCTCTCGGCCGACTTCCGGGTCGTGCCAGCTGACGAGACGATCTCAACCGTGTGCGGGCCAACAAAAGCGGCGTGCCCGTACAGCGTATCCACCCTGTTGCGCTGGAGCTGGTTCTTGATGGTCTCGATCTCAACCTGCATGACGTGGTTGCAGCGCAGCGTGAGGTCTGCCATCTGGATGTCGGTCTTGACCCGGAACCCGGCCCCATAAATGTTGCGCTGGCGAATGCCGGTCAGAAAGAGGACCGCCTCCTTGAATGACTTGCTCGGTATGGTGCCGGTATTGACGCACACGCCCCCGACGACCTCTCGGCTATCGATGATAGCAACGCGCTTGCGAATCTTGGCGGCCTGGATCGCCGCCCGCTGGCCCGCCGGACCGCAGCCGATGACGATAAGGTCGTAGTCGTATGAAGTTGGGGCTTTTTTCACGGTATATCCCTCCCTAGAGACTTTCCTGTCGCTGCCCTGGGCAGCGCAGGCTGCTGGCCGAGGGGTATACCAGATTCGCGGCGACGCCACACCAGGGGGCGCTCATCGTACTCGCCCGGGGGCAGCACGGCCCCAATCATGCTCATTACCGCCTTACGGCTTTGCGAGCACTCCACCCGTTAGGGGCTCTGGCACTCCGGTAGTGCCTGGGATGCTTAACGGGAGGCCCCGCAGCGATCGAACCGCGAGGTAGGCAAAGATCTGGGCCTCGAGCGCGGTCCCGTTCCATCCAACAGCCTCCGCATGCTGCATCCGGACACCGTCCCCAAGCCTCTCCCGCAAGCGGGCAGAGAGCTCCCGGACGATCACCGGGTTCTTCCAGCCTCCCCCGCCGAGCACCCAGAGGAGCGGCACTGGGATGCCACGCTGCTCGATCCACGCCAGGCTCTCCACAATGCACGCCGCAGTGAAGGCCTCAAGGGTCGCGCAGCCGTCCTGCAGGGTGAGCCCCTCCAGTTCAGGCACGAGCACAAGATCGTTGATGTCGAGCGACTTGGGCGGCGGTCGCATGAGGTAGTCGGCGCCATCAGCCGTGCGCACTGCTGAGCTGCGCAACGCTGCCAGAACCCTATCGTGCACCCGCCCTTGAAGGCCAAAAACTCCGTCCTCGTCGCAGGGCTTCCCCGTGCGCGCGGCAACGAAACGGTCGATCAGGCCGTTGCCTGGGCCGCAGTCGAAGGCGCTCAGCTCTGCGCTGCGGCCCGAGATGATCGTTATGTTCGATATGCCGCCGCAGTTTGCAACGCACACCGGAGCAATCCCCATCTGCAGGGCGAGCGCCTCGTGGTAGAGCGGGGCAAAGGGCGCGCCCTGCCCGCCATGGCGCACGTCGTTGCTGCGGAAGTCAAAAACAACGGGTATACCAAGCCTTTTTGCGAGCCGCTCACCATCGCCAGCCTGGACCGTCACCCGATCTGCCGGACGGTGGTAGAGAGTCTGGCCGTGGTAGCCAACCACATCGATCTGCGAGGCCCGGTGCCCCTCCCCCTCGAGCAGCTCCTCAACCACCTGGGCGTGCAGGTCCGTGGACTCGCGCACCACCTCGTCGAGCCCGCGGAAAGAGGCCCTCGCGGCAGCGAGATCGCCACGCGCCTCGCGCACCGCCTGCTCTGCGCGCTTGAGCTCCTTGCGGAACGCGGGCGTGTAGCGCAGCGAGTGGCTGCCACGCTCTTGAATGAATCTCTGGCCATCGGTGACGAGGAGCGCCGCATCTATGCCATCCATCGAGGTCCCGCTCATGAGCCCCACTGCTGTGCGGCTCTCGTGCTGGGCTGCGGCGGGGACGCTCCCGAGCGGCTTTGTGAGCGCCACATCCTGGAGCGCGTAAAAGTCGTTGGGGGTCACCGCGCCCGAGGACACCTGGTAGATCCTGCGCATCGTGTCTGCAGAGGGAATAGTGGCGCCCGACTCGTACTTGACTATCGATAGCTCGCTAACCCCCACCAGCTCTGCGAGCTTCGACTGGGTAAGACCCACTGTGGCTCGGTACGCTTTAAGCTTCATCTAGTTTCCTTGCCTCTCCGTACACGGATCCTACCCAATCACAACTAATCAATACTTTTACCATATTAAAGATATACTGATAGTATATCTTTTTACACTCCGGGACGCACTCTGCGGTCTAAAGGTCCCCCTGCTTCGAAGGCCACACAGCCCCGCTATCTGAATCCCTTTCTGAAGGGCGGGCGCCTCACAGCCCGGGCACACCGATAACCCACAGCGGGAGTTTCTGCCCCGCAGGACACATCCCGTAAGGTGCCTGCCTGCCTTGAGAATTTACCCGGAGTTGCACCATTGTCAGCTTCTCGTCTCGGAGCCGTGGTGACTGACGCGAGCCCCTCCACATGAAGCTGCTAATGAAACGTCCCTCTCCCAAAACTCCATACCCCCACTAAAGGATTTTCCTAGTGCTTAGTGCTCCAAGGAGGGAGCCTTAAGATGCCGCTCGACCTGCAGGTTCCAACCACATCGCGCACCAAGGATTCCCCAACTCCCGGCGATGAGCAGCTCTCCGCCACCGCAAACGGGGTCGACAGGGCAACGGTTCGAGGCTCGATAGCTGTCCTT
>JAFMJG010000053.1 GCA_017853605.1 bacterium
CGCCGCCGAGAGATCGCTGCGAGGAGCGCGGGCGGAAGAGGGGAGCGGTGGTGCCGCCAGTTAAGGGCTGCTGCGCGCACGAGCAGCCAAACCACAAGTGCCTCCGCCGCCCCCAGAATTACAACCGCCTGGAGCCGCCCCTCGAAGGGCTCGTTGATGATAGTTGAGAGCGCCGCCCCCAGCAGTGCAGCGAGCAGGAGGCCCGCCAACCCCGCCCGCCTCGACAGGGAGCCGCCGAGGTTCCGGTACTCCGAGTCGGGCACGGTGAATAGTGTCGCCATTTGTCAGAGGAGCGTGCCATTTGCAGCTTGCCTGGACCATGATGGTCGTCATCCCCTCGGCGCAAGGTGCTAGACGGAGGCAGGGCTAAAACTCAAGCGAGCCGCGCCGTGACTCGTCGAAGTAGGCCTCGGCCTGCTTGCGGTACACGCGCGCGTACTCCCCCCCGCTTGCAAGGAGTGCAGCATGGCTGCCG
This sequence comes from bacterium, assembly GCA_017853605.1. GTDB lineage: Bacteria > Bdellovibrionota_C > UBA2361 > UBA2361 > OMII01 > OMII01. The sequence goes on from JAFMJG010000053.1 coordinate 476, forward strand.
TATTCGCGGATCGTGCCGCCCCCGAGGACGATCACGATGTCGCAGTTCCTTAGCTGGTCGAGCTTATGGGTTACGAGCACAAAGGTGCGATCGCCCGGGAACTCAAAAAGGGCACGGTTAATCTCGATCTGCATGTCGGGGTCGAGCTTAGCGGTATGCTCATCAAGCGAGCAGAACTTTGCGCCGGTGGCGATAGTGCTGGCGATCCGGATGAGTTGCTGCTGCCCGCCAGAGAAGCTTTTGCCCCCCTCAAATTGGGCCCCGTTGATTGTCTTGACCCCGTTTGGCTTGTCATGGAAGAGAACCTTGCGGATCCCGAGGGCATCCACAACCTCGTCGGCTGACATTGCGCCCTCGCGCGCACGTGTGCCCAGCTCGATGATCTCCTCAACTGAGAGTCCTGGAAAGGCCTCGTAGTCTTGGGTGAGGTGCGCACCGAAGATGCGGCTCGTCCGAAGGTCGTGGCCCCCAATGACCACCCGGCCGGCCGAGGGCTCGAGCCGCCCCGAGAGGAGCTTCACGAGGGTGGACTTGCCTGCGCCGTTGGGACCGATGATGCCGACTTTAGAGCCGGCCGGTATCACGATCTTGCCAGGGATATTCAGGGTGTCTTTCCGCGCGCCGGGGTAGCGCAGCCGGACGTCCTCAAGGATGACGTCCGGAGCGGTGTCAAGCGTCTGGAAGCTCTTGCCGTCATTGAGGGTGTCAGAGAGCTGGAGAAGCTGGTAGCGCAAGGAGGCGAACTCAAGCTTGGTCACCTGGCGGCTGAAGAGGTCTGAGAGCAGGTTAATGTCGCCCTTGATAGAGTAGAGCGAGTAGACGAGCCACAAGCATGTCGCGGGCGAGATCTCACCCGCCATGGTCCCAAGCACGACTCCTACGTACGAGGCTGACACGAGCGCCTCGCAGCCGTAGTCAGAAATGAGGTCATCGAGGAGGTTTTTTGTCGCCGCCGCACGCCGCAGGGCGTAGCTCGATCGCGCCAGGTTCATCACCTTATCGACCATCCGGCGCGAGGCAGCGAGCAGGTTGAGGTCCGTTAGCCCATTTGTGCTCAAGAGCGAGGTGCGGCCGTAATTGACGCGATGATCCACCCCTGAGGCCTCGTTCTCTGCCTCGATAGATCGGGCTGAGCACCGCACCGCACACCGATAGGCGATCAGTCCCCCCGCAAAGATCGGCAGCGTCCACATCCCGTGGCCGCTCAGAACAATTGCGCCAGTTGTGACCGCCAGCTCAATCGCCTGCTTGCTGCCTGAGAAGGTCCCCTCGACGAGGGCCTTAATCGACAGCTCGTTGCGCCGCACCTGAGTCAGGATCTTTGAGACGTCGCGCCGGTCGAGCACCTCAAGGGGAAGCTTTGTGGTTGCGTCGAAGATTGAGTCTGACAGGTAGGGCTCTATCTTCTCGGCATGGTACTCTGCGGCGCGGTCCTCCCGGTACTGAAAGTAGCGATAGGCGACGGCAGTCACGATGCTGGCTGCAAGCCACCACGACACGGTGTTTACGATTGAGGGATCGCTCGCTGCCTCAGCGGCGATGCCAAGGGTGTTTGAGGTAGCATACGAGCTCGCCACGAGCATGACTGCCCCCGCCGTCGTGAAGCCGAGCCGTGCGGCCCAAGTGCTCTTCGTCTGGCTCCACGCCTCCGTGATGCTCCGAATGTAGTCCTTGACGAGCGAGCGGTTGCCTGTTGCGGCGATCAGCTCACTCACCGCCCGCTCGGGAGGGGTCTCTTGGGGTGTGTGCTCTGCTGCGCCATCAGGCTGCTGCGAGGCCCTGCTTATCTGCAGCTGCTCGACGGGCATCCCCGCGTCCCCAGGAGCTGGCTCGGGGCGCTGCTGGCCAGTGCCCTCCGGCCGCTCCGGGCCAGTTTGTGCAGATTGTGAGCGCTCGATAAAGGCCATGAGGTGTAGCCACGTTCGCGCAAAAAGGCGCGGTGATCGGCGGTGTTATCACAGCGGGCACCTAATTGCGAGCTTGCGAAGCCACTGCTGGTCGGGATGAGTCTGAATCTGTCGGGTTCAGGCTTTTCGCGGGGCCGGGGAGGAGCACAGGGCCCTGGCTGCGGCAGTTGACGCACGAGTGGGCTACGAGGTGCCGTCTCTCGGTGGCTTGCCGGAAGCATCCTTTTTGCTGGATGAGGTGACACCGCGCTGTAGCTGATCGAGAAGCTTCTGGGCCTCACTATTGCCGGGGAAGAGCCGCAGCTCCTCCTGAAGGGCGTCAGCTGCGTCGCGCAGCCGCTGCATGTTGATGAAGCATGCCGCACGGATCATCTCAAGGTTGATCACAGGGGTCTGCAAGCTCTTAGCCCACAAGGTTGCCTGGTAGGCCTCTTCGTGCGAGCCGGCCTGGAGCAGCTTGGTGGCCTGCAGAATGAAGGCCTGAACCATCGCTGCGCGGCGTTGCGAGTCAGTAAAGTCTTCCATTGGGCCCTCCCGTTAGGCGCACGACTCAAGCGCAACCTGAAGCTCCTGCGCCCCCTTGAAATCCGGCGCGAGAGCGCGAACCTGGGCGACGCTTTGCCTGGCGAGCTCATAGTGGCCAAGCTGGTGTGAGAGCTGCGCAACATACCACCACGGACGCCAGTGCGGAAAGTTGTTGCGCAGCGCCTCGACAAACTCGGCGAGAGCCTCCATCGCCTTTCCCTCTCCAAGGCTGGCGAGCCCAGACCAGAAGCAGAGGGAAGGGTCGGTGGAGTGGAAACGCCGGTAGTTCTTGACTCCGCCGCGCTTAAGGAGCGTGCTTGCGGCCATGATGCGCGCGTCAGCCCCGAAGAGCGACGGGAGATCTCCCCCTTGAAGCGTTGCGTTGAATGGCTCCCGAGAGTCGCGCAGCGACTCAAGGAACCGCGCGGCCCCGGGTGTGCTGGCGGGCGAGGCCACGGAAGACACCGAGCCGAAGGGCGCCCGTGATCGCTTCTCGCCCCGCATGATCGACTCAAGCAGGGGGTTCAATTTGCGAGCAGCGTGCTCGGCGCCGAAAATCTGGCGTGCGTACTCAGCCGCGTTCCGGCCGATGCGGGCGCGGTCGTAGGGGCTGTTGAAGAGGTGCTCAAGCGCCTGCGCGTACTCCTGCTCGGTTCGGACGATGTAGCCAGTGAAGTTGTCAACAACGAGGTGCTTAACGCCGCCGTATGAAAAGACAACCGGCGGGATGCCGCAGAACATCACCTCCTGGAGGTTAAGCTCTGCCGCGGCGTAGTTCTCCTCGCAGAGCGGGTAGCCGTAGGCGTCGAGAGCTGACAGCACCGGGGCGATGTCCTGCACCATGCCGCGCACGTCGAAGCTGTCTGCCCTTCCGAGCTGGGCTGCCTGGGCCCGTATCGTGTCCTGCTCGCCGCCGGGCCCGCACACGATAAAGCGCGCGCCGGGAATGCGAGCTTCGGCCGACATTCGCACGTAGTTTGGGTGCATCTTGGAGAAGTCCACGGTGCCGATGTAGCCGATGTTAAACCCCTCATGAGGCACTTTTCGCACGTCCGCGAGGCGCGCAAAATCGGTGGCATCGTACACCATAGCGGTCTTCGCCGAGCGAACGCCGTCCGAGAGAGAGGCAAAAGCTGCGCTTTCGTACGTGTAGGGACTACCGGCGATAGCAAAATCGAGAAAGGGAATAAGCGCATCTGGAATGCCCTGTGGGTCGTGGTGGCCGCCGATGTGGATCCATGCTGCGAGCCTGCATGGCGGGAGCTGGGTACGGAGCAAGTTGTCAACCTCGGGATTATTCCACCACTGAACGAGCACGATGTCGTGATCCGCCACGAGCCTGAGCAGCTCGCTGTAGTTTGTGGGACGCAGCAATTCGATTCCACACTCGGTAGCAATCAGGCATGCTGCCGGGTCGTCGAGCTGTGGGGCGAGCGAGACAAGGGAGTGCTTGAAGGGACCGAGTTGCGCCGAGTACTTTGAGGTGCCGAAGACTGTTCGCGCTGCCCCTCCGAGGGAGATGGACTCTATGATGTTAAGCACTCTGATCATGACCACGATCCCCTTGCGTCAACTGTTGGGCTGGAACTGGGCGCCTTGCCTGTTCTTTCAAAGGGTTAGGATGCAGCGAATAGAGCGCGGTATTCAGCGCAGGTGGCGGGTTGCTAACACCCTGAATTGACCAAATGAAAGGGGGGAGTAATGCAGATCATGGGCGCCGCTGCCCTCGAGCGCCTAGTATCCCGCGCGCCATGCAGAAGAGGTATAGCAACCGGCGTGAGGCCGGACGGGCTCTAGCGGCCGTGATAGCGTGTGAACCGTCCCTGGTAGATCCCCTCGTGGTGGCCCTTCCGCGGGGAGGGGTGCCCGTCGCGCTTGAGGTCGCCCGTGCACTGCGCGCTCCGCTCGATGTGCTTGTCGTGCGAAAGATAGGCGCGCCCGGACACGCGGAGCTTGCATGTGGTGCGGCTACTGCGGATGGCAGCGTTGTGTGGAACGACACCGTGCTGTTCGGACGGGGGATCACTCAAGCGGAGCTTCGCGCGCACAAGGAGCGCGCCTTCCGAGAGGCGCGGCAGCTTGAAGGCACGCTGCGCTCCGGCAGTACGCCGGCCCTCTCTGCGTTCGCAAAGACAGCCGTGCTGGTTGATGATGGCTTAGCAACTGGAGCCACGATGAAGGCTGCTCTCAAGTCGGTCCTGCTGCAAAAGCCGCACCGCATCATCGTGGCGATCCCAGTCGGCCCCGAGGACACGTGTGCCGAGATAGAGGAGATGGGGTACCGGGTGGTGTGCGCCAACCGGGTTCCGGAGGGCGAGCTCTCTAGTGTCGGCGAGTGGTACGAGGATTTCTCTCAGGTTGAGAGCTCCGTGTGCCGTGCGATGCTGGAGGAGAGAAGGGCCCACTGCCCCGAGCCTCCTGGAGCCGAGGCTCATTAGCCAACTTTCTGCCGACGGGCGGCGAGCCTGGGTTGGTGCAAGCTAGTGGATCTCTGACTCAGGAGGTATGGCCGGCCGACCGGCGATCTCTTCGCTAAGTTCTCGGCACAGGTCGTTGATCATGCTGAAGGCGCGCGCCAGCGAGTCGATGTCGTCGCTGGTGATCTCAATCATCTCAAAGGCAACCTCTTCCTCGGTCAGCTCTGGCAGTTCCTTGTTGAACTTTGACATTGAGAGGCCTCCTGGCGGCTAGTGGTTTGTCGGTTTGGCAACCCCGTACAGCCGATTGCGAAGCATGAACTGTTCCAGCAGGGAAGGGCGGCAGAAGGGCCCCTAAACTTGAGCCTTAAATGGGGGAGGAGAGGGCTTTCAATGCCTTAGGCGGCCTGAATGCGGGCATCTCGTACCCCACGCAGGGTTGGCAGGCTGACACGGTGACAAAAAAGGGAGCCCAGGGGGGATCTATTTTCCCGCGCCCGTAACCGGCACCGCCTTTATGGCCAGAATAAGCCCCTTGTTGTTGGCGCAGTCCGTTCCGGTAAGCACCGCGTCATCCGTGTCGAAGTGGACGCGGGTGTTGAGGATCTCGCTGCCGTCAGACTCGCGCCAACTGAGCCACATCCCAACCCGCTTGTGGTCCAGGTACATTGGGCGAAGGGTCAGCGTTTGCCCATTCGGGAGGCTCATCGTCTCGCGCTTCTTGAGGGAGTGAACCTCATTCTTTGAGGCTAGCAGGGTAAACTCGCCGAACGGCAGCTGCGAGAGCTTGGGCGCGATGTCAGAGAGGGAGCCCGCCAGCTTCGGCGCCGGAATCGAGACCGCATCTTCCTGACCGTCCTCAATTGGCTGCGAGGCCTGGATCGCCCTTACAGAGATGCTAACGGACTCGCCCTCTTCGGCGACACACGGCTCCAGGAACGAGCACGACACGGCAGCGATGAGGGATGTTAGGGCATGGGCAGGAAGCTGGGGGATTCGAGGGAGTCGGAGAATCATATCGGGCTATTTCGACAGGTCTTGGCGCTCCCCGTCAAGAGCACGATACGGGGTCGCATAAAGAAGAGGAGCAGCGGTGGCGGCACGGAGGCCAGCGGGAAAGCCCTGTCGGCGCCGAACCCAGATCGTCGCTGACTTGCCGGATGGGTTAGGAATGAGCTTGAGCGAGCCGTTTGACCGCATCCAGTCTACCTCCATCGCCGACTGGGATGACGGCGAGAACGAGGCCGGACGCGCTTCGACCCCCCCAACCGCCGCTTGCTTGAAGCTCGCCGCCGGCGGTGTTGACCCTGGAGCGCCAAGATCTGCTGGCGGTGAGGCCACGAGCAGAACTCCCGCGGCAACAACCGCGCCCGTCAGGCCGCCGAAGATAGCCTGCTGAGACCGGATCCTCTCAACCCACGACGGTCGCTCGGCCTCGGCGCGGCGCTCTCCGAGGTAGAGGGCTGCACGCTCCTCTGCCTCGATGCGCGCCTCAATGCGGCCCCATAAGTCCGGCGTATCAGCGGCAGCCGCACCCGTGCGGCACTCAAGCCCGATAGCTGAAAGCGACTCAAGGAACGACCGGGCAGGGGAGCTGGCCTTAAGGAGACGCTCGGCACGACGTCGATCGAGGAAGCCGCACTCGCCGTCGAAGTACCGGGAGAGGAGGAGCTCCTCGCGTTCTGTCAGCGCCTGTGTGTCTCGTCGTGCCATAGAGAAATCCTCAGCGAGCCTTTGCCACCTTGCCGGCGGAGGGTTCCGCGGCTTCGTCAATTTCCCCCTGGCCATCCTCGACCAGGGAGCCTCCTTCGGGGCTAAACTCTTTGAGCGCCTTCTGGAGGGCCTTCCGGGCATAAAACAGCCGGCTCATCACCGTTCCGCGGGGGATGCCGACTGCGTCTGCAATCTCCTGGTAATCTAGACCGTCGATCTCTCTCAACGTGATAACCGCCCGGTGCTCGTCAGAGAGTTGGTCGATTACCGACTGAAGCCTGCTGCCAAGCTCCTTTCGAGAGAGAGCATCGAACGGCCCCTCCACATTTTGGAGGTGATCGAGGCTCGCGGCTGTTGTCGGGCCCGAACTGTCGTGCCCGGCCCCGGAACCTTGGCCTTTGACGCCCCAACTCTCCTTAAATTCGAAATGGTTACCGCCCCGTCGGGCGGAGCGCCGCTTGGAATCGATCGCCATGTTGAAAACGATGCGGTACAGCCAGGTGTACAGGGATGACTCTCCCTTGAAGTTCTTAAGTGATAAGAACGCTTTAACAAAGCTTTCCTGGACTACGTCCTCCGCATCCTGCCGGCTCTTGAGAATGTCCGTGGCAACGGCCAGCAGGCGTCCCTGGTAGCGCTCAACGAGGCTCCGGTACGCGTCCCGGTTCCCCGTAAGGGTACTTCTCACCAACTCCTGATCAGGTGGGTCCTGCTCGGGGACCCGGCGCTTGTTGTCGCTCATACCGGACTGTCATAAGGCTCAACCCAGCCCCTTTCGACCCGGGGCAGCTTAGCCCAACCGGGAGCCGTGAGCAAAGCTCGTAAACACGCTGATTTTCGGCCGATCCGTCTTCGGCTCGCGGGTGTGCATGGGGCTGGGTCAAGTTGCCCCGCACAGCGGCCGATACCGACTCTGTGCGTGTGCTCATCCCTTTACTGCTGCTTGCGCTGTTGCTCCTCAACGGGGCTGCCGAGGCCTTCGCTCGCCCAAAGGTGGTGTACGTGCCGCTTGATGGCTGGAAGGCACTAGCAGGACTGCTCCAATCCGGCGCGGATGTGGCGCACCAAGCGGGACCGTCGGGGGCGGTAGTAGTGCTGCATGGCCGCCGTGACCGGGTGCGGCTGAGAGAGGCCGGATTCTCCTGGGTTCCCCTGCCCAGCGCTGACTCACGCATCGGCCGCACTGGCGCCTCTGAGGACCAGGGGCTGCCGAGCGGACGGTCCACCTACCGAGTGTACGACGACTACGTCCGTGAGATGCGCACCCTGGCGGAGCAGAATCCTGGGCTCGTTAAGCTTCACTCGTTGGGCACCACCCTCGATGGCGAGGAGATCTTGGGGCTCGAAATCGCCCTCAATGTCGCCGAGCCGAATGGGCGCCCGGTTTTTCTCCAGTTCGGCTTGCACCACGCGCGCGAGTGGCCCTCCGGCGAGCTGCCGATGGAGTTTGCGCTCGATGTGGTTTCCAAGCTCAAGGGGGGCGATGCGCGTATCGCCGCGATCGCGGCGCAGTCCCGGCTCATGGTGGTGCCCGTTGTGAACGTGGATGGGTTCCGGGTCTCGCGCGGCTCTGTGCTGCTCGGCTCAGGCGTGCCGACGCCGAGGAGGGGAGTGCTCGGGGCGGGAGGAAAGGAGTACCAGCGCAAGAACTGCAGGCCGCCCTCTGGCGCCGGCACAGGCCGCGCGTGCGGCTTGCGGACGGACTCCCCTGGCGTGGACCTAAACCGCAACTACGGCTACTTTTGGGGAGGGGCTGGTGCCGGCCTGAGGGAGAGCGACGAGACCTTCCGCGGCAAGGCGCCCTTTTCTGAGCCCGAGACGCAGGCTGTTCACGCGCTCTTGTCCCGCACTCAAGCCACCGTTGTGGCGACGCACCACACCTTCTACAGGGAGGGGCTGTGGCTTCGGCTGCCGGGCTTTCGGGACACGGCGCTGTTCCCGCAGGGAAGGATCCCTGACGAGACGCTTGCGGCCGCCCTCGGAGAGCTCTTTTCGGCTGCCACGGGCTGGATATCAGCGATGAGCTGCATCCTGGGCGACGTCACCGGCAGCACCGACGACTGGAGCTACTTCGCACGGGGCGCGATCAGTTTTACCAGCGAGGCGAGGGGAGAAGGGTTCCACGGACGGTTCCGCGACGCGGTGGCCGCAGAGTACATCGGGTGGCGAGAGGCGGTGCTTCGCGCGGCAGAGGCATCTTTCGACCCATCCAACCACTCGATCATAACGGGCAGCGCGCCAGCCGGCGCCATCATCACTCTGGACAAAAGCTTTCTTTCGCCGGCATGCGGCGGCCACACGCAGCGCGATGCCTGCTCGAGCGGGGGAGGATCGGGTGCCGAGGCGCTGCACGAGGAGCTTCGTGTGCCGGCCTCGGGCTCCTTCTCGTGGCACGTGAACCCCTCATCGCGGCCCCTCAATCCCGGCGAGGCGTGGACGATTGCGTGCAACGGGGGCCCTGCGCGCGAGGTTCGAGTGGAGCGAGGGGAGACGGCGGCGGTTGGGGCGCTCGATTGCCCAGCAGGGCCGCTCAAGCGCAGTGAACCGGGGGATGTTCCTCACGCCAAGAGTGAGGCGCTTGAGGTCGTGGTGGCAGGCGTGAAGCAGGTGTCGCGCGATCTGCAGATTGAGCTCAAAGGCGATATGCGGCACGAGGTTCTCGCTGAGTGGGATCTCGACGGGGACGGCAAGTTTATCGATGGCGAAGGGTCACTCGTGATCCGGCACTACCTCAGGGCCGGCCGCTACCTGGCGAAGGTGCGCGTAAGGCACCCCAGCGGCCGCCGCGAGATTTTGCGCCGCCCGATCATCATTCGGGAGTAGGCGAGGGGAGCGGCCTACGCTGGGCCGGTTAGCCCCAGGGCCCGCGCCAGCTTGCCGAGGCGGGTATCGCTCATGCCCGATGTCTTGGCGAGGCGCCGCATGGCGGTCTTTTGGAGCTGGCGCACCCACTCTTTGGTGCAGCCCATCACCGCCGCAGCTTCAGCGAGGCTCATCGGGGCATCCCCGCCTAGGCCGAAACGCAAGGAGATCACCTGCGCTTGGGGTGCGGAGAGGCTGGTGACCGCCTCCCTGATGATCGTGCGGGCCTCCTCGCGCACGAGTGCGGCATAAGGCGCGGCAGACGACCTGTCCTCAATCCGTGCGCTGCGCTTGTCCGCCCCATCGCGGCTCGGAGAGCTAAGGCTCTTTGGCTGCTGAGTGTGAGGCAGGAGCATCCGCACAGCCTTGTGAGAGAGATGCGACGCTTTTGCGAGTGAGCCCACGTCGCTGGCAGCGCCAGGAGCACTGACTGACTGCTGAAGCCTCGCAAGCCCCTGCATGCCGTTGTGCGGGAGCGGGATGATCCGTTTGGCTGTCCTGCGCGTCTTTTCAGAGGACTGCCTGATCCAGAAGGACGCGTAGGTTGCGAAGCTAAATCCTGACGAAGGGACGAATTTCTCTGCGGCGCGCATGAGCCCGATGGCGGAATCCTGGAAGCAGTCCTCAAAGATGCTGCCGGCGTGGGCCAGCGTGCCGACATTTGCGATGATGAGGCGCTGGTTGCTCGCCACAAGGTACTGCTTGAGGGCCAGGTAGCTGGACTCAAGCTCGGCGAGCTGCCGCACACGGCCCCGAACTTCGAGCGCCCCGCCCCTAAGGCCACGCTGCAGCGTGCGATACTCATCAGCCATCGGCTCCTCGCTTGCGAGGGCTGATTGTATGCTTGAGTGGCTGCACAGCAGCTTCGCCTCCAGCAGCTCCAGCCGCACCGCCGCGCTCTTGACGGCGGCACTGAGGAGCAGGCTTGTCTCGGGCTGCGCGGGGCTCTCAAGGAGGACGGATGCCACGCGGCCTGCCCTCTTGGCCGACAACGCGTAAAGAGGGGTGTTGGCAGCGATGCCGCTAATCACCTCGAGCACAGTCGCAGCCCGTTCGCGAAGCATCGCCTGGTCACGGCTCGATACCTCGTGAAGGAAGATCGCGGCCTCAGCGCGCTTGGTGCCTTCAGCCACGCCCTGCAGGTCCTCCACGAGGGAGCGTTGCACGATGGGAAACTGGTACAGGGCAGACCAGAATGCAGCGCGGTGAACAACTAGCGCATGCGTCACTTCGCGCTCAAGGGCTCGGCTGAGGACGGGGGTGTCCTGTATCTGAAGGCAGCCAGCCACTCCCCGCGACAGCCCCGGGGCGTGCTGGGCGAGTGCCGCAAGGCGAGTCGAGATCTCTCTCACCTCCTTGGCGACGGCAGCGACCTGCAGGCGGGCCTCGCCTTGGCTCGCTCGGCTCCTGAGCCGGCTGAGCGCCTTAAGCGACGCCGCGGCCTGTTCCTGTGCGGCGTCCAGCTTGGCGCTCATCTCAGCGTGGCTTGCGCGAGAGACGTTGACGATCAGGTCGACAATTGAGGGCGAGAGCCGCGCAATGCCCAGCACCTGGTCGCGCTCGTGATTGGCTGCGGCGAGCACTAGCTCGTCTGTGCTTGGCGCCGAGGCCTTAGCCTGATCGGCGCGCGCTCGGCTGCCCGCCGGCCGAGCGCCCTGTGGCGAGCTGGCCGAGCTTTGTGGTGCAGTATTAGGTGCTGGACGGGGCATTACGCAGCTCTTGTCATCTTCGTCTGGCCTGCCAGGGTAGCAGGGGACCTCCAGAAAATAAACAGCGTTGCGAGCTGGGCAGGGCGCAGTGCACGGCACAAAAAAGCCGCGCCGCAAAAAAAGGGGCGTTGCGGGCCAAGATCCGCGAAAGGGGCGAAAAAGAGGGCTACGAGGCCCGCTCGATGGCGATAGTAACCGTCCACTGGTCGATCTCTTCGTTCGCCACAAGGCAGCCCTTTGACGGTGGGGCCTGCTCGACGAGGAGCTCGGTGGTGAGGGTCTCTCCCTTGATGTACTCCTGCTGCCCCTTGAGCGAGCGCACAAGCTCGTCTGGGGCGTGGTAGCGCACCGATATCCTGTCAGAGATGTGCAGGTCTGCGTCCTTGCGCATGCGCTGCACCCTGTTGACGAATTCGCGCGCAAGGCCCTCTGCGATGAGATCCTCGGTGAGCGCGGTGTCAAAGAAGACGGTCACGCCGCGCGCCGTCTCGATCGAGAGCCCGTGCTTCGGCTTGCGCTCTATCAGGAACGCAGCCGCGCCGAGATCGTGCCCTGCCACGGGTATCGTTCCCCCATCCTCGAGCGCCAGGATCTCGTCGCGCGAGAGCTTGGCGATCGCCTTTGTGACTTCGCCCATGTTTTTGCCGAAGATCGGCCCGAGGAAAGGGAAGTTCGGCTTGATCGAGAGGTCTACGTAGTCGGCCTCGTGTGACGAGAAGACGACCTCCTTCACGTTGAGCTCCTCGGTTATGTGCGAGCCGAACTCGCGCAGCACGCGCGCGTCCCCCTCGTTGCGGGTGATCACCGTAATGGCCCGCAGGGGCTGGCGGACCTTGATCTTCTCCTGCGCGCGCAGCGAACGGCCGAGCCCGACCACCTGCATAATGAGCGCCATGTCGCGCTCAAGCTGGGCATCGATCAGCCTCGGGTCGGCAACTGGGTAGTCCGTGAGGTGCACGCTCTCGGGCGCCCCCGGCACGAGGGTCGCAAGGTTGCGGTACATCTCTTCGGTGATAAACGGCACGAACGGCGCCAGCGCCTGCGTGAGCCTGACAAGCACCGCGTGGAGCGTGTCGTACCCAGCCTGCTTGTCCTCCCTGTCCTCTGACCAGAATCGGCGCCGCGAGCGGCGCACGTGCCAGTTTGTGAGCTCCTCAATGAACTCCAGCAGGGCGGGGAGGACGGCGTACAGGCGGTACTGCCCCATCTCCTTCTCAATAGATGCGAGCAGGGTTTGCAGGCGCGACAGCACCCACCTGTCGAGTATGTTCGTCGAGGGCGCCGGGGAAGCGGACGGCGAGTAGCCATCCACAGATGCGTAGGTCGTAAAGAACGAGTAGACATTCCAGAGCGGCAAGAGCGCTTGGCGCACGATCTCCTTGACGCCGCTCTCTGAGAAGCGCAGCGTGTCGGCGCGCACGGCGGGCGAGTTGACCAGGTAGAGGCGCAGGGCGTCCGCGCCGTAGCTCCTCATCACCTCGGCGGGGTCGGGGTAGTTTTTGAGGCGCTTCGACATCTTCTTGCCGTCCTCGGCGAGGATCATGCCGTTGACGACGCAGTTCTTGAACGGCGGCTTTCCGAAGAGCGCCGTCGACAGCACCATCAGGGTGTAGAACCAGCCTCGGGTCTGGTCGAGGCCCTCGGCGATGAAGTCCGCTGGGAAGCCTTTCTCAAAGAGCTCCTTGTTCTCAAACGGATAGTGAATCTGGGCGTACGGCATCGCACCCGACTCGAACCAGCAGTCGAGGACCTCGGGAACCCTGCGCATCTCGCCCCTGCAGCTTGCGCAGCCCCACGACAGCTCGTCGACGAAGTGCTTGTGCAGGTCGGTGATCGCGCTGCCGCAGCGCTCCTCAAGCTCCGCCTTAGAGCCAAGGCACTCTGTCTTGCCGCACCCTTCGCAGCGCCAGACCGGGAGCGGATTGCCCCAGAAGCGGTTGCGCGAGATGTTCCAGTCGCGCGCGTTGGCGAGCCAGTTCCCAAAGCGGCCCTCCTTGATGTGCTCAGGAACCCACAGGATCTCATTGTTGTTGGCGACCATCTGGTCGCGCAGGTCCTCGACCTTTACGTACCAGGCAGAGATGGCGCGGTAGATGAGGGGCGTGTCTGACCGGTCACAGAACGGGTACGAGTGCGAGATAACGTCCTGCTTGAACATCAGCCCGTCGGCCTTGAGGCGCTGCATGATGCCCTTGTCGGCGTCCTTGAAGTTCTGCCCGGCAAACTCCGAGATCTCTGGCAGGAAGCTCCCCTCCTTGTCGAGCGGATCCACGAGCGAGATCCCGTGGGCGCTGCACACCCTGAAGTCATCTTCGCCGAACGCCGGTGCCTGGTGAACGACCCCGGTGCCGTCCTCGGTCGTAACGTACGGATCTGCCATCACCCGGAAGGCGCCCTCGGCCCTCTTGCTGCCGTAGTAGCTGAAGAGCGGCTGGTAGGTGAGACCTGCGAGCTCGCTGCCCTTGCATGAGGCGACTACCGAGTAGTCATCTTTAGCCTTGAAGTAGGCTGCCACGCGCGACTCCGCGAGGATCACGCGCTCGCCGTCCTTGAGCTGCAGCTCTACGTAGGTAATCTCTGGGCCCACGCAGGCGCCGAGGTTGGCTACCAGAGTCCACGGGGTGGTTGTCCAGGCCAGCAGCGAGCAGCCCGGCCTCTCGTTGAGCCTGAGCCGAACCGTGACTGAGGGGTCTTGCACGGTCTTGTAGTTGGAGCCGGCCTCGAAGTTTGACAGGGGCGTCGTGAGCCGCCACGAGTACGGCATTACGCGCATGCCCTCGTAGATGCGCCCGGCATCCCAGAGCTTCTTGAATACCCACCACACCGACTCCATAAAGGGGAGGTCAAGGGTCTTATAGTCGTTGTCGAAGTCGACCCACCGGCCGAGCTGTCCGCACACCTCACGCCACTCTGCGACAAACTTGAAGACGTTCGCCCGGCACTCCTCGTTGAACTTGGCGACTCCGTAGTCTAGCACGTCGGTGCGCCCCTTGAGGTTGAGCGCCTTCTCGACGAGCATCTCGATCGGAAGCCCGTGCGTGTCCCAGCCGAAACGGCGCTCAACGAAGAGCCCCTTCATCGTCTGGTAACGGGGCACGATGTCCTTGATCGTTCCGGCGAGGAGGTGCCCGTAGTGAGGAGTTCCGGTAGCGAAGGGGGGGCCATCGTAGAAGCGGTAATGGGGGCTCCTCTCACGCAGCTGAAGCGAGCGCTGAAAGATCTTGCGGGAGTCCCAAAAGGCGCGCACCTCGCTCTCGAGGGCGGGAAAGTTAACATCCGGCTTGGCGACTTTCATGGAACGGTGAACTCCTTACTTGCTCGAAAACCCCCGCTGCGCCGCGCAGCGGGTCGGACCGCTAGTTTGCCCTACTGCTCGGCACGGAGCAAACCGGATAACGCATTGAAATGCGAACAGTTGTCGGCGAAAAAACGGCCGAAACCGGCGTCCTGTTGGGGCGCTGCAATCGCGCCTCTCCCGAGCGCTGGCACGAGTTGGCGCTTTGGGTGATGCGCCGCCCCGTGTGAGAGGCTTGGGGCGGCGCCCGCCTGACGAGCCCCAACTATTTCGGCCCAGAAGCTAAAACAGCAGACTGATCGAATTAGCCCCCCTTAGGCTGAAAAGGGACGGATCGGTCACAGAACGCCGGAGCGCGTTTCGGAGAAACCTTCACGCAGCGCCTTTTTGCCGGCCCGAGGCGAGACAATCGATCGAGCGCGGTAGTAATCTGGCAGTGAATTCAAGGACCGTATGGCGTCGTATCACCCACTATTTCGGCTCTGCGCACCGGTGCTCCTGCTGCTCACGATTGCAGCAGATGCGGCGGCCCAGGCGCTCGCGCCGCACGCCTCCGGCGAGGTGCTGGTGGGCTTTCACCCGACAGCCACTGCGGCTGAGCGCATCGAGGCTTTTGCGGCGGCTGGCGCGCAGGCAGCCGAGCGGCTCGGCACGGTTTCTGAGCGGCAGTCGCCGACTGGAGGCGTATACCGCGTTGTGCTCAGCGGCGGTGTTGCTGGAGCGCTTGAGCAGCTGCAGGAGATCCCTGCGGTTGCCTTTGTTGAGCCGAACTACTTGGTGCAGCCTGCTGCAACCGCAGATGATCCCGCCTATGTTGATGGCTCGCTATGGGGGCTCTACGGGGATGATGCGCCCGTGAGCGGGCCAGCTGGCACTACCGATCTGGCTGGTTCCGACGCCGAGGAGGCGTGGCTCTGCGGAGCAACTGGCTCCCGCCGCGTCTTCGTGGGGGTGATAGACGGGGGCGTCTCAATTTTACATCCCGATCTTGCGGCCAACGTGTGGAGCAACGCAGACGACCAGCTCGACGGCGCAGACAACGACGGCAACGGCTTTGTGGACGACACGCACGGGTGGGACTTCTACAACGGCGACAACACCCTCGATGACGGCGTTGAGGGCGGTGCGCACGGCTCCCAAGTAAGTGGAGTCATCGGCGCGGTGGGCGGCAACGGCATCGGCACCGTGGGCGTTTCGTGGGCCGTGTCGCTCATCCCCGCAAAGATCCTTGGGCCGGAGGGAGGCTACGTGTCTGACGCCGTGAGGGCCATCAGCTATCTGCGCGACCTCAAGAGCTCCCAAGGACTTCCGATCGTGGCGATTAACGCCTCTTGGAGCGGTGGGGGGTACAGCTCAGCCCTGCACACGGCGATTATTCGGGCGGCGAAACAGGAGATTCTGTTTGTGGCGGCAGCCGGCAACGGTGGGAGCGATCTCGACCTGTCGCCTTCATTCCCTGCAGGGTACTCAACCTTGCAATCGAGCGCGATAGAGCCTGCTGCCGCGTACGAGGGGGTGATCGCCGTTGCGGCGATAGATTCAACAGGCCATTTGGCCCCATTCTCGAGCTTCGGCGCCTCCGGCGCCGATATCGCGGCGCCCGGCGTCGGCATCCTTTCGACCGGCGGAGATCGGTCGTACGGCTTGGCGAGCGGCACGTCGCTCGCCGCAGCGCACGTGAGCGGGGCACTTGCGCTCTACGCCTCTGCACACCCCGAGGCATCTGCTGCACAGCTGCGCGCGGCGATCCTCGGCAACGCCGCCCGCAGTGAGGCCCTCAACGGGCTCGTCGCCACAGGGGGACGCCTCTCGCTGGCAGGGCTCTTTGGCGCGTGTGAGGGCTCGGGGGGCACCGCGCTTCCGTCACCAACCGTTCCGCAAGCCGGCAGTGCGCAGCCTGCAGAGCCTGGCATCGTTGCGACCCCGGGTCCTGACGCGAGCACGCCGGCCGTGCCAACTCCGGCGCCGACACCGACATCAACACCGACACCTATGGCGGCCGTAACCACAAGCCCCGTTCCTGGAGCTGCGACGATCCCGCCCGAGAGCCCCGAGCCGAGCCCAACAGCGCGCCCTGCAGCGGCGCTCAAGGCGTCATCGGGATCCCCCAGCAGGCGCAGCATCGCCATCACCTCGATCAGTGACCTCGGAGTGGTTGGCCCAGGGGCAGCAGTTCCGGTGAGGGTGCACGTGTCGAATAGCGGCAGCGAGGCGGAGATCATCACCGTTGCCCTTGCGGTGAGCGCTGGCGCCGCCGGCGTGCCGCAAACGATCCTGGTGCCGGCCAGGTCGAACATCGAGCTGACTTTTATCTGGACAGCTCCAGCGGCGGGGAAGCAGATCATGCTTGAGGCCTCTACTCCCGTGATAGGGGACGGGGATCTCTCAGTGGACAATACGCGGCGGGTCGCGTGGTCAGTATCGTCGTAGGCGGCTCGAACGGCTTTTAGGGGGGTGCAACAGCGGGCGATGAAGTTTCAGGAGGCAGCAGCGGCGCTCGATTATCTGGAGGCGGAATTCGGCTCTGCCACTAGGGCGCTCGCGGAGATCGTGCGTGAGCTCGGCATCGTGAGGCCAGGGGAGCTTCCCCACGACGCGCCGCAGGCGGTGATGCACGCTGCGCAGGCGGCCATCACCTCGCCGATGGGCGAGCTCCTTCTTCAGGCAGCCAATCCAGCGTTGCTTCCCCTAGCGGTGCAGCTCAGCAAGGATGACGGCAAGATTCGCCTCGGATTGCCGGGTGGCGGGATGCTCACCGACCAGGAGCGGGCGTGGATTGAAAAGCCGGGCAATACGGGCGGTCCGGCCCCCTCGAACCTCTTTTACCAAATCGCGCAGGAGCAGCTCCTCTCAGAGGGCGCCCTACGATTCAGCTACTCTTCGGAGCTCGCCTCTGCAACCTTTCAGGAGTCCCTGCGCGGCGATCTCTTGCGGGAGATCTGCGAGGAGTTGGGAGAGGAGGCCGCAAGCCGCATCACGCTCGGGCCGCTTCTCGATGGCGAGCAGAGAACCAACGTCGCCTTTATGAGGCTCCCGAGCGCGCAGGCATCGCGCGCGATTGCCGAGAGCCTCTCGGCTCGGGGGGTCTCGCTCGATGCAGCGGGACGCCTCCGGGGGATCTACACGACGATCGTTGAGCGGGTCGCTGTTGCGCACGGGCCGCTTGAGGAGGTTGCACTGCTCTCGCAGGACAACGAGGAGGCCCAGGGGATCGAGGTCAAGAACCTGGGAGAGATGCGGGAGATCGCCGCGAAAACCTCTGGGTCAGCGGACTCATTCCTTAACTTTAGAAAGCGCTTTCCCCGCAGCGGCGGGCACGACGGCATCCGCAGCCCGAGCACCACCTGGGCGCTCAAGCTCTTTGCCAGCTGGCTGCGTGAGCTGGTCGTAAAGGCAGACCCGTACCGTGAGGGTGCGCGATCTGCGCCTCCTCAGGCGTAATCCGAACCACGAGCGGACAGCTAAGGGGCAAACAGGCATTCGGCTGTGTCGCTGCCCGCCGGGTTTGCGCCTTGCTTGCGGTGGCCTGCCAGAGGAGGACCTGATTCCGCCGAAGCATGGCGCTTTGCGCTTCGGTGCCACATGCCGAGTCACCAATGCCCGCGACTAGAAAGTGTTGCAGATTCTCGCCTCCGTCGATCGGCACAATAGGGGCTCTGCGCTCCGGTATTTTGTGCGCCGTCTCAGCACGGCCGCCCGTGTCGTTCATTTCGGCGACAGTTCTGAGCACCACAACAGCGATACGCGCGTCAGTCAGGCTCTTCCGGATGCCTTGTATGTGCATGTCGACTGGGACTCGGCGCCGTCCTCGACGGT
>JAFMJG010000176.1 GCA_017853605.1 bacterium
AGTCGGGCGGAGGCGCGGGAGATCTTGGTGTCGCTGTCCGCAAAGCCAAACCCCTCCACAGCAAGCTCGCCGCTTAGGGACAGGCCGGCATCCTGCACGATCCGCGCCCGCCCCTCTGCTCTTTCGACCGAGTAGGAGTCTCCGTCGGCGGTGCAGCTAAACTCCCTGAGCGAGAGGTGGCTCTCTGCCGAGGAAAGCGCCCCCTCCTTGACGATTACCGAAAGGCTATCGAGCTCACCCTCGTGAAGCTTGAATGTGCCCCCGTTCGTTAGGGCGAGCCCCGAGAGGGAGGCCTTTCCAGAGATAGTGGCATCGGCGCCCTGCAGGGCAATCTCTAGCGATCCGCGTGCGGTTCCAGAAGGCGGTGCTGATGTTCCCAAGAGGGGCCCCAAGCTTGTTGCAAGAGCGATCTCGTGCGCCGATATCGTGGCCGTTCCGGCACGGGAGTTTAGGTTGTAGCTTCCGCTGGCCTGCACGGAGTGATCGCCAACCTGCACGTTGGCTGAGGAGAGGGAGAGGACGGCATCAGGAGAGAGCGAGAGCCTCTGGATCTCTGCCCCGATCGGAACTGCGTCCACGGCCCCCACCAGCACGAGGCTCGGCAGGGTTGTGGCCCTCTCCTCGAAGAGAAGCCCCGTTTTTAGGCTACGCAGGCTTAGCTGGTACTTTTGTTCGCCCCGAAAGAGCTGCACCTCGATGCCAGAGAGCTCGAGGTCGCGAATGTCTAGGGTAAAGCGCCCTAGGGGGGTAAGGGCCCACGTTGGCCCTGGTCGATGGCTCGCGGCTTGGGCGGGGTTCTGGGCGGAAGGGGGAGGCGCGCACGGAGTGCCATCTGGCCTCGCCATCTGAATCCTTCCCCCTGATGCTGCTAGGGTGCCCCGCACGCCCGAGAGGTCGATTGAGTGCACATCTATCCTTCCCTGAAGAAGGGCAGCGAGCTCAAGGTAAGCCGATGCCTCATCGAGCTGCCACTGCGAGCACCCATCAGGGGCAGCGGCTACTCCCCCCCGAAGGGTGACGGCGAGAGCCGGAAAGAGGCGCAGGGTGCCCGAGGCGAACGACACCCGCAGCCCGGTTGCTCCCGACGCCAGCTCCTCGATGGCGGGCTTGAGGTGGGACACGATCCGGGCGCCAAAGAGCCAACAGGCACCCGATGTGGCGAGCACAAAGGTGACGATTGTAAGGGCAAGGCCCCGCGCGCGCCGCACAAGACATCTGAGCATGGTGGAGAGACCGTGACGGATCTGCGCCGCTTATGTGGCGCAGCTGGGTCCAGTGTGTCATGAGATGTCTGGCTCCGCAAAGGATGTTGCGGAGGGCATGGCGCCAAAAAGAGGGCGCGCGCGGGCAAAAAAAATGGAGCTTGGCTTTTTTTAAGAGCGCCAAGCTCCAGTCGCTCTGAATCCTTTGAAAAAGAAACCTCTTTCGATAGGGAGATAGAGCATTTTTTTGACACGAGAGTCCCAGATGGCTGGTTAGCCGATCTGGATGTTCCCGCTGGGCAGGAGCTTGCTGGGGTTAAACGCAGCAGGCACCCTTCCATCCTTCGAAGCGCTCATCACAGCAACGCTTAACCGCTTGATCGCCTGGGCGATCTTTTCCGGTTCGCGCTCTGCCCTGATCTGGTTATCTTTTTCGATTCCCAGCTCGTCCCCAGCTTTCCAGGCTTCCTCGCCGATCATCAGGATGATGACCGTTGAGCGGCCCTTAAAGCATGGGTCGGTGATGATCTTCTTCAGGTCCGCAGGGTTACGCTTGTCGTTATTCATACCATCGGTAATCATAACGAGCACGTTCTTTACCTTACGGCCTGAGGACATCAGCTCTTGCTCATAATTAATGAGCGTCCCGATCCCTGTTTCGGTTCGGGAGTAGAGCGGGGTGCCGCTCGTGCCGCTGCACAGGGCCTCTACCTCTGCCTTGTTGAAGGGCTTGAGGTCCTCAACCTTGGTGAAGTTAGAGATCACGCCCTTGTTGAGGCCTTCCCTCCGCAGCAAGACCTCCTGGTTCAGGTCCCTGGAGACCTGGCAAAGGGTCTCGATGAGCGCCTGGTCAGCGAGAGCCACCTCACCAGCAACCGAGGGCCTTCCGGCACCCGGATTGATGATGCTCGGGGAGTCGTCAATCAACACCATTCCCGAAACCACCTTAGAGCTCAGGAGCTCGTCAGGCGAAGTGGGAGCAGCTACCGAGGCAGCAGCCTCAGCCTTCGCTGCAAGAACCATCGCCTGGGATGCTACCGGAGCAACATCCTGCGAAAAGGTCTTGCGGGCTACGGCGAGCTGGATCTGGTCCCTGTCCGGAGTTTTGGACAGCGCGTTGAAAAACTTCATAGGTCACCACTTTCTTTGAAAACGCACAGAGACATCCCTCCCAACGTGAGAGGGACTCAAAAACCGTACCCGAGAGCCGCCACACGGCGGCTCTCGGGCCCCTAGATCGTGATGGAGGCTACGCAAAAAAAAGCGAGTTCCCATCACTGATCATCAAGCTTGGTTGGGAGGGCACCTGTACTCGATGTGCCGAGTCAAGGCGTATCTCCCCGTTAATGCAGTGCAGCTGGAAGGCGATGTCGCCCTCTAGCGCAGTCAGGCCGAACGTGAGCTGTCCGTTCTGCTCTCGCCGCTCAAAGGCGCTGTGGAGGGATTCTGGCGAGTGCCAGGCTCCCGCGCTGTCCTTCGCCGCTCCTAGCCCCCGGATGACTCCGTTATGGTCAAGCACCAAGATGTAGTTTGTCTTGGCGCCTTCCCATTTTGCAGTCATGAGGACCCAGGCAAGATTTTCGGAGAACCGAACCTCAATGCCGCGGATCTCGCCGAGGATTGGGGGCAGCGATGTCAGCCCGAGAATATGGATCGCATCATGCTGGTCTTTCTTCAGGAGAAAGAGCTGCAATAGCTCACCAGAGTTCTCGGAAGTGGCGACTACCAGGCCGAACGTCTCACCCCCGAAGAGGGAGACGAGGCCGCTAATCTTCGCCACAGCAGAGGAGCAATGAGTGCTCCACAGCTCCCCCCCAGCTAACCACACCACGTGCTTGCCGATGGTGCAGATGTTTGGGGAGTGTGTTGGGGCACGATCAACCGAGTTGATCTTGAGGCACCTGTTAGGGTCACCTCTGTCCATCCACAACCGATCGAGCGCGAACGGGCCACAGCTGGGAGTGTCTTCCTTCGCACGGAAGCCCTCTCCAGCGACTATGACCTGGTCGCCGAAATCGGCCCACGTTACGGTACCCCGGTCATCGGGATACACCCGACGACCTTCTTGATCCGTGAGCTGTGACGCCTCGTGAAAGAGGGCCGTTAGCTCGGGTTGGCTTCCGCCTGTGCCTCGATACATCTTGCCACATAGAGCTTTCGCTCCCGGGCGCGAGATATCTTTGACGGTGAGCGGGGTGCCCGAGACGGGCTTTTTGCTGGGCAGCCTCAGAGATGACCAGCAGGTGTTCTTCAGCGGAGACAGAGGCTCCTTCAATTTGCGCCCAGACCCTGCTCCGGCGAGCTCTTCCAGAAGGTCGCGTGGGGGTCTCCCACGCTCCCCTTTCTCAAAGACCCTTTCAAAGAGGTCCCTGAGTTTTGGAGAGAGCTGCTGGAGGGAGTGATGCGCGCAGCTTGGAGGGATCACGTGCGGATTGTAGATGCTCACGCCCCTGAGGGCGCGTGCTGAATCCGGCACGATCGGCTGTCCAGCCGGCGGCTTGTGCTCCCCATCGTACGGGCCGCAGCCCGTCACTGCCTGGTGAAGCATGACCGTGAAGCTGTACCAGTCTGAGGACTCGGTGTACTCCTCACAGAGCACCTCCTCGTCCTTGGACCTGTCGCATAGCTTCGGGTCAACAAACCCCTCGGTGAACACGGTGCATCCGAAAGGCCCAACAGAAGCGCTGTCCATGTCGAGAACGTAGGCTTTGCCATCCTTGACTCGCACGTTATCTGGCTTGAAGTCTCCAAGCTTGAACCCCTGGCGATGCTCCAACACCAAGGTGTCGTACAGGTCAAGGAAGACCTTTCCGACATCCTCAAGCTTCAGATTGTGGTCCCTCTGCCCCTTCTTTGTGGTGTATGCCGTGAGGCTTATGCCATCGATGAAGGGGAGAACAAGACCACCAACTGCCTCCGGCCGCCCAGCGATCCTGATGGTCCCCGTTGGGAGAACCACCCGATCTCCGGCGAATCCGGGGTGGGGAAACACTGCTAGCTTGTTTGGCAGAGCTGCGAGCCTCAACCGTGCACCCTCTCTAGCCGAGGGATTGTTGGCAAGGAGGGAATGATCCGGGTTGCGGATAATCTTCCACCCTTGCTGGGGAGAGGCGAGGTAGAAATCTCCCTCGCCTCCTGATGCCAGCAGCTGTTTTTTGGCGAGCTCGGCCTCGGTCAGCGTGACTGAGGTCAAGGTGC
>JAFMJG010000054.1 GCA_017853605.1 bacterium
CTCCTCCCCAATTTGAGAGCGGTGAAAGGCTGAGATGTTCGATATTGCGCTATCAATCGCTTGCGTCAGCGATGCGCTCACCTCATTCGCGGCCTTCAGAACCCTCTCCGGCGGACAGAGAAACGAATCCGGCGCGGCCTTGTCAAAACGTTCCGTGTATTCCCGAAGCGCCGCGTCTCCTCTAACTTTTATGTCCGCCACTATCGTCGCGACCAAGGATTTCACAGACGATGTGTCACACCCGCGCCGCTCGCAGAGTGATTTCCAAAGATCTTTTGTCAGATTCTCAACTACGTTCATTGGATCACCTTTTCAATTGGTAACACGCGTATTCCCTTCCCCACTGCCGCGCCAAGCCGCTCGATTAAGCCCCAGAAATCATCCTCTCCGACTACCGTGTGAAGGGAGCTCCACCCTGATGTCGCCAGGGGACGAGCACTTGGACTCTTTAATCCCGGCAACAATCGAACTACCTCGGGAATTGATTCGTTTGGGGCGTTCAAGGTGATGTATTTTGTTTTGCCCGCTCGAAGCACAGCGTCTATTCTCGAGACGAACCCTTCACGAATCGCCCGACTTTCCTTGCAGAGAGCCTGATTACAGGTGAGCGCCGCCTGCGATTGCATGACGGTCTCCACTTCGACCGGCCCATTCCCGAGCAGAGTGCCGCCTGAACGCACGAGATCACAAAAAGCCTCTCCCAAGCCAAGACTTGGCGCTACTTCGACCAGCCCCGAGATCTCGTGGATGGAGGCTCTCACGCAGCGTCTTTCGAGACAATCCGCCAGCACGCGAGGGTATGATGTGGCGATATTCAGGGCATTGAGAGACCCCACAGAGGAATACGAAAGGCTCTTCGGCACCGCGCTCGAGAGCCTGCAGCGACCAAAGCCAAGTTCTCGAATGACCGTTGCGTCCGAACCTCGCTCCTGTCGGGCATTCTTACCCACGATAGCGGCGTCCACAACGCCATCCGCGCAGTATCCAGGCGCGTCATCATCCCGCAAGAAGAGGACCTCTAGTGGCAACTTAAACGCTGGGGCTCTTAATTTAGCCCCAGCCTGCTCGAGTTCTATTCCGCACTCTGAAATAAGCGCGAGAGAGGAGTCTGTAAGTCTTTCTGACTTCTGAATTGCCAAACGTAGTAACGACACAACCGCTCCATGATGAGGGGTGTAAACAGGTAGATAGAGATGTCTTGGAGAAGAAAGGTTTGTACGCGCACTAGGCGCGATGATGCGGCGCGTGATGATGTGCTGAGGTAACCGCAAGTAACAACATCTCGTGATACTGCCACACACAGAGCGGTCAATGCAACTACGCACGCAGCATGGATTCGGAAACGCAAGATGCTCTCCTGCCCTATCAGCGCTTCCATGCGGCGGCGAGGCGCTTTTAAAGCCAGTAGTATCGAACGATTACGGTCTGCACGACGTCTTCACCAGATTCGCTCAAGCGGACCTCAAAGCCATAGAGCAAGCACCCCTCCCTCTGGTACCCCTCCCTCTGGTACACACTAGAAATCACACCAGCACAACGCGAACCTATCGGCCGATATACCTCTTTACCCGTAGGTGTTGCCGAGGAGTCTCGTGGAGGGAAACTCCTGTCAGTCATGAATTTCCGATTTTTTGGCCTATCGACTCACGGTAGACGCGCTTGAACCCCAAGGTAGGGTTCGAGAAAGTCAGGTCAAAAGTCGGAAAGTCATGACTGACACAGGTTTCTACTGATAGAACTCCCACCCCCGAGCCGGCAGCTCAATATCGCCCTGCTTCGTCTCCCATCCGCCGCCGAGCGCCTTGTAGAGCTGCACGATCGATGCGAGGTAGAGCCGCTGCGCGTCGGAGCGGGCGAGCGAGGATGAGAAGAGCGTTGCTTGGGTGTTTAGGACCTCAAGGAACGAGGCGATGCCGTTGTCGTAGCGGGCCTGCGAAAGGATGTCTCCACTGCTGGCCGCAGCAACCTGCTTCTCACGCACCTTGTACTCTTCGTTGTAGGTGCGGATCGAGATCATGGCATCTTCAACTTCGCGCACGGAGGTGAGAACTACCTGCTCGTAGGCTTTGAGGACGGCCTCGGCGTTTGCTTCAGCTGCGCTTGTGCGCGACCAGCTCTTTCCGAGGTCGATTAGCGGCCCCAAAAACTGCCCACCGATGCTCCAGGTCTTGCCGTCGGCGCTGAAGAGCGTTGAGCTCTCGCCTGAGTTTAGCCCGAGGATCCCGAGCACGCTCACCTGAGGGTACTGAAGCGATCGGGCGATGCCGACCTCCATGAGGGCCGCGCGCGCCCGCTCCTCTGCTGCCCGCACGTCGGGACGGCGCTCAAGGATCATGGCGGGCGCTCCCGCTGGGATAGCAGAGATGGAGAGCGGGTTTGTGTCAGGCGAGGACCTCGGGATGGCGTGCGGCGTGTGCCCCAGGAGCACACTCATGGCGTTCTCAAGAAGGCGCTGCTTACGCTGCAGGGCTATAAGAGCCGCTACAGCCTCCTGCTGCTGGACCTGCGTCTGGTTTAGGTCGAGCTTGTTGGTGTACCCCCCCTTCCACCTCTCATAGATGGTGCTGGTGATGTGCTCGCGAACTTTTATCGTGCGCTCTGCGATAATGATCTGCCGGTCGACGTTGAGGAGATCGAGGTAGGTCAACGCTACTTCCGCAACCAGTGTGAGCGTCACAGCACGGTAGGTCTCATCTGAAGCGAGCATCTCTGCGCGCTTGGACTCGGTCGCGCTGGCGTACCTGCCCCAAATGTCGACCTCAAAGTTAAGGGGTGCAAGGAGCGAGTACTCGTTCAAGATCGGAATTGGTATCGGAGCTGCCGGAGCCGTAGCGAAGCGGCTCGCCTCCCCTGCCGCATCGATGCGCGGAAACTGATCCGGCCGCACGACGCCGACTATGGCGCGGGCCTGATCGACGCGGGCCATGGCGACCTTGAGATCCCGATTTTCGTTGAGCGCCCCCTGGATAAGATCAAGGAGCGGTTTGTCGTTAAAGATCTCCCACCACTTAAGGTTGGCGATCGTCTCCGACGAGACGGGCGTGTCACGGTACGTATTGTCGGTGATGACAACGGGCCTGCTAAAGTCAGGCTTAAAGATACATCCAGTCAGCATAGCAGCAGCTGCCATGCAGCATCCAAGGACACGACTGTAGCGCGCCGGGCTAGCCATGAGCCTCCATTTTGGGTCTCTCGGGGCTCGCACTTTGACCTTTGCGCTTACGCCCACCCGTCAGGCGCTCAATCACAACGAAGAGGAACGGCACGAGACACACTCCAGCGAGGGTCGCCATGAGCATCCCGCTGAATACCGACATGCCCATGACCTTCCGGCCCTCAGCCCCCGCGCCATTGGCCAAAACAAGCGGCACCACGCCGAGGATGAAGGCAAAGGCGGTCATCAAGATAGGGCGGAAGCGGAGCTTGGCCGCCTCAAGGGTCGCCTCAATGAGGGGCTCGCCCGCGTGAACTTTGGCGCGCGCGAACTCGACGATCAATATTGCGTTCTTGGCGGCGAGGCCCACAAGCGTAAGGATGCCGATCTGCGCGAAGATATTATTGAGGTACGAGGGGCTCACGAGGCGCGAGAGCCAAATTCCAAGCAAGGCGCCAAAGACCGCAAAGGGTGTCCCAAGCAGCACGCTAAACGGCAGCCCCCAGCTCTCGTACTGTGCGGCGAGTATCAGGAACACAAAGAGCATACCAAGGAAAAACACCTTTGCTCCTGAGCCGGCCGCCTTCTCCTCTTGGTACGACATCGCATTCCAGTCGTACCCCATGTCAGAGGGCAGCACCTGTGCCGCGACCTCCTTAAGGGCCTGAAGCGCCTGCGAAGAGCTGTAGCCCGGCGCGGGGCCTCCCATGAGCTCCGCAGAGCGGTAGAGATTAAAGCGATTGGTGAACTCAGGCCCCGAAGTCGGCGAGGTCGACACAAGTGTGCCGAGAGAGACCATCTCCCCGTTCCGGTTTCGCACGTAGTAGTCGCTTATGTCGTCCACACTGTCGCGGTACTCGGCCTCGGCCTGGAGGTACACCTTGTAGAGGCGCCCAAAGCGGTTAAAGTCGTTCACGTAGGCGCTCCCCAGGAAGGTGCCGAGCGTATTATTGACGTCCGCGACAGACACGCCTGAGGCAAGCGCCTTCTGCTCATCAACCTGGGCAAAAATCTGCGGCACAGTTGCCCGGTACAGCGTCATGATGCTGCCGATCTCAGGGCGCTTGCGCGCTTCCTGGACGAAGAGCTGCGCCTGTTCGCCGAGGTACTCAGGCGTTCCTCCGCCGATATCCTGAAGCATCATGCTGAAGCCGCCGCCGTTGCCGAGCCCTGGAATCGCCGGCGGACCGAACGCCATCCCGACACCGTCCTGGACCTCCCTGGCGAGCCGCGCGTTAATCTGATTGATTATCCCAAACGACGAAAGCGCCCTGCCTGGCCGCTCCTCCCACGGCTTGAGCCAGATGAAGAAGAACGCTGAGTTCGACGAGTACGACTGCGTGAGCATCGAGAAGCCGTTGACGGTCGTGACGCTATCAACTCCAGCGGTCTCGAGGATAATGCGCTCGACATCAGAACTTGTGAGGCTCGTCCGCTGGAGCGAAGCAGCATCGGGGAGCTGGAGATTGGCAAGGAGATACCCCTGGTCCTCTTCGGGAATGAACCCGGTCGGTAGGCTCTTACCCAGAACGATCACCCCAGCGATAATGACGCCGAACACGATGAAGCCCCGGCTTAGCTTGCGCACTAGGTGGCCCGCTACGCCAACGTACACGCCAGTGGCACGGTCGAAGATCGAATTAAACTTTGAAAAGAACGTGCCGAGCACCCCTTTGGTCGGCTCGCTCTTTTTTAACACGAGCGAGCAAAGAGCCGGTGTGAGTGTCAGCGCCCCGAGCGCTGAGAAGAGAACCGAAACCGCAATCGTCACCGCGAACTGCTGGTAGAAGATGCCGGTGATGCCTCCCATGAAAACAACTGGCACGAACACGGCGCACAAGATGAGCGCGATCGCGATAACGGGCCCGCCAACCTCTCCCATCGCCTTGTTCGTCGCCTCGCGCGGCGAGAGCCCGTGCTCGATGTGGTGCATGACGGCTTCGACCACAACGATAGCGTCATCGACCACGATGCCGATCGCAAGCACGAGCCCCAAAAGCGAGAGCACGTTGATCGAGAACCCAAGGAGCGGGAACACCGCAAATGTGGCGATGAGCGCCACGGGCACTACGAGGATCGGAACGAGCGTCGCCCGCCAGCTCTGCAAGAAGATAAACACCACGAGCACTACGAGGATGACGGCGTCGCGCAGGGTGGAGACGATCTCGTCGATACCGGCGGTCACGGCCTTCGTGGTGTCGAGCGAGATCACGTAGTCGATGTCGTCTGGGAATCGCTTCTTGAGCTCCTCCATCTCCGAGCGGATGTTCTTCGCAACCTCAAGGGCGTTTGAGCCAGGCACCTGGTAGATGGCGATAACGGCGGCCTGCTCACTGTTGTAGCGGGCGGTGGAATTGTAGTTCTGCGTGCCTAGCTCAATGCGGGCAACGTCGCGGAGCTTTATGATGGTTCCAGTCTGGGGATCAGAGCTCACTACTATGTCGCTAAATTGCTCTGCGGTCTGGAGTCGGTCTGAGGTCCGCACGACGTACGAGAACTCGGTTCCGGGGGGAGCTGGCGGCCCGCCGATCTGCCCGGCAGGAGCTATCACGTTTTGCGCCTGAATCGCTGCCGTGATGTCAGACGCTGTGACGCCAAGCTTCGCTATCTGGTCTGGCTTGATCCACACTCGCATCGAGTAGTCGCTGCCGCCGAACTGGGTCACCTGCCCTACCCCACCGATACGCGAGATGGCGTCTACGATGTTGATGGTGGCGTAGTTGTTGAGGAATACGTTGTCGTACGTTCCGTGCGGGCTTCGCAGCGTCACGAGCAGCAGCGGAAATGAGAGTGACTTTTTTACGGTGACACCGAGCCGCTTCACGGAATCAGGCAGGCTTGGCTGCGCCTGCGACACCCGGTTCTGCACCAGCACGTTCGACATGTCGAGGTTGGCGCCGGTCTCAAACGAGACGCGCACCGAGGTCGAGCCGTCGTTGGCGTTAATGCTGCGCATGTAGATCATGCGCTCAACGCCGTTGATCTGCTGCTCAAGCGGAGTAGTGACAGACTGCTCAACCGCTAGGGCGTTGGCGCCGGAGTACGTCGCGCTTACCTGAATCTCTGGGGGCACAACGTTCGGGTACTGCGAGATGGGTAGCCCGCCGAGCGTGACGAGCCCGAAAATGACGAGCACGATCGAGAGCACAATTGCGACCGTTGGGCGCCGAACAAAGAGAAAGTCGCGCTTGGTCTCCATGCGGCAGCTCTACTCCGGAAGGTTGACAAGCTTTGGCTTGATGGTCATGCCGGATCGCAGGCGCTGGATGCCGTCTATCGCTATCGTCTCATTGCCCTGAAGGCCAAGCTCAACAACTTGCTGATCGCCCGAGAGCGGGCCGACCTCGATACTGCGCTGCTCGACGACCCCGGCGTCGTTCACGACGAACACGAAGTAGCGCCCCTGCAGCTCCTTGATGGCGCGCTTGGGCACCAGCACCGCATCCTTGCGCACCTCCGCGATCGTGCGCACCTTTGCGAAGAGCCCTGGCCTCAGAATCTTGCCCGGATTTGGGAACGCGGCTTCAGCCTGGATCGCTCCAGACTGGGCATCGATCCCTCGGTCAAGCTTTACGACCTTGCCGGTTCCGGGGCTGATGCTGCCGTCAGCTAGGATGAGCTGAAGATCTCGTTTTCCCTTTTGGCTTTCGCCGTCGGCGGCGAGGCGTGCGAAGTAGAGGTAGTCCCGCTCGCTCAAGTTAAACTGGACGTCGATCGGCTCAAGCTGCGAGACGGTGTTGAGGATAGTTGGATTAGGTGGCCGACCGACGTACTCCCCGACCTGGGCTTTGGTGAAGCCGATCGTTCCACTCGCTGGAGATGTGATTGTACAGTAGCTCAGTTCGATCTGCTTGGACTCGACGTTAGCCTCGGCTGCCTTGACCGCACCCTCTGCCACGCCCTTCTTGGCGACTGCGAGATCAAGGTCTCGCTGGCTCACAGCATCGATCTTTGCCAGCGGTACCACACGCCGGTAATCCGCTATCGCTTCAGCGAGGCTCGTCTGAGCCTCAGCTAACTCGCCTTGGGCAGCGGCGAGGTTCGCAATAAATGGAGCCGGGTCGATCTCGTAGAGGAGCTGCCCCTCTTTTACCTCGGTGCCCTCCTCAAAGTGCATTCCGACGAGAGTGCCATCGACGCGGGCGCGCACAGCAGCGTCAATCGAGCCAACGGTTCTGCCCACGAACTCACGACTGAGCGGAAGATCGCGCTTTTGGACGCGCGCCACTTGAAGCTCTAGCGGCTGCGGGGCGGCGGGGGCCGCGTCGCTGCCGCAACCGGCAAGCCCAAGAACAGCAAGAACAGGAACTAGGAGGGGGGTTATGGCTGGTATTGAACGCAGAAGCATGACCTAGTCTCCCTTTATCGCGCTCTCCCCTAGCCCCACCACGGTCCAGGCGAGCCACCAAGAGACCCTGCCCGAAACCCCGCACCGTCAGTATCACAAAAGAGCGGGGCACCGATACGTTACGGCGCTAACTTTTGGGCACGCTGCTGCCCGCTTTGAAGCAATAACTGCAACAAAGACAGCTACGTGGCGCTGACGCGGGGGAGGATAGCCCGAAGCTCGCTTTGTGAGCAACGTGCTGGGTTCGGAGCCCCCCAGACCGTTACCCCCGTTGACTGCCCCACGGCATGGTCACCACAAAAGCCCAGGCGACAGGGCACCTTCCGGCGCAAGGAGAGGCGCCCCGCGCAGAACCCCCGTAAATGCCCCGAATCAGCCCGTCACATCTTCGCCAGCGCAGCCATCCCCAGCCGGCTTGCCAGCAAGCCGGTCCTTGATCCAAGGCAGATAGAAGGGCACCGAGGCGGGGGGCGTTGTGAAATGGTTCTGGTCTCCGGGCAGCTGCACGCGGGCCACGTTGCCGCCGAGGGCGCAGACCTGCTCCCTATAGTAATCGCCCATGACCGGCGGCAAGGTCGTGTCCTTGTTGCCGTACAGGATAAGCACCGGGGCCACCGGCTTGGAATTGTTGTCGACCGAGCCATCGATTATTGCCTGAGCCCAGGCGACTGCATTCTGGGGCTCATCCCGCAACAGCGTTTTGTAGGACGCGCCATAGTTGAAGTTAATCGTGTCCGTGCTTACGTGCACGCACTTGTTTAAGTAGATCTCATCAAGAACCTTCGCCCCCTCCTCTGTGAAGATATCGCTCAATTTGAGCTTATCGGGGAAGGCCGCCTGCGTTCCCCACATATTCATGGACATGTGGGCGAAGGCGAAGCTGTCGACGGACCAAGCAGTCGCGAAATCGCTGATCATCTCCTCTGCCCCGTCCTGATCGAGGGTCTTGGGGCGATACATAGCGAGATCAGGCACAGACATCGCCACGAAACCCACAATATCGATTCCGTCGAAAGCTGTTCCCTTCTGCGCGATGTAGCCCGCCTGGGAAGAGGCACCAACAGTGGAACCCGCCCCCTGCGACCAGCCGATCAGCACCGTCTTCTTGCCAGCGCCGGTTTCTCTCATCGAACCCGCAGCGCGAGCTGCATTGATAGCATCGCGACCATTCGTCTTTGCTACCGCATACTGGTGACGGCCGCCCCCGCCTAGCCCTTGGTAATCCGTGCCTACGACGACATACCCATCCTTGATGAACTGCTCGAGGCTGGGGAGCCCGTAATCACTCCATGAATCACCGTTCACAAGCAAATATTGGTTGAGCGGTCGCGCCGGATTTTCAACCTGCGATGGGCCGCAATTCTGCGAATTGCCCGTCGTGCCGTGGGACCATGAAATGATGGGGCGGCTGCCGGCCGAGGCGTTACCCTTCGGAGCAACAACGATTCCCGTTGAAATAGTTCTCTTGTCGTTAAGGTCAGACGAGATGTAGGCGATCCGCCACGCCTGTGCGCCCTCGATCGGCGTCTCTATCTTTTCTTTTTTGATGACCTGGCCAAGCCTCCCCTCTGGCTTCATCCTCATCACCGCCTGATAGAATGGGGCAACCGCAGGCTCCGCGAGAGCCCTGCTCGGCACAAGGCCGACGCCAGCAGCCAGAGCAACACACCATCGAAACTTTGTGAGCATGGATCGCTTCCCTTGCTTTTTTTGGCTAAGACAAGAAACTTACCCTTTAAGTCCAGCCGTTTCAAGACGACACTTGATCCCTGCGCGCCCAGCCAAATGAGTTACTTTGCCTGCCCTCCCCGGCGCCTCCTTAAGCACGCCCTTTTTCAACGGGGCTACTCTCGTCAAGCTTTTGGGTCAAAGCTCCTGAGCAAACGAGGTTCCGGCGGATTCTCCATCTCCCGGCAGGATGAGGTGTGGCACCGCACCAATGAGCGGCTCCCATAACCGTTACGGGCACGCAAAGCGGCCGGTCTGCGCTGCCGGTGCAGTCGCCGCCGGACGCCGAGAAGTCGCACCTTTCAGGGATTTTCCGACCCTAAAACTCAAGGAACAGCTTTCTCCTGTCCACGTCGATCATCGCCACGTTGCCGACGGGCAGGCACACCTGGGGGGCAGTATGGCCAAAATCCATGTTCTGAACTACCGCCAGGCCTGGGTTGTACCTCTTGCACACGTCGAACACCGCCTCCCGCTGCTGCTTCTTATACGCAATCTTCTCTTCATCTGAAAACTGCTTGCTTAGCTCCCACGCCTTAGGCCTGCCGACGAGGAGGCCTTTTATTCGCGACAGTATCCCGCGCTCACCAAGCGTACGGATGACACGATAGACATACTCGGCGGAAGGGATCTCTTCAGAGGTCTCAAGAAAAAGCACGATCCTCTCGAACTGGGCAAGGGTGGGGATCCGGATGTCGTGCCGCAGCAACTCATCGATCGACTCAAGGCAGCCTCCCCATAGCACCCCAGCCGCAGAGTTCGTGCCTTGCCAGTGCCACCCTTCATTCGGCTGGTACCGGCGCCTCTTGCTGAGGAGCGCAGGGTCACTCCAGTCAAGATCCTCGTCATTGAATGTTTCACTTGCCTGAATCTCGCTTCGCCCACCCTCAAACAGCGCAAGCCGAAGATAATCCGCCGTGTAGGCATCCATCTCCCCCTGCAGCGCGAATTCAGTAAAGATGCTCCCGCCAAAAAATGACGGCACTCCATTCAGCCAAAGATGATTGATCAAATGGGTGTTGTCGCTGTAGCCAAAGAACGGCTTCGGGTTCTTGATAAATGGCCCAGGCGGCAGATTTTTCACGTAGGTGACCTGATCGTCACCCCCGATGGAAGAAATCACAGCCTTAATCTCTGGGTCTTCAAAGGCGGCGATCAGGTCAGCCGACTTCTCCTCAACAGATGCCCCGAGCTTGCGCGTCGTCGGATACTCTACGGGGCGCAAGCCGAAGATATCGGCCAATCGCTGCAGCCCGAGTTCATGAACATGGGGCCAGCGGGCCGGCGCGGCAAAAGACGGCGATACCACTGCCACCTTATCTCCCCGCCTCAATTTTTTTAATTTGATCATCTCCATACGCACTCCATAAGTTGGCTCCTACGGGCATTCGAGTCGCGTTGCTTCCTGCGGCCGGCCTGCTTGCGCGCTACAGGCAAGCTGCCCAATCTTTTTTCCTCTCAAGCTTTGGCACCTCCTTACCACCAGGCCGGGGTAGAGAGGAAGAAGCGCAAGCTCCCTTCAGGGCTCTCCTACTTGCCCTCACACCAGAAACGGCAATCCTTAAAGTAATTATCCCACTCAGGCAGCCACTTGGGCGGCGCGCCCTCTTTTGGGCACTCCGGTGAAGGTTGCGTTGGCGCCACCGATTGCCGGAATTCGTCCTCGAGCTCTTTGCAGCACATCAGGCACGCGGTCTTCCTGCTGCCATCGTACCGATTCGGGCCCCTCTCATACACCGTGCCGTCAGCACACATCTGGCGCGGCGTTGTCCCACCCGGCTGCGTCTCCCCCGGCTTCATGATATAGGGGCGAAGCCCTATAATGAGCATACCGGTCAAGGATGAGCTGCCGGTGGTGGCCGAAACGCCGCTCGGTCCGTAAAGGTTCCGGTCGGGCCCCCACTTGTAGGCCGCGCAGAGCCGCTTTCCGTAGTCTGGCGGCAGGTGCGTCGAGCCAATTGCGCGCTTGAAGCCTGAACCCTTGATGATGGGGGAACCGTCGATATTCCCTTGCGGCTCCACCGCAACGCAATACTCCTCTCCGACGGAGGTGCCTTCTATGTTTGCGCTGTACAGGGTACGGCAGACCAGGTTGATCTGGTGCCCGCCGCAGGCGCAAAGGAAGCTTAGCTGCTGGCACGAAGAGAAGTTCCGCTCCTCTGCATTCTTTCGGCACCAGCGCAGAAAGGTGTCTGAAAATTGCCGGCATTTATGGCCCGGAGTGAAGGGCAAACAGATCTCGGAGCCGGTGATTGACTGGCGAAAATCCTCATCGGTAAACCCTTTCAGGGGATCGGACCCCCCAGCAGGCGCCGAAATGAGGCTCTCACGCTGCTCAGCTGAAAGCTCCTCCACAGCGCGATCGATCGCCGATTGCTCATCGTCGTGCGCGGGGTTTCGCTCGGAATCTATGGCCCGCGCTGGCACCGACCACATCACAAGCGACGCCACAAGAGCGAGCGCCCAGGACCGCCATTCCGGAATGCGTAGTTTGGTCATACCTAACTCCCCCTACGACATAGGGTCGGTCAGGTATCAAACTACCTTAGGATTCTTCGCTCGATTTTGCGGCACCTGTGGGCGCCCGCGTCATTCTTCATATAGACAATCCGAAACGTTGGGTCAGAGACACCGTACGGCACACCCTCCTCATCCCGGCGGCAGTTCGTGTTTGCGTTCAGGGGCTTACTTTCCTAGGGCACCTAGGGCAGCCGGCTACTTGCCGAGATTATGAGCCGGGTAATGCCCGCTGTGCACTTTCCGACATATAGCCGGAGCCCAGCGACCGGGAGGTGTAGTCCGGCACCGGGGCAGCACAATCGCGCCCCTAGTAGCCGCTGCTGCCGGCGGGGTGCTCGCGTGACCTGTGCTTAGCAGCAGGGAGGCGTTCAGTTTTCTGCACCGGGCAAGCGAAGCACAAAAACGGCAGTCTCCTTTCCCAGGAGACATGGCAGCCATCGGGCTATATACTGCCGCCCGAATACCCCTCCTGCTGCGTGAGAAAGTATGCGCTGGGCTCCCCCTCTCCTCTTGGTTCTTCTTTTCTCGTCCCTATCAACAGGCTGCGCAGTTTCCGTAGACGATTACAGGGATGAGAAGCCAGCGTTCATCGTTGAGCAGTTTTTTACGGGAGACCTTGAGGCCTTCGGAGTTGTTGCTGAGCGCAGCGGCAAGGTCGTCAAGCGCTTCTCGTGCGACATGCACGGAACCTGGGATGGCAACATGCTTGTGCTCGATGAGGACTTCACGTGGTCTGATGGCACGCGGCAGAAGCGGCTCTGGCGCCTAACGAAGCAGCCTGATGGCACCTTCGCAGGAACAGCCGGCGACGTTGTCGGCACCGCTTTCGGTGAGGTGGCTGGAAACACACTGCACCTCGTCTACAATCTATCAGTGCCTGTGGACGGATCAACGACGGTGCTGAGCGTCGACGACTGGCTCTACCTCGTCACTGACAACGTCCTCATAAACCACTCAACGCTCACAAAATTTGGGCTCTCTGCCGCTGAGGTCTTCCTCACGATCCGAAGAAAGACTCACTAGGATGGCAGCCGCCTTCTGGCCTGGCGCATATGCTCGCATGAGGGCAAAAGCAGCATTCCCTGAGCAAGGCTAAGCGCACAAAACAAAACGTGCCCGTGAGAGTGGCATTTCACCTTCCGTGCCATGCGGGGACCATGAGGGGATTATTCGGCGCGGCGTTAGAGGAGTTTCGGATGGGGCGCGGCGAGTGGGCTCCTTCTGAGAAAAAAACGTAAAGTAGCGCTGCTACAGGGAAAAGGGAAAAGTAAGGCGGCGAGCCCCTTCCCCTTGGGCGCTGTGCCCCGGCAGCTCTTCGCCTGCTGCAACACTCGACGGCGAGAAAAAGAAGGTGCGGGAAGAGGAGGTGTGGTCGGAATAAACAGGGGAGCTCCCCCTCTTTCTAGAGCAACGACCGGGGCACATTCGACTTCAGAGCCTTGGGAATCACGAGAGAGAGCTCTTGTAGACGTCGCCGAATGTAGTCGATGTCTAGATCCTCAACGTCCTTAAAAAGCTGCTTGAGGTCATCGAGGTCTTGGAAGCGGTCGGGCACGTTCGCGACTGACTGACATTTGGCAATTATCAGATCTTCTGGAGTGATCACCGGAACCATCGCGAACCCTAGATCCATCTTATTATGCTGCGCACGCTCAACTGCCTCCACAACCCAGGATATTTCCGGAAGAAGGATATCAACCATCCCCGTTAGCTCCCCCCCCGCAGGCTGCGAGGTAACCATGCATACCGTCGAACGCGATGGCTTCTCTTGTCTGTGAGGGATAAATCCAGCTACCGGCTTCATTCCAAGAGCTTTAATCGCGCTCTCCGCCACCGCGCGAGAACGCCCCTTTTCGGTGGCGACTACGGCGAAATCAACGTCCCTTGTGAAGCGCTCTTGGGCTCGGTAGAGACTCGCGGCGTGCCCGCCAATAAGACAGAAGCGACACGGAAGTTTTGAAAGCGCTGCAGCAGTTTTTTTAAGAGCTATGAGGGGAGTTACTCTCATAGCTGCTTCGCCTTTTTGTAGAAACAATACATCTCATCCATATCTTGAAGCTTCGCGCTCATTCTCCCCGAGCGTCGATTCGCGCGTTGAGCTCGCTGCCGCACTCGTTGCAGCTCGTAGACCTTAAAGAGCCTGTTGAGGCACTCCCTATCCTCATCGCTAACGCATAGGCTAAAAACGCGACGATTCCCGACTCGCTGTTCAACCAACACACCGGCCCTCTTGAGGCGAGCGAGAACATCCGAAACCCCCGCTGGAGAAGCGCCGTAGTCTCGCGCCAGGTCCCGCAAATGGCGCGGCTTTTCACTGGTCAGAAGCCCACGCACGATCTCAAAAGGAAGTCCTTCGGCAAGGCGAGAAACAAGAAAAGAGTCCATGTCCATAATGTACGATTTTTCGGACATTTATTCAAACAACGATTAACGCTCGCCGGAACAAACGCTTAACCCCCATTTTCTAATGGGACAAACATCGCATTTCCCTAAGCCGGGCACTCGCCAGGGGCTAGCGCTCTGCCTCGGAGTAGCCCCCCTACAGGGAAAGTGGCCCCAACCAAAGCCCTAATGTATCTCGTTGATCTCTCGAGATATCGAGCCTCATCGGCACCCTCAAAAAGCGCCGTGGCTTCTCCGCTCCTGCCCGGTTCCTACTGCTAACCACACAGCTTAGCGTAGCCGGACCATAACAGACCAATTCAACGCGTCACGGTGCCCACACCTTGCGGGGGAGCTTAATGACCTCAACAAAGACAAAAGATTTGCCCAAATATCTCGGGACTAGCGAGCAGAAGCCCCGCATTCAGTGGAATCCCAGCAACTCTGATGAAGTTGAGCGCGTGATGCAGGCACTCCTCGAAAAATTCCGCACTGGCGAGCTTAAAGACGAGATTCGGCCGACAACCTTGCTTAACCTCAAGGGGAATTTTGCGC
Source organism: bacterium (assembly GCA_017853605.1). Taxonomy (GTDB): domain Bacteria; phylum Bdellovibrionota_C; class UBA2361; order UBA2361; family OMII01; genus OMII01. Next base: position 14,688 of record JAFMJG010000054.1, read on the forward strand.
TTTTTTACCACTCCGCATTTCCTCGCGAGCACGTGCCTAAATGGGCATGCAAACGCTTCCCGCAGGGGTGGGAGAGCTTCATCGAGGAGATGAACTCGCGTCTCTCAACAGAGGGAATCACCATTCTCGACTCAAAGCGTGAGACCCCACCCTACCGCAGGCTCTCGCCTGATGCCCGGGAGGTCATAGAGCGCTTTAGGCAGCTCGTGGCCTCTGGAGAGAAGAGTGTCGCTGAGGTGGTGCAGATCCTGCGGGACGACCACAAGATCGAGTTGAGCAGGGAGCGGCAGAACTACTACTTTGGCGCAATCAAAATTAGCCCTCTCGAGGAACCTTCTCTTGACGAGCGGGGCCGAAAGCTTGCACACAAGATTGAGACGCTTCGATCCGAGCTCGGGCTAGATTTCTCTCCCACCTTTTTTCTAAAAGGGCTGATATTCGAGGGGCTCGTGGGATCCTTTCTTGCCCACAATCATCCCGGCACGCGAGTTGAACGACAGGTCCGCCTGCCAATCACGTACAAGGACTTCGACGGCAAGCCACACCACGAAGTGTATCTCGACTTTCGTATTGGCAGCAGGATCTATGAGACGAAGCTAAAAAACGACTACCGGAACATCATAAAGTCGGCTCTCTCCCAGCTCGCCGCCGTTGAGTCTAGCACCGGCCGGGCGGAGCGGCTAACCGTTGTGTACCGGGAGCCATGCCCGCTATTTGGTGTCGCCTACGACCAGAATCTTCGGCTGATTGATGACGCTAATGCTTTGGGCCTCCAGGCCCTCAACTTCGCCAGCCGTCGCCTTCAGGATGTCGTTGAGTACGTTTCAGCCACAGACCTCTTTGCCCGCAATCCGCAAGATGGTGAGCATTTCGCCCGCGCCCTTGCAATTCTTGAGGAGCACTGGAATTCAGCCACTGTTGACGAGCTTCGGTACCTTGTGCAGAGCCTGGATCGAATCGCTGCAAGCGCAGAAAATATCCCAACAAAGCTTGTTTTGCTCATGAACCAGCTACAGGAGGGGCGCACGTCCGACACCCAACTTGCACAACGTTTATTCGGGCAGCCTCAAGAGCAAACCGATGACGAGCTGACATCTCACGAGCGTCGCGAGCGGCTTATTCTCAAGCAACTCGCTAGCTACCGCACGAAGATGCTGTGCGAGCTCTATGCACGCCTGACTAACGAGCCTGCACCGACAAAACTCTCAGAGCATGTCGTGAAGACATTAGAGGACTGCGCTGAGCACCGCCCCGACCAGTTCCAGGCGCTGCTGCTTGACCACCTAGCTTCCCAGGAGGCTGCCATGCGCGCACGCGTCAGCGGGGCAGATGCCGGCTCAAAGCCAGAGTGGGAGGTCGTGCGTGCATACGACCTAGTTCGCGCTCGGCAGGCGGACCAGCGCTACGCGCATGCGATCACGGTTGGCGCTCGGTGGGAGACCCTCGCCCAACAGGAAGGGCTCGATCTGGCTCAGCTCCGGAAGCTCTATAAAGGAATTTATTCGGGGCCCCGTCTCAAGGGTGAGGAAGCTCATCCGGTTTATGTGATGACACAAGCTGCCAAGCAGCTAGGTCTTCTGTCGAAGAATATCGCCAGGCAGCTCAAAAGCCTGCCCCATCGCGTTACTGCCGCTCGGTTAGGCCATGAAGCGCAGAGGTCGAAGTTTTGGGCGAGCATGACTCACGCTCTAACCCCGGAGGTGTCGCTCGAAAGATTGAAGCCTCTCGCAGCTGTTATTTTAAAAGCATGTAGTGTTGACCTTCCGGAGCGGGATGAATGGCTGCAAGCCTGTCCGCAAATTCAGGCGCTCGATGAGGCGCTTTCCCGAGATCCTGATGCGTATCGCGACCCCATAAAGGCGCATGCGAAGCTCGCCATCGATGCGTTCACATTAACACGCGCCCGCAGGGAGCTCCAACTCTCACGGGCCGCATTTCGGCTGCTCTTCGAGCTCGCAGAGGAGAACCCCCTGGCTTTTATCGATCTGCGCGGCGAGCTGCGGCCAACCAGGAACTACAGCAGCCACGATGAAGCTAGCTTGCTGCGCGCAGTCGACGCGCACATTCACAACTGGCTCACGATACCTGAAGGGTCGGCTGAGCTACAGAGAAGCTTCGAAAAAGGCCTGCTCTTCGAGCATGCTGCTGGCGACGTTGAGCAGATGGGCTTCCTCCTTCCGACTATTGAGTGCCGTTGTCGGGCTCTCTGGGCTAACACGCCCCACGTAACAGCTCCGTTGGAGCTTCGTTCGCGCTTTAGGCAGGACCACAACCTATTTCAGATAACAGCAGATCGTTTTGGGTCTTCCAACGAGTCACAACCGGGGGGGCTCACGATTGGGGAGATTGAGCACCTGGTCTATCAAGTCGCCGCATATTGCATGAGAGAGTCTGCTTATGCGCTCTCCGGTGTGCTGTCGCGTCATTCCTTCGACCTGCCACCGGGAGATAGCATGCCGCCCACACAGCGTTTTCATATGCTAGAGAGAAAAAAGCTCCGAAAACTCTCGCAGGAACCCTTAACCCCCGAGGAGCGCTCTGGGTTTTTGAAGCTCCTTGACCGCTACGGCTTTCTTACGGAACTCGCATACGTCGAGCACCTGAAGCGCAAGCTCGATCAGGCTCAAACCATAGCGTACTTCGATAAGGGGCTTGCCAGGGATTTCTTCGCCCGGTCGATTCCTGGGCCAGGCGGCCCAATGTATAGCGTCCGCGCATTCCGGCGCTGGATTGAGCCGATTCGAAACGCGAGTGACGAGTTGTTTCAAGGGCTGATGATGGGGCGCTAGCTCGTGCGCCTTCCACTCTCTTTCTGTAGCCCAGCTACTCCCCTCCCGAACCGGGCCCACACACGCAACTTTGCTCCCAGGTCCCAGAACTCTTACACAACACCCGTCAACCAGGGGGAGCAGTGCGGCACACGTAGCGCCGAGGAGCCGCATCCCCGCGCTAGCCACCGGGCCTGCTCCCGCCATGTATGGCGAAGCTAGGCACTATCTACGCCACGTAGGCGTGCCACCAGCACCCTCATTGCGGCCTGCCGTTAGATGGCGCCTGCTTCACCGAGCGCTGGAACAAGCAGCCTAAATGCCCGTCCAGAGATGTTGGCAGACGAGAAATCGGGCCCTGCTGAAAGGTCTCAAAGGCCCTGCAGCAAACGTTTTCTCCTGGTTGCGAAGGCCTAGTGAGCGGCGGAGAGGGTTGGCGGATGGCGCGGCTAAGGGACGGGTTGCGGGAGTCACGTAGGAGCTCCAGCGGCTCCACTACGAGGTGTCTGAAAGCCTGTAGTGCAGGGCCGAAGCCAATCGCTTTCCGAAGCTGCCTGTTCGGCTGGCTGCCGCACATCAGCTTCTTGCACAAAAGCGGTTGGTATTCCTATCCTTAGGGGCGCACCGTATGGCACCCGCCCCAAGCCCGTCAGAGCTTATCCACATCATTCTTGTCGAACCACAGGACAGCCTCAACGTGGGCTCTGTGGCGCGCGCCATGATGAACCTTGGATTTAAGCACCTCCACCTCATTCGCCCCCACAACTTCTCGCTCGAAAAAGCGCTCATCACCGGGAGATGGGCAGAGCCGCTCATTAAAAGTGCCGTCATCCACGGCTCTCTCTCGGAAGCGCTAGAGACCATGAGGGATGTTATTGGCTTCTCGTCCCTCAGCCGCCCGCACCGCGGCGAGCCAACACCACTGCCCGAGTGGATTGAGAGCACAAAGGCTCGCCCGCTTCACCGAACCGCGCTGCTTTTCGGACGAGAAGACACGGGGCTTACGACCGAAGCGATTGAGCAGTGCAGGGTGCTTGTGCGCATCCCCTCCCATCACGAATATCCTGCCTTTAATCTCGCTCAATCGGCGCTGCTCGCGATGTATGAGCTATCGCGACTGTCATGGGACACGGCGCCCACGGCGCCCGAAGAAACTCCGACGTGGAGCCAATACGAGAGACTCGATCAACTCTGCGCCGAGGTTATGATGGCAGCCGGCT
>JAFMJG010000177.1 GCA_017853605.1 bacterium
CGGCGAGCTGTTTGGCTTCAGCGCCTACCAAACGCTGGCTGGTTGGGAGAACACAAGCACTTAGCGCCGTTCGCTGATGGCGGGGATACCACGCTACCGTTGTTTTTAGCTGTCCTTGGGTAGTGATAAAGGCCCGGCCGGTGCTTCCGCGGACACCGCTAGAATCGTGTTTGAGTTAAGCGCCGTTTGTAATTGACCTACCGCAGCAGATCTCGGACCAGCGGGACTTGTCGCAAGAGATTCAGGGCGTCCCCGATGATGCGCGGTAGCCCCGCGAAGCTGTTCTCTGCTCTCCGGAGCAGGCTGTCTGCCACCCCCTTCAGGCGCGCCATAATAGGGGCATGTCCAGAGGATTGCAGTTGCTTCAGAAGGGACTCGCCTAGCTCTTCGATGGCGATTGTAAGGCGAATGCTCCGAAGATGCTGATCCTTTATTTTTGGTAGGTCTTCGCGAGCGCGCTCGAGGTAGAGCTGGGCCTTTGAGAGGTCTATTTCAACTCCCTCTCCGCGTGAATACATCTCGGCGAGCGCGAGCTCCGCCTGGGGGTCGAGAAGGTCAGCGGCTTCAGCGAACCAGCGCAGAGCCTCCGCCTTATTCTCAGGCACGTAGCGGCCCAACCGGAACTCGATAGCCAGTTCGAGCTGGCTATCGAGATGCCCCGCGAGCGCCGCCTCTTTAAGCAGCGTAAGCCCACCATTAATGTCCTGCTCTCCGGCCTCGCCCCGGAGGAGCAATAACCCAAGCATGTGCTTTGCGGGGATATCCCCTTGCTCGGCCGCTTTGGCGAACCAACGGGCTGCCAACTCGCGATTGTCCTGCCCGCACAGCCCGAGGTAGTGCATGTGCCCCAGCTGGCACTGTAAGTAGGTGTCTCCGCGCTCAGCTGCGGCCTCATACCACTCAGCCGCTTTTCGCATGTCGCTTTCGACTCCGATACCCTCTTCGTACGCGAGCGCGAGGAGCCTCATTGCGCGCACATTATGCAGCCCGGCGGCTTCATGGAGGAGCGCGTGAGAAGCTGGATCAGCGTTGGGGGTGTCCGGCTTGTCTCGCCTGATGGCGAGTTCGACAAGCGCGTCGCTTTCTCCGCGTGCAGCAGCCTTCTTCAGGTAGTGATTAGCGCGCTTATGGTCAGCGCGAGAGCGTCCCTCGCCGTTGTAAATCATGCCGAGATTGAAGGTGGCAGCACTCATCCCGTCGCGGCTGGCATCTTTGAGCATCTCGATGGCACGCTTCTCATCTTTTTGCTCTCCAAGATCCTGGGCGAGGATGTATCCGAGGTTGGTTTTCGCCATCAGGTGGCCCCTCTCTGCTGCGCGCTCGAGCCACGCCGTTGCCCGCAGCAGGTCACGCTCTGTGTCCCTGCCGTGGAAGAAGATCATTCCCAGAGCGTACTGGCTTGGCGGGTGGCCCATCTCCGCGGAAGCCGTAAAGGCCGATATCGCCTTTGACGCGTCCCTGGGAACTTCGGTTCCAAGGTACGCCATCATTGCGAGCTTGTATGATGCAGCCGGGTTACCTGCCTCTGCTGCTTTCTGAAGGATCTTGATCGCCAACGGGATATCCTTCGCGACGTCCTGGCCTTTGTAGTAGTCCATCGCGAGCTTGAAGAGCGCATCCCCTGTCTTGCTTGCCGGCCGGGAGGCATTGCGGAGCTGGGGGCCGCTGCGCGGCGCGCAGAGCGGCCCTTGAGAGTCCCGCTGCTGGTCTTGCGAGGGTGCCTTCGGCTGGTTGGTAGGAAGATTTGCGTCGATGCCCATGTGCCTCTGGTGGATTGTGGTCGCGCTTATTCACAGTTGCTGGGAGGCATTTTAGCGCCTACTCCCGAGGCACGCTGGATGACATAGGATCCGAGGACGAGTCAGAAGGGCCAGCCTGCGGCCTGGCAGATCACGGCTTGTGAGGAGGATACGCCGGGTGCTTCGGAGGCTTGCCCGGGCAAAATGTCGGCACGGCACATGCACCCGCAACCCTCTAAACTCCCTCACTCTACAGCTAGCTGGAGGGGCGGCGGGCGTGTACACTTTTGGGCGGACCGTCGGCCCAGGCCTTGGCGGCGTATGGGTGCTCAAGCCCCGGTCCGCGACGCGATCGTGTTTGGGTTACCGATGCTCTCGATATCCTCGCTCCTTTTGGCTGTTGGCGCTGTCCTCTTCCTCGCATACGTGTGCAGTGTTTGTTGGCTGCTTCGGGGCGAGTCCAGGCGAGCCCTCTTGTTGCTCTTGGTAACTACGGGCATCGGCGCTTTCCTGCGCTTTTATGACGTCTGGAACCTGCCGCCGGGCATGAACGACGACGAGTTTAAGACCCTGCGGCTCGCTGCCGAGGTCCTGCAAACAGGCGATGTGTTCATTCTGGGATACGAAGGCCCGATCTTGTGGGCCGTGCTCTTTCAGGCTCCGGTTGCGGCGGCTCTTGATTCCGTTTTTTGGGGTATGAGGCTCTATCCCTTGGTGCTCAGCGTTCTCTCCGTCCCTGTTGTTTTTGCGGCTTGTCGTGGGCTCCGGTTTCGGGAGGGCGCCAGCCTCGTGGGGGCATTTTTGGCAGCGACCCTTCCGTGGGCTCTCTTCTGGGGACGGATGCCTTGGGGGGGGGAGATCTTTTTCTATGAGGCGCTGCTGCTGGCAGGCCTGTGCCGCATTATTTGGCGGGATGGAAGTTGGGGCAACGTTGTGGTTGCGGTGCTCGGCCTTGTTGGGTTGCTGTACGAATACACGGCTGCCTGGGCGATGTTCGGGCTGGTACCGCTTGCGCTACTTTTGGCTCGCACATGGCGCCAGCGGATCCTGTGCTCCTCGGTCCTCTTGCTAGGCATCGCTTTTTGGCTTCCGTGGCTGTTGCACCCTGAACGCTGGAAAGGAGCGATCACGAGCAAGGTAGCGGCGGGTGCCACCTCTGATGGGGCTATGGCTGCTGTAGTGACGGTCCTGCGCACCTTCGTGTTTCCCGAGGGGCATCTGTACTGGATCTCGGTCCCCTCAGCGGCCGTTCACCCCGTGGTTGTGCTTGTTGTTGCCGCTCTCGGCGTGCTCTTGGTCCCGGTCCGGCGGTCGCTTTTTATCGCCTTTGCCTTTCTTGGGGGGCTCGTCCCGGCCATCCTAAGCTGCTCCGGGGCGGCAAGCACGCACCGTTCGATAGGGGCGTTTATGCTTGTGCCTATCGCGGCTGCCGCTTGTTTCGAACGATTGTCTGACGTTGTCCGGCCTGCTTTCAAGCGAGCTGCTTCGCTTGTGGCGCTCGTATTCTGTGCGCTAACTGCAGTCCAGAGCTGGGCTATATTCACCGGATCACCCTTTTGGCAGGGCACCGAAAGGGTCTTTGTGTCAGGGGAAACCCTGGCGACGGAGCGTATTCGGTTCCCGATAACGACTCCGACATACGCTGAAAGTGTTCTTGCCTACATCTTGTATTCGCGGGGCGATACTAGCCCCGGCCATAAGTACCTGAGCTACGAAAACTGGATGCCCTCCATGCCCTCTACGTATCTGTACACGGGCAACCTCGGTGGGTTCGCTGACTGGATGAAGGCGGCGCTTCCCCCTGACCAGGTGGAGGAGTTCGGGGTGGGCCCTGCGGCGAAGTCGTACATCGCGCGGGTCACTGAGGCGGACCTCCCCCGGTTGCGTGGAAATGGCTGGACGTATCGGCGTTCGTGCGTTTCGGGCAGGGAGAGTGAGGTGCAGATTCCGTTATTTATTGTTGGGCAGCCGCTCGGATGGGGCTCGTCGTGCGGGAAGATTGCGAGCCATACGGTGCGCGGTGTCTGGCTGGGGCAGCCTGGGACCCTTGCGCTGCATGTTTCGGCCCGGACACCCACTGATGTTACCGTGAAGACGTCGAGCGGCTTCAGCTCTGCGGTCACCGTGAGAGCCCCAGTCGTGCTTGAGGTTGCAGTGGCAACAGGCGAGAGCGTCACCGTCTCGGCAACCGAAGCTGAGCTGCTTTCTTTGCGCCTACTTGTTGGCGGTATTCCGGCGCCCTTTGGCAGCTCACGGGTGCCGGTGAGCTAGTGCTCGTATCCTTCGCTGTTGTCTGGGGCATGCCTTGCGCTGTGACGGCAGTGGAGTTGTCGAGGGATGCTCCTCAAACGATGTGGCCCATTGTTGATGGGAAACCGGTGTTCGTGCTGTGTTCTCCATTTTTTGTTCGACTTACGGCCAAGGAGCGAAAGACCAAACGGCGTTCATGCTGACGCGCGTCCTTATGGATACATCGATCGGGGTATTCCTCTCATCCTATTTGGCACGGCCTTCAGAAGGGTTTTCTCGTTGTAGCACCCTTGCAGCAGCGCCTTCTAGGCTGCCGTGTCACTGTCTCCGCGTGGTTGCGGAGAGGAGAAGCGGTTATGGAATGCGGCATTGTGACTTACTCAACTGGGGTTATGCGCAAAATTGTTT
>JAFMJG010000001.1 GCA_017853605.1 bacterium
AGGGGAGTGCCATGCGTTCGGTTGATGAGCTGCTCGCGTGGGGCAGGGAGCTCGGCATTGAGACCTCTGGACTTGAGGATATCGCTGATATTCCGTCGGCAAAGAAGGGCCTCGCAATTCAGTACTTGAGCCAAAACATGGGGGGGCACCGGAGCCTCGATGAGCACCGGCAAGCCCTCATTGAGGCCCGCGAGGCGGTAATCAACCACTTCATGAGGCACAACTCCGGGTGCGTCGTCTCGGTCTTCGGCTCGCACGGGAATGGCAAGGTAAGCTCAATCCTTTCGGACCTCGATTTTCTCATAGTGGTGCCGAAAGATGCCCGCGAGTCAGATGTGCTCCTGTCGATGTACAAGGCCGGCATCGTCTTTGGCTCCCGATCCCAGTTTGATGATGTTTCGGCGGTAGCCTCAAGCGGCGCCAGCCTCTGCAGGCTCTACGGCATGAGCACTACAGGCGTGCCGGTTGAGTTCCACGTTATTGGCGAGCAGGATTTTAGGGACCTTCCGAAGGTCTTTTCAAAGGGGACGCAGCGAGTCACGCCGATTGACCCCAAGATGGAGCTTCGGGTTTCGTACGACGGCGCCAGGAGAAAGCTCCCGAAGCCTGGGGACGTTGTCCCAAACTTCAGCCGAACCGAGGATGGGCGCGTCTTCCGGGGCTTCTTTATCAACGCGGCGCTTAATGCCCAGATCCTCTACGATGGCCCGGCGCTCAACGGCCGCCCGGATGGAGCGACGATGTTCCACCGCATCTGGGAAAAGGACCTCGGCGCGACCTTAGTTCATCAGGGGAAGCTCATGCGGCTTCCCAACGATCGGCTTGCCATCGTCAGTGACCAAAAGCCGACCTTCTCAGACACCATGCTTCCGACCCTGTTCCACGACAAGGAGGGGGATTACGCAAAGCCAAACCTGGCTCTTATGCAGGAGCGATTTGAGGCGACCTTTGAGAGGCTGGCCTGCCGTGCGGACGTGGTGCACTCCTATCGGGCAAGTGGCGACCTGTTGGGAGCGCGTCTCGACCGTGCCACGAAGGAGCTGCATCGCGTTCGCGTCTTCAGCGGCTCTCGGCTTATCGCCACCGACTTCGACCACACCATTTGGAACCCGAGCGACGAGCTGGGGCTTGCACGTGCCGCGAAACTTGTTGCTGACATCGCCCGCAGCGGCAGGTCGATCGCCATCATAACGGGCCGTGATGCCAGCTTCCTGCGCGATCACTACCCCGCAATTAAGGAAGAGCTTTCCAAGATTACGGAGCTTGAGCGCGGCGACGTGTTTATCGGGGTCTCGAATGGGCTAAGGATCTTCAGGGCCGACGTGTCCCGGGGCAACTCCCTTGAGCTCATCAAGGAGAAGCCAATTGGCCAAGAGACGAGGCGGCGCATCATCTCCGCCTATCTGGCGCTGGCGAAAGATGCCGTGGACCCCAGCGTGGCGCGCGAGATGGCAGCTTCCGCCATGAGCGGCTGGAGCCACTACATCTCGGCAGATCTCCTTGCCATCACCAGGTCGACCCCGGGCGTGTGGGCAGAGAAGAGCAAGCTTAGCATTCTGTTGCCGGCCGACGCCTCCAAGTACGAGGAGTTCCTGGAGAGCCTAAGGTCAAGGCTGCATGAGATAGACCCGACACTGGTCGTCTTGCACTCTAACAATAACCGCGTCGCTGACATCAGCTTTGATGGCGGCAGCAGCTTTCCAGATCCGAAGCTCAGCGCACTCAACCACATCCAGACGCTCACCAGGATACGGCGGGCAGAGGTATCGACCTTTGGCGACTCTCCAGATGGCAATGACCGCGGCCTCCTGTCGCTCCAAAACTCGTTTACGAACACCGACACCGGTCGCGCGCAGCCGATCTTCCTGGAGGGCCCCGAGGGAATTCACCCCGTCCAGAAGGTTCATCGCGCGATGCGTTACCTGATTGCAAACGGCAACCGGCCGTTGGCGAAGGGCGCCCCGCTAGCCTAGTAATCCCGGCGTTCGCGCCGCACGCTGTGCAGCAGCGAATCGGCGATGCTTCCTGCCTTGTGTGCTGCCCACTCGACCAGAGGTGGCAGGATCAGGAGCCCTGCCACCCCAACACCTAAGGCCGCTAGCGGCGCTCCCGCCGTCGCCACACCGACAGCAGCCATCGTGACGGCGCCGCCAGCCACTGCCGCGGCCGTTGATGAGCGCGAGATGAACCCGACCGCCGCGTGCCGACTCGCTGCGCTCATTCGCCCATCGTCACACAGGTCATCGGCGACCGTCGTGACGAAGCTTGGCAGCCGCGTTGTGTGGTCAAGGGCTGCAGACGCAAGCGAGCCGGGCTCAGGAAGGTGCTCCTCAACCGTTGGGGCCAGCGCGCTGGAGAAAAAGTTTGGGAAGGCGCAGGACTCCGTCCTGCTTGGCGATGGATCCATAAACGGGCTCCTTTGAGTGGCGTGTGCAGCTGAACAGCACGGCACAGTTCGGAATGCTGCCGGGGGAGTTGCGCGCTAGCTCCCCGCTAGCGACCGGAGGATCGCCTCAAGGCGCTTGGCCTGCGTGGGTTCAGCACCCCCCGACCCCCCGTTAGGGGGCATCGCCATGCCTGCCATGGCGCCCACGCAGAAAAGGGCTGTGTACGCGTCCAGCGCAGCGCGATGGCGGGTCGAGAGGCTCCACTCATGGGCCCAGTGTGCAACGTAGTCAGTGCTCCTGCCGCTCGCTAGGCACGACATCTGCGTAAGCGCCAGGACAAGCACCGGGTCGCCGAAGCAAACCGAGTCAACGCCAACGACCCCCATCAGGCCGGAGCTTCCGACGAGCACGTTCCTGAGGGTGGTGTCGCTGAGGAAGGGGGTAGGCAGAATCGAAGCGAGGTAATCCTCAAGGGGCTGCAGGACGCGCTGCGCACGATCGACCACTGAGGGATTAAACACACCCTGTTGCGCAATTCTTTCGCGCGAGCGCACAAGTTGGCTCTCCAGAAATGCGGGCCATGTCGAGTGCAGGCGCGGATCGTCAGCGGAGAGCCCATGCCCAAAAGCAACCCCGAGCGGGAGGTGGCTCACCGCGCCCTGAAGCTGCGCCACCTGCAGCGCAATCTTCTTGCGGCCATGCGCGCCGAGTGACCGGTAGGCATCTCCCAGGTGCCTGCCGTCGATGTGGCTCATGATCGTGTACGGAAGGGGGCCCGAGAGCTCGGCGTGCAGGATGCGGGGAAGGGGAATGTCGAGCGGCAGAAGCTGCGAAGCCCAGTGCACGCTCCCCTTGAGGTGCTCGCGGGTGTCGCCGTGTCCCATGCGCAGGACGAGCCGCGACCCGTCTCCCTTTGTGGCTTCGTATACGTTGCTCCGAAGCCCGCCCGGATAGGGGCGCAGCGCAAAGTCGCTGGCGCCCAAAAAGCGTTCCAGCGCAGCACGGGCCTCGTGCTCCGTCGGCCTGAGCGGTGAGTTGTCAAGCTTCATGCCCGCCTATACTACATGACATGAGCCAGCGATCACATGCAAAGGCTCCTGCCGGGGAGCAGCCATCTGATAGGCATCAGGGGCGGGCGCTAGCGGCGGATATCGGCGAGCGCTGGCCGGGGAAGCTCATCGTAGCCACCAGACTGTATGGCGCAGTTCCACAGGCCAACGGGGTCGATTGGCGCGAGCTCAAGGGCGAGACGCGCAGCTTCCCGAACAAGCGGCGGCTGAAGCATGTTGCGGGAGGCGCGCCGCAGCACGGCGGCGCAGGCATCGCTGGCGTTGCGCTCATGCCTGTCATCCGAGTCAGCGAGCGAGCTGCTCATCGATGCCAGCCGCGCGATAGCCTCGACACGCTCCCAGTTGCGCTTTGCGTTGAGGGTGTCCTCCTTGAAGGCGCTTGCGACCCCTTTTCCGCCGATGACGATAATTGCCGACAACGCCGCGATGGTCGCATTCGACACCGCTTTTGGCATCTTGAGGTAGGCGCAGATTTGGCGAGCCGCAACCGTCACAACCGCCGAGGTGAGGGCTATTTCGTGAAACGTCATCGGGAGCCGCACCAGGCTGCGAAACAGGGAGGCGGCTTCAGCCTGTGGCACGCGCCCTTCGGCAACGCGCACCAAAAACCTGATATTGTCGCGAGTGGGGTGCGCGCACAGGGCCGCAAGCCAGGGGTTCTTCTCCTGGTGGCGCTCAACGAACCATGCACGGGCGCGCTTTTGCAGCTGCTCAGGCTCGAGAATGGCGAGCTGGAGGTGGGGAACGAGGTGCAGAGCTGCCCCCGCGGCTAGGTTGCCCCCGCCAGGGGCATAGCGAGCCGCAACATTGAGCAGCCTTAGCTCATGGCTGCGGGAGAGGGATGCGGACTCATTCGCCTGGCCGATGCCACTGCGCAGGATCGCCACAGCTGCACTCACGGCTGCCGGTGAATTCTTGAGGTAGGCGCTTTCGAGAGAGATGATAGCGAGGCCACGCACGAGCTCCTCCTGGGCGAAGGGAACAAGGGCCTCAAGCAGCATCGACCTGCGTCTCGGGGTCTCTAGAAGCGATGGGTGGCCCTGAATCGCCCCGAGCACCTCTGCGCGGATCACTTCCGAGGAGGTTACCGCCTGTACGACTGCGCTCATAGCCGCGCGCCCGCGGCGGCTAACTTCAGAGAGGATTTCAACGGTTCTGTCGACAGCCGGAAGGGACTCGACTGCATCGACCTCCCCGTGGGGAGCGTGCCGGCTTGGCGACTCCTGAGCAGAAGCGAACTGTCGGTTGGACGTGGGCCTGAAGAACATACGAGCCCCGTTGTGCCCGGAAAATCGGCATTGTTCAAGATCTCCGGCAAAAGCGGGCTAAAAATGACCGATTCCGCCAAGGAGAGCTGCTTCGCAACTGGCAAGCTGGGCAGCCGATACCCAGAGCATGGGGACAGGCAGCCAGCAGGAGGAGCAATATCAGGAGGCGGGAGCTGCGCATGAGCTCCCTGCTGTCGTCGGAAGCACGTCCGGGCGCGAAGTGGCGCGGCTGTCGACCGAGGAGGCGCGTGCGTGCCTGCCGTTCGCCGAGGCGGCTGCGCTCAAGATCCTTCCGCTCACGCTCCTAAAGGGCGAGAGTGGAGGAGTGCTTCACTGCGCTGCAGGCTGCTCGGATGAGGCGCTGCGTCGGCGGGTGAGGTTCGCCACGGGGCACGAGGTGGCCATCTCGTGCTTCGCGCCCGACGCGGTGGAGGACGCGATCATCAAGGCCTACCGCGGTTCGGAGGCGCTCCTGGCAGGGCGCATCAGTGCGCTTGGAGCGGCAGCTGGAGCGCGCCCGAGGGCCTTGCCCCAGATCCCTGAGGCGAGCGGAGACGCTGCAGCGCTGGTAATGGCCCTTCTTGAGTACGGGGCGGCCAGCGGCGCCTCGGACCTCCACCTCGCCCCATCCCCGAGCGGCTCTCTGCTCAAGGTGCGCATCGATGGGGAGCTGCTTGTGCAAGACCGCCACCAATGCCCAGCGCATCTCCACGAGCAAGTGATCGCGCGCCTCAAGGTGCTCGCAGGGCTCGACGTCACGTGCCGACGCGTTCCGCAGGATGGGGCGTTTTCGTTTCAGGTGGGGGAGCGGCAGCACAGCGCACGACTGAGCATCCTGCCAGCGCTGCATGGCGAGAGTGCGGTCGTTCGCCTCATGCGAGCTCGCGCGGTGCCCGACGCCAGCGGGCTTGGCCTGGAGCCGGCGGCGCTCAGTGCGCTGCGCGGAGCGCTCTCTATGGCGCAGGGAATCGTGCTGCTCACGGGCCCAACCGGGAGCGGAAAGACGACGACGATGTACGCAGCGGCCCGTGAAGTCTCCTCCTCTGGCCGCAACGTGGTCACTGTTGAGGATCCTGTTGAGGGCGCGCTCACAGGCATCGTGCAGGTGAGGGTTAATGAGGCACACGGGCTTACCTACCCGCGAGCGCTGCGCAGCGTGTTGCGGCACGACCCGGACGTGATCGTAATCGGCGAGGTGCGCGACCCAGAGTCAGCCCGTATCGCGATTGAGTCAGCCGCAACTGGGCACCTCACGATCTCGTCGCTGCACGTGGGCTCAGCGCTCCTCGCGCTGCGCCGCCTCGCTTCGCTCGGAGTGCCCCCGGAGCTCTCTGTTCCGGTGGTATCCCTGGTAGTCTCGCAGCGCCTCCTGCCTCGGCTCTGCTCGTGCTGCAAGGCGCTTGACTCGGCAGGGTCTGAGCGTGCCGGGTTTGAGGCGTACCGGCCGGTGGGCTGCCAGGCGTGTGGCGGGTCCGGTTTCGAGGGCCGCGCTGTTGTGAGCGAGTCGCTTGACCTCCGCTCAGCCCGGGCAAAGGACGTGTGTATCGAGCACCGCACCTGTGAGGCGCGGGCGAGGAGCATGCCCGAGGGGGCGCTCATCCCTTGGGGCACGGGACTTGAGCGGCTGGCGCGCGCGGGGAGCATCTCGCTTGTTCAAGTCGAGCGATTCATGCGGACGGAGGTGGCGCTGTAGCCAGCGGATCAGGGAAGGCAGTGCTAGCCCGACCGCTCGAGGTGTGGCAGGATCAGGGCCTGCCATATGCCGCCCCGAAAGCTTCCACTCCGCCCGAACGTCTGCATGCTTCTCTACAACAAGAAAGGGGAGCTCTTTATTGGGGAGCGCAGTGACAGGCGGGGGCACTGGCAGTTTCCGCAGGGAGGGGCGGAGCCTCGCTACTCGCTCCGGCAGAACGTGGTGCGGGAGCTGAAGGAGGAGCTTGGCATCCCCCGCCGAACGCTCGGCAGTATTCGCAAGCTCAAGGCGACCCACGAGTACGAGTGGCGTTCCACCCCTCCGTATGCCAAGCGCCGTTGGCGCGGCCAGAGCCAGACCTTCTGGGCGGTTGAGTTTGTCGGCGCTGATAGCGAGATCGACCTCTTTGCTGATGACTCGCCCGAGTTCCTCCGGTGGCGCTGGGCATCCGTTGCGACGGTTCGGCGGGTTGCGGACAGCAGGCGCCTTAAAGGGTACGATGGCGCCCTCAAGGAGTACATCGCCTTGCGGCGCAGGGGGCGTAGGTAGCCCGCGGGGCCCCAGGAGAAACGGTTCTCGGGCTGCGGCATCGAACTAGAGCGGGCGACCGCACACAGCCCAGCAGTACAGATGGCGACTAAAGGAAACGCGCTCCCGCAGGTCGGGGGGCCCGGATTGGTTCGCCGGAGACTTCGGCTGGGGAGAGTGGTATACAGCCGGTCCAAGCTATGATGAACCCCGCCCGCAAAGCCGAACCAGCCACCTCGCGAGTCCATAAGCGCATCCGCCTCAAGGATCACGACCAGGGCACCGCCCAGGCTATCGCCTCAGAGATGAAGACGAGCTCTGTCGTCGCGAGAATCCTCGCTGCACGGGGATTTAAGCCGGACAAGGATCTAGAAGACTACCTCCTGCCTACCCTCAAAAACGGGCTGCCTGAGCCCAAAGGCCTCAGGAACCTCGGAGCTGCTGCTACCCTGATAGCTGATGTGCACCGTGCCGGCGGCTCAATCGCGATCTGCTGTGACTTCGATGTGGACGGCCTCTCAGGGGGCTCGGTTGTGCACGACCTGATGAAGACGGCAGGGATCTCGTCGCGCGTCTTTGTGCCGAACCGCTTTGTTGATGGCTACGGGCTAAACGAGAACACGGTGAGGGAGATCGCTGCGCAGGGATTTAAGCTCCTGCTTACCATCGACTTCGGCACCACCAATGCCAAGGAGATCCTGATCGCGAAGGCCCTTGGGCTCAAAACGATCGTGCTCGATCACCACCACATTACGGGTGAGCTTCCGCCGGCTGACGTGTTCATCAACCCACACCAGCCCGGCTGCGGGTTTGCGGGCGGCGTTGCGTGCGCTGCCGGACTCGCCTGGTACCTGGCTCTTGCCCTTACCCGTGAGCTTAAGCCTCCAGGCGTTGATCCTCGCACGTACCTTGACCTCGCCTGTCTCGGAACGATTTGCGACATGGTGCCCCTCATAGGGCTCAACCGCGTGATCGCCAAGAAGGGGCTGGAGCAGCTCTCTGACAGCAAGCGGCCGGGGCTCCGTTCGCTTCGCAACGTTATCGGCGTGCGGGGCAACGTCGAGTGCAGCCATGTGTCGTTCGGCATCGGGCCGCGCTTGAACGCCGCCGGCCGCATTGAGCACGGAGAGCTCGTCATAGAGCTCCTTACGACGCGCGACTCAAACAGGGCCGACAAGCTCGCCAGGGACCTGAACGACCTCAACTCAAGCCGCCAAGACATCGAGACCTCCGTCAAGGAGGAGGCGATAAAGATGGTCGAGCAGCGCGGAGGGCCGGACTGGGGGATCGTTGTTGGGAAGCCCGAGTTTCACACCGGCGTCATCGGCATCGTGGCGCAGCGGCTCGTTGAGCACTTCTACCGGCCGTCCGCCGTGATGGGCATGGACTCTCCCGGAATCTTCAAAGGGTCGGTGCGGGGCATCAAGGGCTTTAGCGTTATCGAGACTCTCTCAGCGTGCGCAGAGCACCTGATGAAGTTTGGCGGACACCAGGGAGCAGGGGGATTTTCAGTCAAGGAGGGGAATCTTGCTGCCTTCTCTGCCGCCTTTGTTGCTGAGTGCAAGAAGCGACTCAAGGATATCGAGATCGTTCCGTACGTCGACGCCGACACCGAAACGACACTCGATGAGATAACGGTGGGGCTGGTAAACGAGCTTGCGGGCATGGCGCCCTTCGGCATGGGAAATCCGGCCCCGCTTGTGCTGGTTAAAAACCTCCGTGTAGTGCAGGTCAAAGAGCTAAAGGGCGCGCACCTTAAGGCGCTTTTCAGTGACGGCAAGAGATTTATCTCAGGCGTCATGTGGCGTCAGCCGTCGCACCCTGCCCTGCACCCAGAGGCTACCGTTGACATCGTATGCCGACCGGAGGTGAGCACCTTCAACGGCAACGTGGAGCTTCAGGCGAATCTTCAGGCGGTGCAGCAGTCCTCGCGTTAGCAGGCTTCGATCTAAAACGGGCCGAAAAGTTCAAGGAGTCCCCCGGGGCCGCTGATGGCAAATCGGCCATCAGGGAGGCAAAACATGGGGGTGAACGCCTCCGCCAGTTGTTGCTGGGGGGAGAGCGTATTGCTGGCGCGCTCGATCAGCCCGCTCGGCCCGGACCACGACTCAAGCTCGTTGTGCCTCCTTAGGAAGGAGACGAAGCACAGGGCGTCCCCCTCGTCCAGCTCGCAGCGGCGAATGACGATCGTGTTACTACGAGCTGCGTCAATCTTGATGGCTGAGCCGATCGATTTTCTTATTATCTCCTCATGCCATCCGGCGTCCCAGGTGTGTGAGAGCGCAATAGTATTGCCGAGCTTGTCGACTGCCACGATTCGCCTGTCACCCAGGAGCTGCGCCTGCATAAGCGGATTAAGCGTTGTCTCATAGCATTTTGGCGCCGGGACAAGCGAGCCCGGGCAGGAGAACGGCACTGCGCAGGCAGCGCCTGCGTTGCCGGCGATGACGGTGTCCGACTGAGCGGTTCCTGAAGGGACATAGCTCACGTACTCGAGGGGGCCGATGTTGAGGGCAACGCTCTCGCACAGCCAACGGCCGCTGCCTTGAGGTGTGTGGCGCTTCACAACCGAGTCCTCGCCAACAGAGAAGATCTTTCCGGCGGGAGATCCAGCAAGGGCCCTCACCGGCCCATCATGCTCCTCAAGCGGGTGCCCTGGGTGCGGGCGGGAAGCGGCGAGGGGAAAGCGCACGATAGAGCCGTCCCGGCACCCAGCCAGCACCTGGCCATCAGGCAGCGCCGAGAGCGCGGTAATTGGGGCGCCTTCGGCGCGGAGCTCCTCGCCAACCCAATCGCGCCCGCAGCGGCTTAAGCGGAGGATGGTGCCTCTCGTATCGCCGGTTATGACATGGCCGTTAATCTCTGGTGCGAGGCGGGTGATGGGGGCGCCACTTGCGGGCAACGGGCGTGAGCTGCCGTCAGGAGCCCACAGGAGAAGGGCGCCCCTAGCGTCAGCCGATACTGCTGAGCCATCCGGGAGGGCTGTCATGTGCGCCACGCGTGTTGTGTGCCCGACGAGCATTTGTTTTGTCGCTTCGAGTGATTTCTGCAAGCCAGTGTCGGGCTCACGCGATGAGCGCCGCTCAAGGGCGGCGATGTGGTCCAGGCCTTGAGCCAGCCCATCGAGCGACGCGAGGAGCTCTGTAGGTGTCGAGCCTCCCTGGCTGCGGGAGGCAGCAAAAGCTGAAAGGAGCGCCGTGCGCCAATCACCGAGGGGGGGATATCGCCGGCTTTGATGCTCTAACACCTGTTCCGCAAGGCCCCCATAGAAGATCTCTTTTTGCCCTCACGATACGCCACCACCGACACTGTATGCCTTGGGGCGCCGCAACAGCAGAGACGAGAAATCAGGGCCGTGCGAGAGCCGCAGGGGCGCGAGCGCCTCGGGATACGGGCCTTGGCGCTAATTCTCATCGCCGTACACCGTGATCGAGCCGTCGCCATTCCAGCGGGCGAGCCGAGCGCCTGGCAGGGAAACCAGCCGATGGGAGCGCGGGCCTTCGCGGCGGCCGTTGCCTATACTCTCTTCCTCGGCAACACACAGGCGGCTGCGCCACAGCGGCGGCAGGAATGGCGAAGGCCCCCAAATAAACGTGCTCCACGAGAGCAAGCCTGAGCGAGAGCTCTCCACCACCTGCGCGACCGCGTTTCGTCCGAGGGGCACCAGATCGATCGTTTGCCCGCCGCCTGGGCTGTCTTCCTGGTGTTGCGCGAGGCTTGACTCAATCTCCCATCCAGGGCCGCTGCGGTGCCTCCAGATGTAGGCGCACCGTCGAAGCGGCGAGTATCCAACGACTCGGCCATCAGCGAACGGGCTTACTAGCTGTGCCCGTTCGGGAAGGGCATCCTGCAGCTCAATGTGGTTGCTGCCAGCCTGCACCATTACGCAGCCGACGGAATCGCCCACCACAAAACCCCCTCCCTCGGCAGGCTGGAGAAACGAGGGGCGATCGGGGCTCTGGTTAGGGAGGCCAACGGAGGAGATCTCGTGACCCGAGGGGCTCCAAACCATGAGGCGCCGATCGGCGCCTACGGTGGCGACCTCGCCGCAGTCGCCTGCCACAACCTGAAGCACCGGCCCCTCGTGGTATCCGACGATCCTTTGGCTCCAGGAGGCGCTAGAGGTAGGGCGGAAGATCGTCACAGAGCCGTCATGTCCCCCTGCCGCGAGCTGTCCGTTGGGGAGCCACGCCAGGCACGACACGGGCGCGCTGCAGTTCGGGAAGCTTGCGGCGCTCCAGCTGCCACAGTAGAGCTCGCGCCACACCTCAAGGTTGCCATGAGAGTCAACTGAGGCGAAGCTCCCGTCGGCGGCCGCTGCAAGCGACACAAAGCGCCCTGGACGCCGGGCTATAAGGGCACTCAGTGGCGATGGTGACTGAAGCTCGCGAGACAGCGGGCCCCAAACCCGAAGATCGCCGTCACCGCCAGCGGACACGAGCCTCCCATCCGCAAGTGAGGCGATGGGGCAGCCGGGACGGGAGTGGCCGATCAGCCGCCCAACTTTAGAGATTGATGTCGTGGCGCGCGAGCCTGACTGCTCGCTCTGGCGGAAGTGCTCCTTGACCGACCATAGTTCCTGGGCAAGCAGCGAGAGCTCCCGCATCGTCAGCTCAGCAGACGCGCCTTGCTGTGGCTCGGAGGAGCGGAAGGACTCCACGGTCGAGGACCGCCAGCTTTGGGTGGGCATGTGCTGAGAGAAGCTCATTCAAACCTGTAACGCTGGCTACGAGGGATTATCTTGCCGTCAAAAATTCGGATTGAGCTGTCACGTGCACAATGGAAGATCCGGCCGTCAGGGGCGTACTTTATATGCTCGTACCGTATGGTGTCCTCCTCCCTGGTGAGGTCTCCAGGGCAGCTGGAGGGCACGATGTTGCACTCCCACTTGCCGCTCGCTTTCCGGCTAAAGAAGGCGATCTCTGCAATTATGGATGGTGTATTCGAGTACTGATACTGCTCAAACGTCGAGAGCACTGAGGAGGAGGGTGACAGGCGCGCTTTGCGGCCAAGCGGCACAGCGGTGCTCCATGGCCCCAGGATAAACACCTCAATCAGGCTCAGGCCCTTTCCCGCTGCATAGTGAGCAAGTGGCCGGGTATCGATGGCGGCGCCGCTGACAGGCTTCCAGGAGCTTGCGGACTGGTCCCAATTCTCCATGATGAGGCCGGTGCCGTCGGGTTTCCAGTGAAGTATCGAGGCGCCGCGCAGGAAAATGGCCTCAAGGCCTACCGTGCAGGCAACGCGCCACTGCCCCTGCGGTGACCGCACCAGCATGTGAGAGGAGCGACCCTTGCTGTGCACGCCGATCAAGCTGTCGCTGTAGGGTTGGATGTGCTTTATCTCAAGCAGGGGGCCGCCCTCTGGCCTGACGACCTTCTGGATTGCCTTCCCCGGCTTCAAGGGATCCCATAGGCAGATCACGCCATCCTCGCCGAGTGACGCGATGGAGCTCCCTTCGTAGCAGGCGCTGACCTGCCTGATCTTTGCGCCGTGGCCCCCCAGCGAGACCGGGTCTCTTGATGGGCCGTCGCGCCAGATCCGGATGCTGCCGTCAGCCGATCCTGAGAGTATTGAGCCATCGAGAAGGTGATCAAAGCAGGTTATCGCAGCGCATGGCCCCCGAAACGTCTCGCTCAGGGAATACCTTCCATCTTTGGTGGGGTCCCAGCGCACGATTGTGCCATCCCGCATGCCAGCGACGAGCCGGTTATTGTTGAAGCCAACGAGGGTGCTTATCTTTTTGGGCAGGTGATCACGAAGAATTTGTGTCGTGCCAAACCTGCCGAGAGCTATGTCTGCCTCCCCGGTATGCTGTAGACAGACCGAGCCGTCATCGCCCTGGTAGACGAGCTGTCCATTCCTCATAACAAACCATTTATTAGATGGCAGAGCTGGTCCCGGCACGGTGGCAACGTGACGGTACTGGTGCTTCGGAAGGGAGTCATGAGTCAGCCCGGCGCGAAGCATCTCGATGTGCTGCAGGTCCTCAAGCTCTTGGCAGAGCCCCTCAAGGGCCTTTGCGGTGTCGGCGTTATTTGCGAGCCCCGCGTTCGCTAGCGAGCTCTCGGCAAACTGGGAGACAAGCTGGCGGCTCTGGGACGGCAGGGGAAGCTTGGGGTCCGCAGCTGGTCCGGAGCCGGGGGAACTGTGGGGCTGCTGAATCGATGACATGTCGTGCACTGCCTACCGCTGGCCCACCACGGGCCCGCAGGGCGCAGTATACGGGCGGCGTATGGTCTTACTGCTAGGCTGAGGAGTCAGACCAGCATAGACGAAGATGAGTCGGAACGCCGCGCGTGGGCCCCTGTCATCAGCGCCACTTGGGCGGGCGCTTTACACCCAGGATTGGCAGCGCTACCCTGTCGCCTTCATCATGATTGAGCCAATTTCAGAGACCAACAGGGCACCGCTGCCGGCGCGCGCCAAGCTCCTGCTGGGCTTATTCGGGGTGCTCGTGAGCGCCGGGGCTATCGAGGCTGCCTTCCGGATCGTGTCCCCGGCGCTCAAGCCGGCCTCCTGGAGCGATCGGCCGTACGCCTTTTTCCTTCCCGCTCGCTCCGGCACGCTGCAGGACGGGGATCCGCACCCTAAGCAGCCAGGTTCCTTTCGCGTCGCGGTGGTCGGCGACTCATTTACCTTCGGGCCCCAGCTGCAGCTCTCAGACACCTTTCCAAAACAGCTTGAGCGAATGCTCAACGAGAACGGGGGGCCCCGCCACGTAGAGGTGCTAAACCGGGGGGTTAGTGGGACCTCAACGGCTGACCAGGTTGAGGTCGTTCGGGGTGCTCTTGCCGAGGATCTCGACCTGCTGGTGCTAGAGGTTACGCTAAACGACGCGGAGCCTCACATCCTCTCGGCTCGCGAGCGCGGCGCGCTCTTCGGCGGCGACTGGCTCTTGTCGCCGATCTTCAGCTGGTGGAGATCCCTCGGCTATGTCGCCGAGCGCGTGCACAACTCGCAGACAGTGAGGCGCTACATCGACTACCACACGAAGTTTTTTGCAGAACCGGAGTCTCGAGGGCGATTTTCGGGGGCGCTCGGCCGAATCGCAGCGCAGGCAAAGGAAGCCGGGGTGCCGATCTTCGCCGTGGTGTTTCCGCTCTTTGACTTCACCGTCGACGCGCGCTACCCGTTCTGGAGCTCGCATGCCGCTGTGGGCGAGGAGCTTGCCAAGGCGGGGATTCCGGGCCTCGATCTCGCCAAGGCGTACCGCAACATCCCGCCAGCGAGGCTGCAGGTGGTGCCGGGCGACGACAACCACCCAAATGAGATAGCGCACCGCATCGCTGCTGAGCGGCTCCTGGCAGCGCTCATCGAGGAGCGGCTCGTCCCTGCCGAGCATGCGCCAACGCGCGTTTTCCGGGAGCGGAAAGATCGTAAGGGCAGGCCAGCTGATCCGGCGCGGGTTTGGCCCCGGGCAGTTCGTGGGCTGACTGAGCGGAATGCCGCTGCGCCGCAGCGGGGCTCGCCTGAGGAAGGGGAAGAGTAGGGGAGCCTAAGGAGGCGCCGCCGCTAGCCTGGCTGCACAGCAGAGCGGATCTTCTCCTCAATCTTGTTCACCACGACAGCCATGTTCGTCGCGGCGCGCTGAATGGCCGAGAGCGCCTCCTCTGCAGAGGCGGAGAGCCCTTGGCTTGAGTGCGCGACGAACGCCATGGCAACGATCTCCTGCAGCGGATTGTTAAGGTCGTTGCGGATATCGGCCCCAAGCTCTGAGATGCGCGAGAGCGGGGCAGCTGGAGACGCAACAGGCTGCTGAACGTGCTGCCTCACGGAGACCCGCCGCAGCTCAACGAACCGGTAGCCCGGGTGCGAGCTGATCTCAGAGCGGGTGGTCGTTAGGTCGCTAATTACCACCAGCTCCGGAGGGGGGCTCATGAGCTCAAGAAACTCGTGAAGCTTGGCGAGAGGGCCATCGGGAAGCACCGAGCTCGAGAGGATGATATCGATCGTCCGGCGCTTCAAGATCCAGAGCGCCAAGTGCAGGGTCGGCGCAAAGAGTATCGTTGCTCCCGGGAGGGTTCGGGAGAGCTCCACCGTGATCTCCTGGGCCAGGCCCTGGCTGGCGTTAATGACCAGCACCGTGCTGGTGTTGCCGGCAGTCCGAGTTGAGGGCGGGATAATCGGGGATCCTTCAACGGGGCGTTGGGACAGGTGGCCCAGAAATGGGTCTTGGTACTCAACGCTCTTCTGCGGGCGGATGATGCGCACGTCCGAGCCGGACGCCACGTCCTTGACGACCTTTTCCTGGTCGATTGTAACTGTTCGGCGCGTTACGCGTGGCTGGCTAAAACTGCTGGACATGTTCGCTCCGTAGGACGACCCACAGGTTAAGATGACCGGAGCCCCCACAGCCGTTTCAGCTTTTAGCAAAACTTTTTGGGCTGAGCCCCCGCGTCTCGGGGCACGAGGGCTCCGCAAGACGCCGTTTCACCGGCGCTTGCGCCGGCGCTTTGGCCTTGGGCGCTGCTTTAATATCTTCGGACGCTTGAGGATGCTTGGCGTCACCAGCTCCTCGTCCTTTCCCTGAAGCTCGAGGTTGCTGATGAGCACGGCAGGACTGATGGTGCTGATCGGAATGAGCCCTGACTCGGCTCCACAGTAGCCGTTGTCGAGCTCAGGCTGGTCGCCAACAGCTGCCACATTGCTGAGCGCCTGGAGGGGCGTGCCGATGAAGTTCACCCCCCGAACGCACACCTCTCGGCCATTAGGGTAGACGAGGGTTGCGAAGGCTATGTCCCCTGAGAAAGCCTGGAAGTCGTAGTTTGTGGTGTCGGTCTCGCCGCCGTTTGTCTCGTAGACGATCATTCCGAAGGGCTTCTTCTGGCGGCGGATCTCCTGCAGCAGCTTCGCCTTCAGCCGCTCCAGCGGCAGACCCCCCTTGGCCTCTACGATGGTGACGGCCATTCGGCTTATCGGCTGCTGGTGCTGCCTGGTGCGCGCATGGCCATTTGACTGGTGCCTCCCTTTCGCGTAGGCAGCGCGCGTTGAGAGGAATCCCTTTAGCACTCCCCCCTCGATCAGGACCGCATTCTGCGCCTTCACGCCCTCGTCATCGTATGCGTAGGCGCCGATGCAGCGCTTGCCCTTGTATGAGTGCATTGAGGGATCGTCGCGGATGGTGATGGGAAGCTTGAAGATCTCCTTCCCCTCCTGCCCACGGAAGGTCTGCCCCTCGCCCGAGGAGAGGAGCCTGCTTCCCTCAAGGCGGTGCCCGAGGGCCTCGTGGAAGAGAAGCCCCGCCGGCCCCGGATACAGGAGCACCGGGCCTGAGAAGGCGTGAATCTTGCGCGCGCGGGAAAGGCGCATCAGCTGATCATACTTCTGGAGCACGAGCTTCTTGAAGCGCGCCATATCGGGGAGCTCGCGCTGCAGCCCCGCGTTGATTACGATCTCCTGCTCAAGCCGAGAGCCCTCGCTCGTCAGCTTGTGCAGGTTGGCGCTGAGAGAAAATACTTGAGAGCTCTGGACGGTGACGCTCCCCTCTGTGCTCACAAAGATGCGTGTCTCCTGCGAGAGGTCAAACTCGACCCAGCTGCCGGAGAGACGCGGCAGGCTCGATATCCAGAGCGACGCGCGCTTGCAGAAGCGGCTCCACCGCTCATAGTCGACAACGTCAAGCCGCGCGGGCCGCCGAAGGCTCGCGCGCTTGGCGCGGGTAAACGACCTGATGCCGCGGTTTGGGTCAGGGGTCGATATGCGGCTCGCCTGGCGCTGGTTGTAGTCGTTGAGCGCCTCACGGAATTTGCTCTCAAGGAGCTTCCACAGCGTGATTCGCAGCCCATCAAAGGCGGTGTCATCGATCGGCACGGTGTGGAACGAGCTGCTCTCAAGGTCATCGTCCGGCTCCTTTAGCCCCCCGTCAGTCACCTGATCATACTCGTAGGACCCGACCCGCAGGTCGCAACACACGGTGCGGGTGCGGTCGGTCTGGGAGCGGCCTGTCGATCCGGCGCTCGCCCACGTGTTGAACGTGTCGATGTCCTTCAACAAAAATGAGCAGTAGTACGGGGCTGGAAAGCCGGGAACACGCATGCTCAGGGCGCGTCGGGCATCCCTGCGCAGGATAGGGATTAGGCTCTCGACGGTGGCGCGTGTCAGCATACTTCTAGATTACGGGAGGATGGGGGGTATTCTCAAATGCACCTACGTGCATAAATGCCCAGTAGATAAGAGTAGTTGCAGCGTAAAACGGTGCGTGTTGGGAGCCCTTTTTTTAGGCCTCAGCAGTGCCTGTCTCCAGGACCTTAGCAGGCTTTGTTTGTGGCTCCGGGAAGCCCTTAATCGGCGAGCATGTGGCGGAGTTGAGGTTAGCGGCTAAGACCCTCAGGTGCAGGATCTCCGTATGGGGAGCTGCCGGGGGGCCTCTGGCCCTTTTTTTATGCGAGACCGTATTCCTTAAGCTTGTAGAGCAGCGCTCTGTGGCTGATCTCAAGGATCTTTGCCGCGTGGGTGCGGTTGCCCTTGGTTTGCGCCAGCGCGCGCGAAATAAGGTCAACTTCAAGCGCACGCGTTCGGGTCTTGATCGAGAGGCTGCTTGAGTCGAGCTCTGCCGATGCTGCTGCGGGGCTAGAGCCCAGCCGTCCAGCACGGTGCGACGTGACGCGCTCGGGCAGCGCGCTGAGCTCAAGCTCCTCGCCAATCGAGAGAACCAGCGCCCGCTCAAGCGAGTTTTCGAGCTCACGGGCGTTGCCGGGCCACGGGTACTCGAGGAGCGCCTGCATTACTGGCTGTGGAACGCTCTTGGCCTGCAGCCCAAGACGCTTGGCGTGCTTCTCAAGGAAGTGGTGGACGAGCACCGGAATGTCCTCGGTGCGCTCGCGCAGCGGCAGGAGGTGGATGCCAACAACGTTGAGCCGGTAGTAGAGGTCCTCGCGGAACAGCCCCTTGCGCGCATCCTCCTCAAGGTTTCGCAGGGTGGCAGATATGATGCGAACATCGACGGGGACGAGCTCCTCATCCCCGACATGTCGGATGGCGTGCTCCTGCAGGGCACGCAGCAGCTTGACCTGCAGGTGGAGCGGAAGCTCGCCAACCTCGTCGAGGAAGAGGGTCCCGCCATCGGCCTCCTCGAAGAGGCCGCGCTTGTCGCGGCTCGCGTCGGTGAAAGCCCCTTTCTTGTGGCCGAAGAGCTCAGACTCCATCAGATTCTCGGGTATGGCGCCACAGTTGATCGCCACAAATGGCTTGCCCCGGCGCGCTGAGTTCTCGTGGATGGCGCGCGCTATCAGCTCCTTTCCCGTCCCCGACTCCCCAGTTATGAGCACCGTTGTCGTAAATGGCGAGAGGCGCCGCACCATGTCGAAGACGCCCCGGAAGCTCTCGCTCTGGGCGATGATGTTGTTGAACGAGTAGCGCTCAGAGAGCGACGCCTTAAGCGAGAGGTTCTCGCGCCGCAGCCCCTCAAACTCGCGGAACTTGGTGAGGGTAAAGAGCAGCTTGTCAGGAGATATCGGCTTCGAGATGTAGTCGAAGACGCCGCGCTTAAATGCCTCCATGGCGAGGTCAGCGGCCCCGTAGGCGGTCATGAGGATCAACGGAACCTGGCCGCCGCTGCGGTCCAGAAGCTCTAGGCCCGAGATGCCCGGCAGCCGAAAGTCGCACAGCACGATGTCAAAGGCGGTCTTGCCGAGAAGCGAGAGCGCCTCTTCTCCGGTCTCTGCGCTCGTGATGTTGTACCCCGCTGTCTCGAGCACGATGCCGAGCGAGGTGCGCACGCCGGCGTCATCATCGACGATCAGGACGCTCCAGGGGTGGCTCGATGCTGCGCTGCTCATCACCACGGCTCCCGCAACATTTTCCAGGGGGAGGCTGTGTCGAGGCTAAAGAGCAGGTGCGGCAGGAGCACGTCAAGCTTGAGCAGGTAGGTGATCGCAGCGGCCACCAGGTATGGCCCGAAGGGTATGTATGCAGAGAGCGACTGGCGGCGCGAGAGTATTGCGGCGAGCCCGAAGAGCGAGCCGAGGATCGATCCGAGCAGGATGGTGAACCATGCAGCCTCTGCCCCAAACATGGCGCCCACGAGCGCCAGCAGCTTGATGTCGCCGAGGCCGAGCCCCTCGCGGCGCCGCACGAGCCAGTAGAGCGCCCACACGGCTAGCAGCACGCCCGGGCCTAGCAGGAGCCCCATACCGGCTTGCGCCAGGTCGGGCACGAACGGGTAGGGGAGCAGCGGCCGGCTCGTTTGGGAGAACGTGCGCTGGTTGGCAGCAGCGATGATCAGGCCCAGCGCCGTGCCTGGGTAGGTTATTTTGTCTGGAATGATCATGTAATCGATGTCGATGAAGGCGACCACGACCAGCGCGCACAGCACCGCAAATACCGCATAGCCTGTGGCAGTAAGCCCAAAGCAGAGGTACGACGCGACGCACAGCGCGCCGGTGAGCCACTCAAGGAGCGGATAGCGAAGGGGTATTCTTGTGGTGCAGAAGGAGCACCGTCCGCGCAGCAGAAAAAAAGAGACGACCGGAATGTTGTGCCACCACAAGAGCTGCCGCTCGCAGCGCGGGCAGAACGACCTTGCCGGGCGCCACACCGTTACCTCGCGAGCCAGCTCGCGGATCCCGGGGTGAACCGGCTCGTAGCGCCCCATAGGGATGCGGTAGATGCAGACGCCGAGAAAGCTGCCGACGATAGCGCCAAAAATAAAACAGAGTAACGTTATTGCCGCTATAGAGAGCATACCTATCCAGCGATCTTTGATTCCGCAAAGAGGTAAGAGGGTCTAACTTTTTTGCGTAGTGTACCTCGCTGGCGCGAGAGCGAAACTTGAAAAGGGTTACTTTAAAAAATATCGCCCCCTAAACGGACGCGACAGGGCGAGACTACTCGCCTGCAGGGCTCTCGTCGTTGGCCTTCTTCTTTTTCGCGGGAGCCCTCTTCTTGGGAGCGGCTGAATCCTTCGCCGCGGGCTTAGCCTTCTTCGGCGCTGATCGGCGCCTACCCTTGCTCGGGCCCTTTGCGGCTCGGGCTTCGAGGAGCGCAACCGCCTCCGCTATCGTGAGCGCCTCGGGATCAGCGCCCTGCGGGAGGGATGCATTGGTAGTACCGTCTGTGACGTAGGGCCCGTAGCGCCCGCTCTTGATGTTGAGCGTCTCTCCCGAGGTGGGGTGCTTGCCGAGCTCCTTGAGGGTCTTTGGCTGGTTCGAGGCGCGGCCGCGCGCGCGAGGCTGCTTGAGCAGCTCAAGGGCTCGCTCAACGGTCACGGTGAAGGGCGACTCATCAGCAGGAAGCGAGCGGCTCTCGGGGCCGCACTTAATGTAGGGCCCAAAGCGCCCGCTCAACACGGTGATATCCTCGCTGTTCTCGGGGTTCTTGCCGATCACCTTTGGGAGCGAAAGGAGCATGAGCGCAGTCTCAAGGTTTACCGAGTCAGGCGCCATGCCGGGCAGGAGCGAGGCCATCTTTGGCTTGTCGCCCCCCTCAACCATGTCGCCGCGCTGCACGTAGGGCCCAAAGCGCCCCTTCTTAAGGTAGACCGGCAGGCTTGTCTCGGGACAGGAACCGAGCGCTGAGGGGCCCTTGGCCGCCTCCGCCAGGATCTCTTCGGCACGCGCCGCTGATAGCTCATCGAAGGCAACTGCGTCGGGAATCGATGCCCGGTGCTCGCCATTAGAAAGGAATGGGCCGTAACGGCCGATTCGCACCTCAACCGGCCGGCCTGTCGAGTCCTGGCCAAGCGCAATCCCGCACACCTCGCGGGGATCGATCTTCTGCTCGCCATTGAGCACGAGGTCCTTAAGCCCCTGCCTCGATGCGCCGTCAACCGAGCCCTCGCCGAAGTAGAATGAGCTCAGCTTTTTAAGGTTGTCCTTTTCGCCCCGGGATATTGCGTCGAGGTCGTCCTCAAGGTTCGCCGTGAACTCGTAGTCCACGAGGTTTGAGAAGTATCCCTCAAGGAGCCCAGTGACGCCGATTGCGAGGAAGGTCGGCACGAGGGCTGAGCCTTTCTTGAACGCGTAGTCGCGCGACAGCACGACGTCCACGATCGTTGCCCAGGTGCTCGGGCGCCCGATGCCGAGCTTCTCGAGCTCCTTGATGAGGCTTCCCTCTGTGTAGCGTGCGGGGGGCTGCGTTGAGTGCTTGAGCACGTCGTAGCCAGCAGCCACGACGGGGTCCCCCTGCTTGAGCGGGGGGAGGTTGCGCTCCTGCTCAGCGAGGTCGGCCTCGGGATCATCTGATCCCTCCACGTACGCGCGCAGGAATCCTGGGAATGAGATCGTCTTGCCTGAGGCCCTAAAGAGGGCGTCGCCAACGAGGATCGACACAGAAACGCGAGTGCCCTCTGCGTCGCGCATCTGGCAGGCGAGCGTGCGCTTCCAGATCAGCTCGTAGAGCTTCACTGCCTCGAGGCCGAGACGTGCCTTGACTGTGTCGGGGTGAGTGAACTCTGTGCCCGCTGGGCGGATCGCTTCGTGCGCCTCCTGGGCGTTCTTGACCTTGGTCTTGTAGATGCGCGGCGAGGGGCTCAGGTAGTCGTTCCCGAACTCGCGGGCGATGAGCGAGCGCGATGCAGAGAGCGCCTCCTCTGAGAGCGTTGTCGAGTCGGTACGCATGTACGTGATAAAGCCGTTTTCGTACAGCTGCTGGGCGACCGCCATGGTGCGCTTGGCGCCGAAGCCGAGCTTCCTGTTCGCTTCCTGCTGGAGGGTGCTGGTGGTAAAGGGGGCGTACGGCTTCTGCGTGAAGGGCTTGCTCTCTATCTCGCTCACCTTCGGGTCGGCCGTCTTGAGCTTGCGCTCAAGCGACTCAGCTGCAGCCTGATCGAGCAGCACTACGTCGTCCTTCTTGAGGAGCTTTCCGGTGTTGGGATCAAAGTCGCGGCCGGTGGCAACGCGCTTCGGGCCGAGGTGCGTCAGCTCTGCCTCAAAAGGAAGGGTAGGGTCTGACGCGGCCTGGAAGGTAGCTTTAAGATCCCAGTAGTCCGCGGAGCGAAACTGGGCCCGCTCGCGCTCGCGCTGCACAAGGAGGCGCAGCGCAACGCTCTGCACGCGGCCAGCGCTTAGGCGCGGCACCATCTTCTTCCACAGCAGCGGGCTCACCGAGTATCCGTAGAGGCGGTCGATGATGCGGCGGGTCTCCTGAGCCTTTACGAGGTTCTCGTCTATTGATCGCGCGTGGGAGAGGCTCTCCTCAATCGCCTTTTTTGTGATCTCATGGAAGACCAGGCGCTTCACCGGCACCTTGGGGTCTAGCACCTCAAGCAGGTGCCAGCTGATAGACTCCCCCTCACGGTCTTCGTCGGTTGCCAGGAACACCTCTGAGGCATTCTTGACGGCGCGCTTTAGCTCGTTGACCCGCTTCTCTTTGTCGGAGGGGACGATATAGAGGGGAGTAAAGTTGTCATCGACGTTGACCCCCAGCCGCGACCACTTCTGCTTCTTGATGGCTGCCGGGATCTCGGCGGCGCTGTTTGGAAGGTCCCTAACGTGCCCATAGGAAGCTAACACCTCGAAATCCTTGGGCAAGAACTTCTCAATGGTCTTCGCCTTGGTGGGCGACTCAACTATGACTAGGCGCTTGGACATGACTGAAGGTGCATTGTTACAAGGGTTTTGGGTTCAAGCGCAACCCTAGGGGGGAGCAAAAGCACCCCTCCAGGGCCAAACGTCGTCTCGACGAAACGAGCTAACCCCTTAAAGGTGATAAAGGATGCAGTTCGGCTCACAACAGGAGCGGCGCTCTCGTAAGGGAGCCTAACCGTTCGGGTCTGCTGCTCGGCATTGAGCTGATCACCCCGTGCAGGGACCGTGGAGCTGTGACACCCTCCGGTGGCTGCGGTTGGTTTCGAGAGATGAAGCAACGCCTCCTCTTAATAGCTTTCGGAAGCGCCCTTGGGGTGGCGCTCTTTGTGGCGCTCGACCTGCTGGCCGGCATCGCCATCGGCAACCCGCGCGATGTGGTGCGCGAGGGGAGCGTGGCTGACAAGGGGTTCATCATCGACGATGAGCGGCTCGGCTACCGGCCCAAGCCCGGCGTGGTCGTTACAGCGCGCGAGCGGACGCAGGGTGGAGAGGTGCTCTACGACGTGAGCTACTCGATCGACCAGTTTTCGCGGCGGGTCACGCCGCAGGCATCCTCGCACAGCAGCGGCCGCTTCGCGCTCTTCTTCGGCTGCTCCTTTTCCTTCGGTGAGGGGCTGCCGGACAGCGACACCCTGCCCGCAGCGTTTGCGCGCATCGCCCCCGAGTACGCCGTGTACAACTATGCGTTCGGGGGCTACGGACCCCAACAGCTGTACATGAAGCTCGGAGACCCCTCGCTTAGGAGCGAGATCCCTGAGAAGCACGGGGCGCTGGTTTACACCTTCATCGATGCCCACGTCGACCGGCTGATCGGCAGCTCGTACGTGCACAACGGTTGGTGCCAGCGCTGCCCATACCTCGCCCTCTCGGGCAGCGGCGAGATCGAGCACCGCGGCACATTCACCTCCGGCCGCCCGATCCGCGCGGCCCTGTACTGGCTGCTTGCCCAGAGCTTTACCGCGAAGCTCTTCAACGTGAGCTTCCCACGCTCAGTGACAAGCGGCGACGTGGCGCTCACGGCGAAGGTGATCGGCGAGTCGCGCAAGCGCTTTGAGGGGCTCTTCCCGGGCAGCGAGTTCTACGTGCTCATATACCCAGGATCAGCTCGCGGCCTAGAGCTCGCTGGGCTCCTGGCAGCGATGGGGATAAAGACCATAGACCTGGCGCGCGAGGGGGGATTCCAGGAGCTGCCGCTCGTTATTAGCCCAAAGGATCCCCACCCATCAGGAGAGGCGAATGAGAGGCTCGCTGTTGAGGTTGCCGAAGCACTTCGGGCGCCGTAAGTCGCTGTGACCGCTGCCAGGGCTGTCGATAAGCCCCCGAAAACGCGCGATGCCGCGAAGTTAGCGCCCTACCGTAAAGAGCCTGCTCGGTTGTGACGAGCAATGTCTCCGGAGGAAAGACATCCCCCGCACTATTGCTGCGGGAGTTTGTGCCCAGCGCCACGGGGATATCGCTAGGAGGAATCTCGCCATGAAAAGAATCGTATCTGCACTCGCAACTCTCACGCTTGTAGTTTCCGTGGCACCGCTCGCGCGCGCAAGCAGTGGGGAGGAAGCCCTTCAGTACATGTACATTCCAGAGACAGGGAGTGGCGCGAAGGGGCAGCAGCCCCGGGATCTCACTGCAGAGGAGTTAGACTGGGCGATGGCGATGGAGATGCCAGCGGCGCAAGAACCCCAGGGGCAGTCAAGTGAGGGGAGTAAAACCTCTGTCGAGGATAAAAAACCGGAAATTCCCGCTGTGCCCCCCAAAGTTCAGGGGATCTTCTACGGCATGAATCCCGCAGGTGCAGTGAAAGTTCCGCCACCCTGGTACGGGCCCAAGGACAGGATTCAGCCGAACGCGCCGATCCTTGCGCCGACCGGTTTTGACATGCCGGCCGCGGGAGATGAGGAGGCGATTGCGAAGTGCGAGAGAACATTCTCGAAGATCTGGGCCGTCTGGGCGCGAGAGATGGGGGTGGGCAAAATTGGCGAGATCCCCAAGGGTATCAGCGACAAGCTCATCGGAGAGGTGGAGGATTTTATCGCCGTCATGGGGCGCATCTGTGGACGGGCTGCACGCCTCCCGTATGAGCAGGGAGACAGTTCAAAGCTGCCCGGCAATCCGAACAGCACCTGCCGCACCCCAGAGTTTGAGAAGCTTATCGACCAGATACTTGAGCGGGGCGAGCACGGTGCCGCAATAGAGCTGACTGCCAACGAGCGCGAGCTCCTCAGGATGTGTGCCGGCTACAGCTCGCTAAACCCGAAGCCGCTAAACGGCTAGGGGGGCACCTGGGCACGGCCCTGGCTAGAAGCGCTTAAGGGCCTCAATAACGATCCCCGGTGAGAGAACGTTAGGAAGGATCTCCGGCTCCCTGTCGCGCGCCACGATGACGTTGAGGGGCACCCCATTTCGCCCGAAGTGCTGCAGCCCCTCTGTGATGGCAGGATTCGTTGATGTCCAGTCGGCCTTCACGAGCGCGACGTTTTTTGCTCGCAGCAGCTGGCGAACCTCATCAGAGCCGAAGACTCGCGCCTCATTGACCTGGCAGGTGATGCACCACTCGGCCGTGAAGTCGATGTAGACGGTGCGCCCACCCGCAACGAGCTCCGCTACCCGGGCCGCAGAGTACGGCTCCCAGAGGAGCCCGTGCTCGTCCGGTGCGGGCGCTGCCGAGCCATCGGTCGAGCATGCCCTGTTTCGGCTGGCGTCGATCTCGGCGCGGTTCGGCAGGGCGGTCAGCGCGCTCCAGGCGAGGCAGAACGCCGCCAGCAGGTGCAGCCCGATGCGCGACTCCCGGCGGGCCGCCCCCTGCGCCTTCGCTGCCGCCCAGAATGCGAACGCCGCGATTAGCAAGCCCCACAGCACGTCCATGAGTGGATTGAGCCCTGATGGGTCCATCCCCATTTGGCGGGCGAAGACCCTCACGAGCCACACCGCGCTCGCAAAGAGCGGAAAGGCCATGAGCTCCTTAAAAGCTGCCATCCATGCGCCGGGCCGAGGGAGGAGGCGCAGGAGCCTGGGCTGAAACGAGAGAAGCAAGTACGGCGCGCTCATGCCGAGGCCGAGGCTTGAAAAGATGAGGAGGCTCAGCAGCGCGGGGAGCGTCAGCGTTGCCGCGATCGCCGAGCCCATGAAGGGCCCGGTGCACGGGGTGGCAACTGCAGTGGCGAGAACTCCGTTGAGGAACGATCCGCGCAGGTTTGCCCCTACCTTGGCGCTGCCGGCGGCGCCCTGGATCCGCTGGCCAAGCGAGAGGTCCCCCAGAAAGAGGAGCCCAAGGATGAAAAAGGTGATGGCCATCAGCACAACGAAGGTCGGGGACTGCAGCTGGAAGCCCCACCCGAGCTGCTGGCCCCCAGCGCGCAGCGCCAGGAGCAGCCCCGCGAGCGCCCAGAACGAGACGAGCACTCCGGCGCAGAACGCGATTCCGTGCAGGCGCACGGTGCGGGGCTCCTCTTTGGAGTGCTCAACGAAGCTTAGGATCTTTATTGAGAGCACCGGGAAGACACACGGCATGAGGTTCAGGAGCGCCCCCCCGAGAAAGGCGAGCAGGAGCGCGTACACAAAGCCTGGCTGCCCCTCCGCAGGCGCGCTCGTTGTCGAGTTTGGGTGCGCAGGAGGGAGGCCAGCATCGCCAGAGGCCTGGTCATCTGCCCTAGTGTCGATCGACACAGCTTTTGGCACGCCACGCTCAGACCACCCCTGGGGCGAGTAGAGCACGCCGCGAATGCGGGTGATGGGATTTTTTTGGAGCGGGTCGCGCTTGAGGGTAATCGAGAGGATGTTGCCAGATCGCTCTATCTGTTGTGGCGCAGCGTTGGCGATTATGCGCGGGTCCTCAGGAAAGAAAGTGATCTCCGGCGGCAGGAACCGCTCGCCGATGGGGATGACGGCGACCTTAATGCTCTGCTCCTGCTCCTCGACGGCTATCGAGACGCGCGACAGCGGCGCAGGGATGCTCGCAAAGGTGTCGGCAAAGAGCCCTGAGTACTTCGAGGGCTCGCCGGCCTGCTTCGACACCGGAAGGGGGCGCTCTAAGACCGCTTCGCCGGGCAGGCACTCGTCCTTGCACACGAGCCATTTAACAGAGAGCGTAATCGGCGCTGCGCTGCCGGGCTTGGCAGATGCCGAAAGCGTTGCGGGAAAGGGGATGAGCACATCCCCGTAGCCGTAGTTCACCAGCGGCCCGAGCGCGATTCGTTCTGGGTAGGGCCACAGCGGCTGCTTGATGTTTACCTCCGGCCCTGCCTGCCACTCAAATCGGGGCGGGAGCCCGGAGTCGCCTGGGTTCTTCCAGTAGATGTGCCAGCCCGGCTCGGGCACGAACTTGACGCCGAGGGTGAACGCTGACCCTGGAGCAACCGAGTCCTGGTCAGCGACGAGCTGCACTGAGATATGAGGGCCGGACCCAGATGAGCGGTCGCCGCAGCCAGAGGTGGCGAGGAGGGCGCAGATCGATGCGAATAGGGCAGGCAGGGCCTTCAGCACAGGAAGGTATCGGGGGGGGATGTAGTGCGGCATGAACGGCTTAAGCAGTTGGCGTTTTGGGGCGAGAGCTCCCCGTCAGAAGGTTACGATCAATGGCGCTTTGTAAAAAGTGCCGGAACTTCTGCTGGCCATGCCGTGCGCGTCAACCGACCCCCGCGCTGCGGGACGACCAGGGGATCTCTGTAAGCAGGGCTGGCACGCGGGTTTTTAAACTAACGCCGCGGCGCACGGCAGCTCTTGCCGCAGGCCCTGGATGCCAACGTGCTGCCATGACTAATTTTGGCAACGTTTACGGGATCATAGGGGCAAGGCACCAATCGGGTGGCCACGCACCCTGCCATGTTCTAGGGGCCCTACAGCAGCCTCTCTCCAGGGCAGGGAAGCTTTGCCGTAGCACCACTCATCTTATCAAGTCGTACCACCCTGCCCAGATATTTGTGCGGCCGTGAGCGAGGAGCCCGGCTGCGCGCAGCACGGGGGTGGGACTACGCAACGGAGAGCCTTTGGCAGCAACTGCAGCCGAGGGGCTCATCACCTTAGGAAGCTATGGCGCTACCCAAGTTCTCTGTCGTCACCGTCTCGTACAATCACGGTGACTTCATCCGGCAGACGATCGAGTCGGTGCTCGCCCAGGAGTACCCAAACTTTGAGCACATCGTTGTGGATGGCGGCTCAAGCGACAACACGCTCGAAATCCTGCGCGAGTACCCGCACCTCAAGTGGTCGTCCGGTCCCGACCGCGGGCAGTCTCACGCCCTCAACAAGGGGTTCGCCGAGGCAACTGGCGATGTGATCGCATGGATTAACTCCGATGACTGGTACGCTCCGGGAGCCTTCCATGCGGTGGCCCAGCACATCGGCAAGCACCCGGTGGTTATGGGCGCCACGTGCGTCACTGACAGGGAGGGAAGAGCAACGCAAACTGTCGACAATATCGAGCGCTCCTGGTTCGATGCAATGAAGTACTGGGTGTACAACTCTGTCCCCGCCCAGCCAGGCGTGTTTTTCAGGAGGGATGTGCTGGAGGAGCTCAGCATCGAGCCGCTAGAGTGCTTTGACGAGGGTCTCTACTTCACGATGGACTACGACCTCTGGCTGCGGATGCTTGAGCGCCACCCGTTCTCCTTCCGCCTGCCGCAGACGGTGGCGTATCTTAGGAACTACGACACAAACAAGACCGGCGCGGACATGGCGGGCGCCTACCGCGAGATGTCGCGCGTCTATCGCCGCCACGCATCGCGCCGAATTCATCCCGAGCAGCAGCTCTCCTTTGTCGTCCCGCTGGAGCGGCCTGACAGGAGGCTCGCGGCGTTTGCGGAGGCTGTGGCCCTCCAGTCGCTCCCGTCGCTTGAGATCGTGGTTGTTGACTGCAGCGCCGATCGACATTCAGGCGCGGCGATACGGAAGCAAGTGGGAGAGCTCGGAGCGAAACTCCCGCGGGTCGCCTTCCAGCACGTTCCAGCGCAGGAGGGTAGCCCGCCCGGCGCTGCGCTTGCGCTCGATGCCGGCGTGCGTGCGGCGCGCTCGATGGTTGTGGCGTGCCTCGATATCCACAACGCACTGCCAAAGGACTTTGCCCTCAACGTGGCGAACTGCTTTTCGCGTGATGACCTCGGCGTGCTCTTCCCCAACCTTACTGACGAGGTGCGGGGCGCGCTCTTCACCCCCGTGCAGGGGGGGCTGATGTTTAACCCGGCAGGGCCTTTTAACCTCTCGCTTGCGCCTCTCGACATCGTCGTGCGCAAGCTAGCGTGGCTAGACTGCGGGGGGCTCTCCGTCCGCGAGGAGCTGCGCGAGAGCGATTACGGCCTCAAGCGGCTCCTGGTCATGATGGCCCACAAGGCGTGGCGCCTCTCAAGCGAGGCCCTTTTGCCGTGTTCGCCCTCTCGGGAGCAGTGCCGAGGCGAGGAGCCCTTTCGGCTCTACGTAAACTCATCAGTGGTCGACGAGGTCGCGCGCGAGCTGCGCTTCAGCCCCTTCTCTGTCCTGCGCGCGAAGAACGGCTTTGGCCTGGTTCTGCCCGATGATCTCTGGCAGGCCGCGCAGCGGGTGCTCGCTGAGCTTCCGGGCGGGCTTTCGACCGCGCTGCAGGCCGAATCGGCGCGAGGGCTTCAGGAGCTGGCATCCAAGCACCCCACGTTTGGGCCGCTGCACTTCTTCTTGGCACAGGCGCTTGAGCGCGAGGGGCGGCTCGAGGAGGCAGGGAGCGAGCGTGCGCGCTGGCGAGAGATTCGCGCGCGCGAGGAAGGTTCCCCTCTCTTTGGCGCCTCAAGCCGCTAGCAGCGCGCTACGCCGCTTGCTCAAGCCGGCCTGTGCCGAGCTCAAGGGCCGAGAGGATCAGCCCGTTCGCCTGGCGCAGAATCGGCACGCGCGTGACGGCAAAGAGCTTCGTGACGAGCGCCACTGTCAGCGACAGGAGCCGCTGCGTGTTGCGCTGCTGCGGAGATCGGTCGCTGATCCAGTACGACGTAATGCCCATCTGGTAGAGCCACAGGAGGCGCTGAAGGTGGGGCCTAAACTCGCCTGCCACCTTGAGGGTGCTGCCTTCAACAACGGAGCCCATGATCGCCATCGCGCGCTCGCGCATCGCTGCGCTCTCGCTGGAGAAGGGCGAGAGGGGGCTGCCGGGAATGAAGACGTGCCCTGCGAGGTGCCCGAGAAAGGGGCGGCACGGGGCGAGCTGGGCCAGCGCCTGGTCAATGGCGCCGCGCAGCCGCACAGCGAAGTCGGGGGTGGAGCGGGTGAGCTCGCGCACCCACGCCTCTGCTGCATCGAGCGTGGCCCCGTATAGTGCCAGCACGATCTCGTCCTTGGTGCGGAAGTGGTAGTACGTTGCGCCCACGGCGAGTGAGGCGCGGTCTGCTATATCGCGCATCGTGGTGGCCTCAAATCCACGCTCCTGAAAGAGGGCAAGAGCGGCATTGAGCACGGCTTGCCGGGTGCGTTTGGCCTTGGGGGTATTGCGCTCTGGAAGCATAAGAACAGCCGCAGCTCGTGGCGCTGGGGTAACGCCCAGCTTTTTGTGTCTTGAACGTGTTCAAATATAGTGCGCTGTCGCCTTCTGTAGGAAGGGATGATCTCATGCTGATGGCGCGCTGCGATCGGCAGGACCACGAGTCACTGCCAGAAATAGGCAGGTAACAAACTGTTACAACAGCAGTTTTTCGCCGTCACCCTCGGGGCTCCAGCCGCTAGAGGGGCCGCCAGCTGTTGTTAGTGGTGCCCTTGGTTGACCCAACACTCCAAACTATCTAGTATTCGCGGGCTATTAATAGGTAGTTCGCTATGAAACGCACGTATCAGCCCAGCAAGAAGAGCCGCGCTACAGCTCACGGTTTCCGCAAGAGGAAGGCCACCAAGGGTGGCCGCAAGGTTCTCAATGCTCGCCGAGCAAAGGGGCGCAAGCGCATCTCGATCAAGAAGCATCAGCGCAAGGGGCACTATCGCTAGCCGATTGTCTCACGGGCCTGAGGCCCGTTTGCGGAGGCGTTCTGACATCGCCAGGTGCCAGAACAACGGCGCCAAGATCCACTGTAGGCACTTCCTTATTCTTTTCCTCGCGTCAGAGCAGGCAACGAGCCGTCTCGCCATCGCTGTTACCACAAAGCTTGAGAAGCGTGCCACGGTACGAAACATCATAAAGCGTCGTGTGCGCGAGGTGTTTCGCTCGGTGCGCGGCAGCTTTGCCAAGCCTGTGGACATGGTGGTGATCGCGCGTCGTGAGGTGCAGTCGTGCACCTTTGATGACTACAAGCGGGAGCTGATCGGGGCGTGGCGGGGACAGGGTCTCTTGCCTAAGGGCAAGGAGCTGTGAGCCAGACCGCCCCTCCGCACAGCGCCGGCTGTTGCAGCGCCGCAGGCAGCTCCCCGTGCGC
Organism: bacterium; assembly: GCA_017853605.1. Lineage (GTDB taxonomy): Bacteria > Bdellovibrionota_C > UBA2361 > UBA2361 > OMII01 > OMII01. The sequence continues at coordinate 30,828 of JAFMJG010000001.1, forward strand.
AGCGCGCCGTCCGGTGGCGCGCGCCGTGCACACCCTCTACAAGGCAACGCTCTCGCGCCTCTTTGGCAATGCATGCCGCTTCACGCCCAGCTGCTCAGACTACGCCCTTGAGAGCGTTGAGCGCCACGGCTGGCTCAGGGGGAGCTGGCTCGCTGCTCGCCGGCTCTGCCGCTGCCACCCGTTGCATGGCGGCGGGCACGACCCCGTGCCGTAGCGTGCCGCCGCACGGCGGCCCCGTGCCCGCCGCTGCGCGCTGTTTTTTAAGCGACTTCTGGGCGTTGCCTTGATTTTGGGGGAGGCATTTCTTACAACAGGCTTCTGGGCCCCGTGCCGCCGGCTAGCCGGCTGGTGTGCGGCGCTTTCTTGTAAGGACCTCAGTGCTCAACAACAACCAGGAACAGAACAACCGGACGCTGCAGGCGATCATCATCTGCATCCTCATTGCGATCTTGTGGTCGCAGTACACTGCTCCGGCAAGGAGGGCTCCGCCCGCGCAGCAGCAGGAGCAGCAGCAGGCCTCAGCAGAGAAGGGAGTTTCGCCGATTCAAGTGCAGCCGGGCGCTCCGGCAGAGGTCCCATCCCCAACGCCGCAGCCTGCCGCCTTGCACCCTTTGCGGGCCGAGATCGAAGGGTCGCCGGTGTCGTTTGTGCAGACAGGGGTATCGCAGGTGGCGATCTCGCACCTCGGAGCGCGCGTTGTGAGCGTGAAGCTTAACGACTACAAGGTGCAGTGGGGCTCGGACCAGGCGCTCGATCTCGTGGATAATCCGGACGGGGCCGTGTTTCCGCTGGGGCTCTACGCAGGCCTTGAGAGCGATGAGAAGGTCGCCTACACCCTGCGCTCTGTGAACGGCGCGAGCCCTGCACAGCCGTCGGGCACCTTTGCAGTTCCAGAGGGGGCCCAGCTTGAGCTTGAGTTCTCTGGCACGCTCGCCAGCGGAGTCGCCGTCACAAAACGACTCACCTTCAAGCCTTCGTCATACCTCTTCTCAGTTGATGCGGCCCTCTCTCGGCCCCTTCCGGAGGGGCAGTACCTCTGGCTTGAGTGGTCCCACTACTATCCGGCTGGGCAGGAGAACCCGAGACTCAAGGTCACCCACATCACATACCTAGATGCAGCGGACAAGATTCGGCAGATTGCGCTCGCGGACGTCATCGAGGGCGTGCGGGGCTTTGGGCCCTCAAAGTGGGCATCGCTCGGTGACATCTACTTCATGTCCACCGTTATACCGTCGCAGCAGGGGGCCAACACCCTCATCGGCCGCGAGGGAGAGGTGTACCTCACCCGCGAGCCCGGCGGCCGCGAGGGGGGAAGGTTTAGCGTGTACGCCGGCCCCAAGGACTACAAGACCCTCCAGTACGTTGGTGATTTTCACCTAGAGAGGGCGATTGACCTCGGCTGGTTTAGCTTCCTGGCGCTGCCGCTCCTTTGGCTCCTGCACTACCTCTATCTGTACCTGCATAACTATGGCCTGGCGATCATTGCTCTGACGCTGATCGTTAAGACCCTCATGCTGCCGCTTTCGAAGGCGAGCTTCTCTTCGATGAAGAAGATGCAGGAGGTCCAGCCAGAGATAAAGGCGCTCCGTGAGCGCATCAAGGACCCGACCCAGCTCAACCAGGAGATCTTTGGGCTCTACCAGAAGCGCGGCATCAACCCGATGGGGGGCTGCTTCCCTATCGCTATCCAGATACCGGTCTTCCTTGGCCTCTACAACGCGCTGCTAAACTCCATTGAGCTGCGTCACGCCGGATTTGCGCTCTGGATCACCGACCTCTCCGCTCCCGAGCGGCTTGAGCTCTTTGGGGTTGGGGTGCCCGTGATGGTGCTCCTGATGTCGGCCTCGATGATTCTCCAGCAGTGGACGACACCGAACCCATCGGCTGATCCGCAGCAGCAGAAGATGATGATGCTGATGCCGGTCGTTTTTGCGGGCATGTTCATCATCTACCCGATGCCCGCCGGGCTTGTGCTCTACTGGCTCGTCAACAACATCATCTCGATCACGCAGCAGGTCTACATGCGAAACACCGACAAGGGATCGGTGTATACGGCAACGCTCGTGACGAGCATCCTCATCCTCTCGGCCGGGTATATCCTGACGCTGGTGTGATGGACGGCTCAACGATAGCGGCCCTCGCAACGGCTCCGGCGCCCGCTGGCGTGGCGGTTATTCGCGTGAGCGGCCCCCGCGCCAGGACCGTGCTCAACGAGCTCTTTCGCGGAAAGAAGGATCCCACAGCGCACCCGAGGCTGATGGCGTTCGGCGATATCATCGACTTTGAGGGGGGCTCGGTCATCGACACCGGGCTCGCTGTCTTCATGCCTGGCCCGTGGAGCTTTACCGGAGAGGACGTCGCTGAGTTCCAGTTTCACGGCAGCCCGGTGCTTGTGCAGCGGGTGCTGCGCTCCCTCTACGCGTACGGGGTCCTGCCGGCGCCGGCAGGCGAGTTCACCAAGCGCGCCTTTCTCAACGGCAAGCTCGATCTCGCGCAGGCAGAGGCGATTGCAGACGTTATTAATTCCCGCTCCGAGGAGGAGCTGCGTTTCGCTGGCGAGCAGCTCAAGGGGCGCCTGAGCCAGGCTGTTGCCGGGATCGGCGAGCCGCTGCGCGACGCCCTCGCTGAGCTTGAGGCGGCCATCGACTTTCCTGAGGAGGACATCGAGCCGGAGCAGATTGGGCAGGTTTCTGCGCGTGCCGAGGTTGCGCGGGCGAAGGTGTCGCAGCTCCTGGCGACCTACTCCTTTGGGTCTATCGTCAAGGAAGGGGTGCGGGTGCTGCTCTGCGGGCCGCCGAATGCCGGCAAGTCGAGCCTCCTCAACCTGCTGGTCGGAAAGCGCAAGGCGATTGTGTCTCCTGTCTCAGGCACAACACGGGACCTCATTGAGGAGGAGGCGTCGCTTGCGGGCCACAAGTTTGTGTTTTGCGACTCCGCTGGCATTCGGGAAACAGCGGATGAGGTCGAGCGAATCGGCGTTGAGCTCGCCAGGGATCGCGTGCCGTGGGCTGACCTCGTGCTCCTCGTAGTTGACGCAACTGACACCGAGGGGGCTTGGAGAGGGACGCTGCGCGAGCTGCAGGATGCCAGGAAGAAGATCTGGCTGGTCGTTAACAAGGTTGACCTCAACCCGGCAGCGGTTGGCGCAATCGTGTGCGACTCGTCTGTCTGCCGCCAAAACTTTTACATCTCAGCAAAGACCGGAGCAGGTATTGGCCCCCTCCTTGAGGCGCTCGTTGAGGACGTGGCAAAGGAGATGCCCGACAAGGGGGAGGCCGGTGAGGTCATAACAAACGAGCGCCACCGGGACTGCCTGCGCCGCGCGGAAGGGGCGCTCGGGGCCTTTATCGATCAGGCCCAGGGCCGACGCGTGCCGCTCTCAATCCTCGTGGCTGACCTCAGGGAGGCGCTCGCCGCGCTCGATGAGATCGTTGGCAAGACCTACACTGAGGATATTCTCGGGCGGATCTTCTCGAAGTTTTGCGTCGGAAAGTGACCGCTGCACCACGGCGCGCCCTCTTAGGCCACCGTCCGCAGCCTATATGCGGATGTCGTCAGGAACACGGCGCTAGAGGGGATATCTACCTGCACCGGCGCGCCCCGCGAAAATCCAGACGCGTGCGCCGGAATCGTTTCCCCAACAAGCTCAAGGCTCGCATCAACATCAGCGCTCATGAGGGGCTGGTAGATGATGCCCGCCAGGGCAACTGCCCCGCGGCAGAAGATGAGGGGCGCCCGCAAGCGCGCAAGCTCAGCAAGCCAGTGCCGGTGTGGCGTGCGCTGGTCGATGATGAAGGCCGCGTCACAGGGCGGGAGCGGATCGAGGGCAGCCGACGTGGATATGGGGCGGGCCTGCACTGCTCCGCGCGGCAGTATGGCGAGCTCCTCAAGCCGGGCAATGAAGCGCAGCCCGAGCTCAAGGCTCTCAGGGTGCGGATCGAAGTAGGTGACGCTGAATCCGCGGAGGCAGGAGAAAAATACGGCGGTAAATGGGATCGCCGATGGCCCGATCGCAACAATTCGCCCCGTTTTTGGAGGGCCATCAAGGCGCCTCAGCAGCTCAAGCTCGGCGGTGTAGCGCGGCACAGCCCACGCCATGGGGTAGCCGTGGAGGAGAGACTCAAAGGCCCGCTGCCTGGCCTCATCGGAGCCGCCTCCCGAGAGGTGAAACGCAACGCTCAGCGGGGCCGGCCGCTCAAGGAGCTGCTGGGCGCTGCGGCGCTCTAGGGCAGACTCGAGCGACTGGGCGAGTGTGCGGGAGCGCTCGGCAAGCGGCATGAGCTCTCCAGAGAGCGCCCGCACGAGGATCTCCTTTTCGCCATCAGGGCATGCGCGGTGCACGAGCCTCCAGAGCTGCCTGCAGCGCTTGATGTCCTCGCGCGCCTCAATGTGGGGCGCGACACGCTCAAGCGCAACGCAGAGCGCAGTGAGCTCTGTGCGGAGCTGGGCAACAGGGCTCATGATGCCGCGGGCTGCTCTCCGCTAGCCGCATGAGGGGCGGAACTGGTGGGGAGGCCAAGCGAGATGACGCCGTGCGCGATGCGCGCGAAGGCCTCGCCGAGCAGCGCCCTGCCCTGCACGAACGCCATGCGCGTCCGGTGCTCCTGGTCGTGAGCCGATGCCGGGGCGCTAAGGCCAACGAGGCGGGCGGCAGCAGAGATGCGCTCGGCCGGAATGCTCTCGAGGCTTGAGTGGGCGCGGATGAGGGCCTCAAACGCCGCAAACACCTCGCTCTCGGTGTTGACTGCGTTGCCTTCGTGGCCCAGCTCGGCGAAGGCGGCGCGGAGAAAGAAGCCGTTTAGCCCGTTGGAGTGGCACGGTGCCAGGAGCACGCCGCACCGGTCCTGGCCACCTTGGCCAGGCCGGGCGAGGGCGCCGAAGAAGCGGGTGAGATCGAGGTCGCTTCGGATCGTTTCGGAGACGATCCCGCCCTCGCCGCAGAGCGGCGAGAAGTCGAGCATGATTGAGTGCCCCGCCTGCGGAACAACCGGGATGCGGATGGCATCCCTGCCGAGGGCCTGGCGTGACAGGTGGTTTACCTGCGCAACGAGCGACTGGACAAGCTCGCAGCGGTGTTGGCACTCTTGCCGGTCCAGATCGAGGTAGCGCTGCGGGGTCTTCAGCGCCTCAGCCGCTGCTCGCTGGGTGAGGATCGGTACGAGCGTCACCGAGTGCTCGGTAAAGTGGATGATCTCGCGAATGAGGCGCTCTGGTCCACACGCCCAGCCGATGCGCAGGTCGGCGCATCCGCGGGTCTTTGACCCGCTGTGGGCCGTCACAACCAGCTCCTCCATGCCAGGCAGCGACGCTAAAGAAACCATCTCTGTTGCGCCGAACACGCAATCGCGAAAGACCTCATCAACGAAGACCGGCAGCGAGCGCCGCTTCACCGCTGCGGCGAGGCCCAGGAGCTCATCGCGCGTGTGCACTGAGCCTATCGTCGAGGGATTGGTGAGGAGGAGCAGCTTTGCTCTCGAGGCCTTCTCCGGATTCCTTAAGAACCAACGGTCAAGGTCCTCGCCTGTCAGCTTGAGGCCGTTCTCCACAGATGTCGGCACCACCTCAAGGGAGGCTTCCCACTTGACGGTAAAGTCGGCAAAGGCGTGGTAGAAGGGCGCTGCAGTAAGCACAAGGTCACCTGGCTTGAGCAGCGCCGAAAAGAGCCCATCAAGGATGTGGCTGCTCCCCGCGCCGATGCAGATGTTGTCGGGCTGAACCCAGTCGATGCCGCACTGGTCGCGGAAGAATCGCTGCAGCTCCTGGGCGAGACCGGGCCACGGAAGATCGAAGGAGTACGTGCCGGGCTGGTACTCCTGTGGCGAGAAGAGCGACTCCTGGATGTTGAGCAGCACTCCCGGGTGCGGTCGCCGCAGGGATCCCCCTTCAGCGAGCGAGATGACAGAGGGAAACCCATCGCGGCCCTTGGCTTGCTTGCTCTTGGTATCAAAGCCCCACAGCACACGGCGCACAGCCGCCAGGCGTTGTGAGTGGGTGTTGGTGTTGCCGTCCCCAGAGTGGCTGCAGCTCACTGAAACGGGGCGAGGGCAGGAGGGGTGGTGGCGAGGAGATGGGGTGCTACTACTAGTCATATGTAACTGCATGGATATACAAAGCGCGGCTTTTATATATCAAACACGCCACGATAGTAAACCCACTAGGTTACCTGATGTATTTATTCAACATGTTGTTACTATGAGGGATTAGAGAGTTAAGGTCAGCAATCCGGTCAGCAGCGAAAGGCGAACCTGCCCCCGCTCTTACGGATGCAGACCCCAGATGTACACAAACGTCGGTGACTCCGGCCGGCCATCCTTCACCCACGCGGGGCTCGCTGAACGTGGCGACCAAGTAAGCAGGCTTTTTGGGTCGGTCCGTTGCGCAGCTTCGTTACAGCACCTTCAGCATTGCTCGCGGTTTCTGTGCCGGATCGCCCGCACCCCGCCTAGCCTCTGATTCGCAGCAGCCCAACGAGCACCATCCTCAGGAGCTGCCAGCCGTGCCTAAAACGGCTGATGTTCGTCTCGCCGTACGTGCGCGCCCGGTAGGGCACCGGGAGATCCACTATTCCGAGACCGAATATCGCCGCAGGAAAGAGGAGCTCGAAGTCGCCAAAAGGGTCGAAGTTGCCGAAGTCTCGTCTCCAGCTCCTCATGCGCTCATAGTCGTGGCGCCTGAGAAGCTTGGTGCCGCACAGCGTGTCGCCGAGAGGGCAGTCGAGAACGAAGCCCACAGCCTTGGCGAAAAAAATGTTCCCGAGCCGGTTGAGCGGCCGCATTGCGCCCGGCTCCATCGGGTACAGCAGCCGGTCCCCGTTAATAAAGTCCCCCGCACCGGATCGGTACGCGTCGTAAAAGCGCGACAGGCACTCGGGAGGCACCGTTGCGTCGGCGTCGAGAATGGCCAGCAGGTCTCCCGTCGCGTGGCTAAAGCCAAGACGCACGGCATCCCCCTTGCCAATACCTGGCTGCCTGAACGCACGAACCCTCCACGGTCGGCCATGGTGCGCGATGGCATCCTGAATCTCCGCCCACGTTCCGTCATGCGAGTGGCCCTCGACAAAGATGACCTCCACCTCCACTCCAGGAAATGCGGGAAGATCACCGAGAACCCTGTTAATTGTCCCGCGCTCATTTCGCGCCGGCACCACGATCGAGAGGGATGGGGGAGCAAGCTCGGCCTTTTTGGGCCGCAAGACCAGCACCTGATGAGTGGCGAGCCGCCGAAAAAAAGGGAGGGCGCAGAATAGGGAATTTATCACGTCACCGGCTCCGCCCAGCCGCCACGGAATAAAGGCCGCGGGCTGCAGGCGGACGACCTCCAGGCTTGAGAGCTTTGCGACGTCTCTGAGCGCTGCTTCGGTCAGGAAGGTTCCCGGCGCGCGTTGTTCGCGGCCAAGCGCCCGGCGGGTGGCATCCGCGAGCCAGGCGATGTAGGGGCTGTGGAGCACGGCCACTATGCGGCCGCCGCGCGGAATCGCGGCGTGCAGGTCGCTAAGAGTCCCGAGCAGGTCAGGCACGTGGGTCAAGCTGCCGTCCAGGATGATGCATGGGGATTGGGCATCAAGCTCGCACGCCGACGCAAGCTGGGAGGCGCTCTCAGCCACCGATGAGGGTGGAATGCCAAGGACCATGGAGAGCGAGGGGGTGTCGGACGGCTGGATCCTGAGCGCCAAAATCTGGGAAGCGTAGCGGGTAATCTTCTGGAGCTCCTTGATGACGCGTTTGGGGAGAGGCTTGAGAGCTGTCATGGACGAGGTTCTCCCCTGCTCACCCCGAGCGCCCAGGATGCGGGCGTCGCCAGGCCCAGAGGGGCCGAGTGCCGTGAGCCGCATCCTTCTTCCATGCTACGTCCACCCCCGATTCAGCAGGAAGATCTTGAATATCATCGAAACAAGCGCCCAGTACAGGAGCGCATAGCATCCAAGGCGCGCGAAACGCTGCACTCTCGGGCTTGCGGCAGCAGTGAGTCCGGATGGCTCGAGGGGCAGCACGAGGAGAATTATCCAGGCCACGATCGACGGCTGAACGAACCTGTAGTTTGCGCACACGAACCACTGCTTGACCCAGGTGAAGGCAACGAGGGACGCAACCGGCACGGCTAGCATGATGAGGAGCGGCCAGGCATCTGGAGGGGCGAGCCTCGCTGCCAGGTTTCGTGCGGAGCGGGCGAGGGGCTCCGCGGCGGCTTGCGACGCCTTGAGGCTCCTGATAGCTGAGGCGCACTTCTGCGCTACCAGCACGATCAGCATGAGGAGCTGGGCGAGGACGAGCGCCACCCATGCTCGACCGAGCGCCACCCGGTACGTGCCTAACGACGGGTGCTCAGTAAACAGTGCCGTCTTGAATGCGAACTCGAGTGCGGAATTGCTCCTTGGCGCCCCGACAGAGAGGGGGCTCGCAAGCAAGCTAAGGGGATTGAAAGCCGAGATCTCCCTGAGAGGCAGCGGATCGGGGCCCCGTCCCCCGATGTGCTTTATGGGCAGCTGAATGTCGTATGCCTGGTAGTAGAGCCACCGGGATCCGTTGATAGTTGCTCCAATCAGCAGACAAGCCACGATGGCGAGCCCCCACCGTGTGCGCTGCCTTGCATCAGCCGGAATTCGCACACGGCCGGCGAGCAGGCCGCAAGAGACGCCGACCAGAGCAAGAAAGAGGGGCGCGAGAGCGGAGGTCTTGAGAGCGAGCCCGAGGAGCGAGACAGCGATGGCCCAGCAATAATCGCTCCCGCACCCCTTGAGAAAGCCGCGAGCGACGTAAAACTGGGCAGCGGCGTAGATCGGGAAGACCGCAGAGTCAGAGTTAAAGCGCGTGGCAAGCTCCGCGTTTGACGGCCAGACAACGAGAAGGATGGAGGCGATGATAAGGGAGCTGCCAGAGAGGAACATCCGCAGTGTGCGAAGCCCGAAGTGGATGTAGATCAGGTACAGGGCGATCGAGAGCAGCCGGCGTCCGGAGAGTCCCTTGACGTGGAGGGGCGCTACTACGCTGTCGAAGAGAGCGCCGAAGTAGTAGTAAGTTGGGGGATGCCATGACTCTAGGCTGGTGTACCCGAATGGGTCCCACGGGTTCTGCTTGATGTGTGCCAGGTAATCGTGATGGCCCTTGAGGTCGTTCCCATTCTGGCCAGGCTTAAAGAAGAGGAAGCAGAGGCAGATGCCGAGGGCCACGAGCATGAAAAGAGCGTGCCACCCCCAGCTGGGCATGGTCTTGAACCGGGCAAGAAGGGATCGGCGCAGGCTATCTAGCATCCTGTCTCTTGTATCGACGCGACAGCAAACCGACTGCAGTTAAGCTCCCCACCCGCCAGGTCCGGCGCCCTCTGCTACCGTAGCAAATGACGGCGGCGGCGGGTCTGCCAAGCGATTCCTTGCCCTTACGGCGCCTTGGCCCTAATGAACAGCGCGAGGAGGCGTTTTAAAATGAGGGCTTCGAGGAAGGAGGAGCAGCCCACCTACGGGCGCTGCGGGTGCGATCAACCGCTGCTGTATGATGCCTGCACGGATCTACCAGGTGTGAAATATCCTCATTGGCATTCCAAGCTCCAGCGAGCGCACGAAGGTACCCAGCATGTGCGCCGTGCCGCTAACCAGATTAGCGGCGCTCCGCTGCCGGTGCGGCAGCGACGGGTCAAGGAACCCGTACTCATGCCGGGAGAAGCTCAAATCGGCGCGTGAAAGGATCTCGGCTGCCTCCTGGATGCGAGCGCTGAAGCTCGGGAAGTGTGCGAGCTCCTGCCGGGTGAAGGCTTCAGCAAGGCCGTTGTCCTTCCAGCGCGGGATCTCTTCGGCGTACCACTTGAAGCGCTCGATGTCCTTGAGCACTAGCGTCTCCCCCTGAGGGGACTCGCCGTGAAAGAGCCGGCCGTTGGCGTCCCATCCGGCAAACTGTACCCCCTCGGGCGCGAGCCCCGCTCCCGCCAGCAAAAAAAGGAGATCCGCATCAGAACGCCCGAACGCCAGAGGCTGCTCGGTGCCATCTGCCACCCTGTCAAACACCGGAGCCTTCACGACACCGACCTGGCCAGCGTAGGGGCTCTGCGATATGACAGAAAGAAGCCGCAGGCCCTCCGAGCCGCCGGGGGCCTCAGGGAACACCGCGTTGGCGGGCGATCCCAGGAGGTCCCTGACCAGAGGCGCCGCGAGCGCCATGCCGTTCTCGTTCGGAGTCGCTGGCACGTCACCGTCGCAGCGGCCCGTGGCGTAGCCCATGAGGAGCCTCGCTAGGCCAAGCCGCCCGGAAGGTGTCAGGAGGGGTGTGCGCACGGAACGGCCAGACATCCTGTGCTGCCTCTGGAGCGCAGCAAACTCGGTGTCATCCGACAGGTCAGCCCTGGTGCGAATGGGAACAGGAGCGGCAGCGACAAGCCTGCTGCGGATCGCTCCCTCGAGGAGCATGCGCATGGAGCCTTGGCCCATCCTGCTGTCATCGTCGAGCTTGATCGAGAAGTCCGCCGGGCCGTCAGTCCTCGCCGCACACCTCACGCCCTCATTAAAGGAGTGTGCCGCGCTGTGGCGGGCTGCTGCCTCGACGTGCAGCGGGTGCCCAAGTGATCGCCCGATGTCGCCGATCTCGGCGGCGGTCAGGCCGAAATTCACCAGCACGAGCTTCCTAATCCGGTAGCCATCCCCATTGTCGGCGACTATTTGGCGCAGGGAGCGACGGGCCGTCGGAATGCGGGAGGGATCTCCGGCTGCCATGATGAAATCAGCGTTCGGCACGCCCCCGCGCTCAACCCGAGCGAAGAAATCGGCATCCCCGGCGCAGTGGAGGAGGTGCTCTCGCTGGAGCCTCATCTGTTCGGAGGTGGTCAAGGGCAGCATACGGATACCGTTATCGCACGGCAGCTTGTCGGTGAAGCCTTAAATCGGCGCGGCGGAAAAAGCGGCTGACTTCTGGCATCTTTTCTGTTCTGCGCCGCCGCCATCCTTAGCGCTTAGATGCCGTAACCGTTCGGCAACCGCCGGCGATCCTGTTTACGTGGATATCGATTAGCTTGATAAATATGCCCCGCGTTCCCGGTGCTGGGCACTCAACCGTATAGGAACGGGTGTAGTCGCGGTAGCGGCGCTGCACCGAAAACGCGCGCGTGCTCGGGGGAAGTGTGACGCGCTCTCCTGGCCGCAGGGAGGAGCTCACTCCGCCCCCCGAAACGGATATGACGTTAAATTCCCTGTCTTGAGAGTCGTTTTTGACCATTATGCGCCCGGCAGGCGCGCGATCCCCAGAGCACGCGGCGCAGGCGATGGCGGCAAGGGTGCAGAGCGTAACGCGGCAGGGCAGGTTCATTGGGTGTTGGGCCGTCCAGAGGCTTCCGTTCTTTCCTGATCGCTTTCGGCTGGCAGGGATCGTACGGGGCGAAAGCGCAGTGTTCAGGGCGGATCCTTTCTTTTTTTTGCGCTCCTTGCAAGGCAACGCCCAACTTTTCTCGGGTCGATTGCTGTTGAAAGGGCACATGCCTCCGTGAGCTCATCATATCCGTAGGCATGTAGCGTTCGCGGCGGCGATGCGCCCTAGCCGGAGGCCCCCTGCTGAGTAGTTGGGGCAACTCGGGCCAGGACTGCCGGTCGGACACAAAAAGTTGTGGAGGGGTTTCTCTATGGTTAATCGACGCGTGTCTCTTGTCTCATGTTGCTCTGTGCTCTCTCTAGTTTCTCATGCAGCGCGAATAACGGGCATTTTTGCGGTGGCCGCCACGGCGCTCACAGCACCGGGCGAGGCGCTTGCGCAGGCAGGGGGTAACCAAACCTTTCTCTGCCAGCCGGCTATCGACCCACGGTGTTCGCCCAAGATCGTGCGCGGCCCGAGCGTCGTACGCACGGGGTTGACCGGCCTTGCGCTGAAGAGCCCCTCTCATGTTTTTAACGCCCCCGGGAATCTGATTCTGAACTCCGCGATCGTAGCGGGGGGATTCTGCGGCAGGACGGGCCAGCCGGCGTGTCCAGAGAAGCGCTACGAGTCTGGGGTTGCGTTCAAGGCGGACACAGCTTCGGTGGTGATCAATGCCCGCGGAACGAGCTTGGGCCTGAGCAGCGACCCTGGGCAGGCGTGTGGCATGCTCTATATCGATATCCTCAAGAAGGAGGGGAACACTGAGACCCTTGTGTCGAGCGAGCTTCTTGGGCAGTCGTGCGACTCTTTGCCGCAGGCACACACCTTTAGCTTTACGGCTGCAGGGCTAGAAGTTGGCAAGGACTACGTTGCCAAGGGGCGGCTCTACTGCCTCTACGGCGCTATTCAGCCGAACGGCAGCTTCATCTGCACCTCAGGCCCGGTCAATATGCAGGTCGTCTCTCCCTTTGGGACCTACACTGCTCCGTAATGCCTCCTGAGAGGAGCGTGTAACGGGCGCAAAACAGGGGGCGCCTAGCGCGGGGTTTGTGGCCCCAGCTAGGCGCCCCCTGCCTTTGTGGCGCTGGCACGATAGAGGCTAGCCGCACAGACAGGACTACTCTGCCGGAGCGGGCCACACGCCCTGTAGTGCCGAGATAGTGACCGGGAGACTTTGGGTGGCGCTGGCCGTCCAGTCGGCGCTAGAATATTGAAGCGCCCTGCGTATGGATTCCTCGTATCGTCGCCCAAAACTTCGCTGGCCCCTCGACATCCGGATGCACGGCGGAGCGGGCGGCCCTGCAGCGCTCGTCATTCAGTGCCCGATCGGCGTCTCGGAAAAGCCCCTCTTTCTGGCGCCCGCCGTTGCGCCGCTAGTCTCGCTGTTGGACGGCTCGGTCACTCGGGAGGAGATCATTGAGCGTTTTGCGCCTCAGGGGCTCACTGAGGCGATTCTCGGCGAGCTTGTGGAGCTCCTCGACTCCCACCTCTTTCTGGCCAACACGCGCTTCTTTGCGGCGGAACGTGAGTCACGTGAGTCGTTTGAGGAGGCGTCCGTGCGGCGAGCAGCGCTCGCGGGGCGCTCGTATCCGCCCGAGCCAGCCAAGCTCGCCAGCATGGTGCGGGGGCTGATGGCAACAGGTCCGGGGCAGGATCCCAGCGCTATCCGAGGAGAGCCGCTGTGCCTGGTTGCTCCCCATATCGACTACGGGCGGGGCGGGAGGTGCTACGGGGTTACGTACCCGCATCTGGCGGGCTCAAGCGCCAGCCTTTTTGTGCTTATCGGAACGGCGCACCAGTACAGTGAACAGCTCTTTCACCTGTGTTCCAAAGACTTTGAGACTCCCATGGGAGTGGCGCGGTGCGACACCGAGTTTGTTGCCAAGCTCGCCAGCCGCTACGGCGTTGCGCGATCCTTCGCTGGGCAGTTCCTGCACAAGCGGGAGCACTCGCTTGAGCTTCAGCTCCCTTTTCTTGGAGCCACCAGGCCAGGGGTTTCGATCGTTCCCGTCCTGGTGGGGAGCATGCACAGCATGGTGGCGAGGCAACGAGCCCCGCGCGACTACGATGTCTACGAGTCATTTGTCGCTGCGCTGGCAGAGTGTATTCGTGAGCACGAGGGCGCTGGCGGCCGAGTGTGCATTATCGCCGGGGTAGATATGGCGCACGTGGGAAGGAGCTTTGGGGACACAGAGTCCTTGACGCCGGAGCGCATGGAGGTCGTGGCGCAACGCGATCAGGAGTACCTGGGCGCTATTGCGCGCGGCGACGCGGGCCGGCTCTTCGCCCATATCTGCGAGGATGGCGATGCCCGGCGAATCTGCGGCTTTCCAACGATGCACACCGTGCTAGACCTCTTTGCGCGTCTTGGGCGCCGAACCTCAACGGAGCTCATATCGTACGACCAGGCGGTGGACTATCCAGGGGAGTGCGCCGTTACCTTTGCGGGCATGGTCGTGCGCGCCCCGGCCCACGCCACCGGTGGCTAGGGGGATAAGGTACGAAATACCCCTAGGCTGAGGGCCTGCGGCGGCAGCTGGTATCGGCAGAGGGCCAAATAAGGGAAGCGCCAACAGTGACTTAACAATTTTTTTGGCGCTTTGCTCCTGCGGCAGAAGCACTTCCTTTCGGGCGGCGGACAAGGGGGTATAGGTTGTAGAGCTTTTAGAAGGTGCTCAGATGGAAGAGAAAACATCACCGAACTTCTTTGACAAGGTAAACTGCGAAGTGAAGTTTGGCGACGTCGAGATCGGGTCGACGTATCCGCTCTACGGCATGATTACCAAGATCGTCGATGATACCCCAGGACACGTGGTGGTTGAGATTAACTTCTCGATTAAGGCCAACATGACGATCCCTGACCCAGAGAAAATTGAGCTCCTCAAGGAGCGGGCATTTGAGCCGGGCATCTTCGTCTCGAAGGTCACTGCCAAAGATCCGAAGGTCGAGGTCGACTGCAGCACGGTCGTATTCGGCAAGCGCCAGGGCTTCAGCGCCTAGCGCGCAACTTTAAGATTTCGTCCTCTCTTCAGGGGCCGCCGGGAAGGTGATTCTCGGCGGCCCCTCAATTTTTTTGGGGTTTGGCCGGGGCGGTAGCCAGGTTGACGGCAGCCAGCGCTCCCCGTAGTCTGGCGTGGTGCGCGCCCCGTGCCGGGGCTCGGCAAACGGTTTCCAATCGTGAAAGACGTAAAGACAGAGCGGCCCAAGTTTATAGAGGAGGTTGTCTCCTTCTTTAAGACCCTCGTCGTCATCCTCGTTCTCGCCTTCTCGCTCCGCACCTGCGTCGTTGAGCCCTTCAAGATACCGTCGGGCTCGATGAAGCCTACGCTCCAAGTGGGCGACTACATCCTGGTGCTCAAGTTCTGGTACGGCCTGAGGCTCCCCTTCATGACCGACACGGCGGTTGAGTGGAACACCCCCAGGCGGGGCGATGTCGTTGTCTTTACCCGTCCCGATGATCCAAGGACGCCCAACGAGGACGACTCGGCGATCCACATCATCAAGCGGGTCGTTGGGCTGCCGGGTGACACGGTTGAGGTTCGCTCAGGTGAGCTCCTAGCCGGAGTCTCAGGGCCAACAGGGGTCGTTCTTGTCAACGGCCAGCCGATTGAGGAGCCTTATGCGCGCTGGGTTGAGGGGGGGAGCCCGGAGGGGCAGTTTGGGCCGAAGACGGTTCCGCCGGGGCACGTCTTGCTGCTCGGCGACAACCGGGACCAGTCAAAAGACTCCCGTTTCTGGACCGAGCCTTTTCTCGATATTCGGCGCATCAAGGGCAAGGCGGTCGTGATCTTCTGGTCTTGGGATCACTTTAAGCGGATCGGAACCGTTATTCGATGATCACCCCCTCCTGGCGCGCAGCACCAAGCGGGATCGTCCTCAAGGCAAGCGGCAGGGATGCGCGCCGCTACCTCAACAGCAGGCTCTCAAACGATCTCCGTTCGCTTCAGCCAGGCCAGTCAGCACAGGCTGCCGCGCTCACGGCCCAGGGAAGGGTGGAGGGCCTCTTTACAGTGTTTGCGCTTCCAGGTGACACCTTTCTTCTGGCGTGTGAGGGGGGCGATCGCGCCGAGGTGCTCGCTGCCGTGCGGCGCTTCATCGTGGCTGATCGCGTCACTATTGAGGACATCTCTGATTTGGCCGCTTTTGTGCACGTTGCTGACTCGCCAGAGCGAGTCATGCCGCTCGTTGCGGGGATCGGCGAAGGCGGCCCTCTTGTGGCTGCGAACCCCCGCATATCAGCCGCAGGGAGCGACTGCATTATTCTGGGCGCCGATCGCGCTGCTGTTGAGCCGCAGCTGCGGGAGCGGCTCGGCGCGCCCCTGGGAGACGGCCAGTACCTGCTCCTTCGCATTCAGCGCGGCACGCCATCGTTTCCCGAGGAGGCAAACGGCGACCTTATCGTGACCGAGAGCGGCCTGTATGACGCGGTGTCTTTCTCAAAGGGCTGCTACGTGGGCCAGGAGGTCATTGAGCGCAGCGACGCGATCGGAAAGCTTCCGCGCGCTCTCGAGCGGATTCGGCTGGATGGCGAAGTTTCGGTGCCGTCGGGCGAGCGTATCATGAAGGGTGCCGGCGAGACGATCGGCAAGGCACTATCAGCAGCTGTCGACCAGCAGCGGAAGGAGACCTTTGTGTTTGCGCTCCTGCGCAGCGGCACATATGGTACTGGAGACTCAGTGACGTGCGCCGGCGTGGTGGGGGAGATCCTTCCTCGCCCCGTTGGGCGCTAGGATGGGGAAGGGAGCAGGATGGACACGACACAGGTGATCGATTTTCTCGTTCAGAGCCAGGCGCTCAAGTTTGGCGAGTTTCTCCTTAAGTCAGGACGAAAGGCGCCGTACTTTATCAACACTGGGTGCTTCGACACAGGCGACAAGATCTCGCGCCTCGGCCGCTTCTATGCAGAGAAGCTCCACTCTCTCGGCCTTCACAGGGCCGATGCTGTATTTGGGCCAGCCTACAAGGGAATTCCGCTCTGCGTCGCGGCTGCGATGAGCCTCCAGCAGCACTACGGGGTAGATATCGGCTTTAGCTTCAACCGCAAGGAGGCAAAGACCAGGGGCGAGGGGGGAGAGTTCGTCGGCAAGCCACTGTCACGGGGAATGAAGGTAGTGCTCGTTGAGGATGTCGTGACGGCGGGAACGACGCTCCAGGAGGTGGTGCCGGTCTTGCGCGATCGTGTTGGAGTCGAGGTGGCAGGCGTCGTTATCCTCGTCGATCGCTCAGAGAAGGGAGCCGGCTCTATCTCGGCTGTCCAGCAAGCAGAGCGTGACCTCGGGATACGGGTTCACCCGATTGTGACGATCTTTGATATCATCTCGTATCTCTCCCGGCCCAACTCATCCGGCTTTCAGATCGATGCCCCCCTTCGCTCTCGTATCGATGAGTATCGCGCTGAGTTTGGCGCCCCATCGCTGGAGGCGTAAGGAGATGCGCACAGCAGCAGCTGTTCTCGTCGTGAGCCTCTGGTGCCTCCCGGCCTCTGCCCAGCAGGGCAGCGAGGCGCTAGACCGGCAGTCGTACGAGATGTATCAGCAGGTCTTTAGCCCCTTCTGCCCGGGACGCTCCCTCAACGACTGCCCATCCTCAAAGGCGCAGGACCTCAAGCGAGAGATGCGCGCAAAACTCGAGGCAGGCGTCCCGCAGGATGAGATTCTTAGCGAGGTCTTTGCCCGTTTCGGCGACAAGTACCGCACGGTTCCCCTCTTTGAGGGGATCGGAAAAATGGTGTGGATCGCCCCGATCGCCTTCGCATTGATTGGGCTGGCGATCGCCGGCGGTGTCGTTTTAAGGCGCAAAAAGGGCTCTCCTGCACCGGATAGCCCTTCTGGGACCGCTATCCCTGAGGAGCTCCAGCGCCGCATCGACGAAGAGCTCGCTAAACTTGATTAGCGCCTGACAGGAGCGCACCATGGCTGTCTGATAGCGACCGGCCCAAATCGTGCCGGTTCCGTCGGAGAAACCCCATGACTGCCGCTAGCCTGAGCAGTGGGTTTTACGCCGGTTCTACCAAGGTTTCTAAAGAGGATCTGCTCAAACATAAAGCTCGCTCCCGCCACAAGCGCAATCGCCGCGCGAAGAGGCTCTTTGTCCTCATCGCGAAGGTCGCGGTGGCTATTCTCGCGCTCGCCTTGCTGGTTCGCAGCACCGTGGTTGAGGCATTTTACGTGCCGTCGAGCTCGATGGCGCCGACCCTGGGCGTCCAGGACCGAATCCTCGTTGAGAAGGCCCGTTACGGGCTGCGGGTGCCGTTCCTCGCTGCTGCGCTGGTCTCGTGGGCTGAGCCCAAGCGGGGGGAGATCGTTGTCTTCAGGCGCCCTGACGCCCCGGGAACTCTGGAAGACGAAAGCGAGAGCACCCTCGTTAAGCGGGTGATCGGAGTCGGGGGTGACATCATCCAGCTTGACGGTGCGCGAGTGATCGTAAATGGCGAGCTGCTTGAGGAGCCCTATGCCGCATGGGATGGGGCCGAGCACATATCCCCGATGACCTTCCTGGTGCCCAAAGGGGCACTTCTGGTGCTGGGAGACAACCGCGCAAACTCCTTTGATTCCCGCTTCTGGGAGAACCCTTTCGTCCCCTCGGATCAAGTGATTGGAAAGGCTGCCCTCGTCTACTGGCGGGGTGCGCGTGATTGACAGCGATAGCGCGGCTTCCTAACATCATCCGCAGCTATGAAATCGTCGTCTCAGGCAAAAGATGGAAGAGTGTCGGCCTACTTGAGCCTGACAAAGCCTCGTATTCTCACGATGGTGCTCGTCATGAGTGCGGCTGGATTCTTTCTCGGCGCAGGGGGAACCCTCTACCCGCTCGACACCTTCATCATCATGCTGCTCGGCACGGCATTAAGCTCGGGGGGTGCAGCAGTGCTCAACCACTACCTCGAGCGCGACTGCGACGAGCTCATGCACCGCACGCGGAACCGCCCGATTCCAGCTGGCAAGGTGACGCCTGAGGAGGCGCTCTCGTTCGGGCTGCAGCTGGTTCTCATGGGGGTGGTGCTGCTCGCATGGCAGGTAAACCTCCTGACGGCGTTCCTCTCGCTCCTTACCGTGTTTCTGTACGTGCTTGTCTACACCCCCCTTAAGAGAGTCACCTGGTGGAACACGGCCATCGGGGCCATTCCAGGGGCGCTGCCCCCAGTTGGCGGCTGGACAGCCGCGACCGGCGAGCTCGACTTCGGGGCCTGGGCCGTTTTTCTGATCCTCTTTGTGTGGCAGCACCCACACTTCTACGCTATCGCGTGGATGTTTAGGGAGGACTATGAGCGGGGAGGCTTTAAGATGCTTCCGGTAGTTCACCCCGATGGGCGCAGCACCTTCAACCAGGTAATAGGCTTCTCAATTATCCTCATACCGATCTCGCTCCTCCCGGTGCTGACCGGGATGGCCGGGCCCCTCTACGGATGGGGCATGACCGTGCTCGGTCTCGCCATGCTGGCGGTGGGGATTAAGTTTGCGCGAACCCGCTCAGTGCAGGACGCGCGGCTCCTGCTCAAAGCCTCGGTAATTTACCTGCCGCTCTTCTTCATCCT
This sequence comes from bacterium, assembly GCA_017853605.1. Taxonomy (GTDB): domain Bacteria; phylum Bdellovibrionota_C; class UBA2361; order UBA2361; family OMII01; genus OMII01. Next base: position 49,689 of record JAFMJG010000001.1, read on the forward strand.
CATTCTTGGCGATCGCGGCCTGTAGCCGGCCATTTGCTCGCAGCGTCTTGGGGGCTTTCATGGTGTCGTGCCGCTCTGGACAGGTATGCGGGCCTAGAACTCGCTTCGAATGGGCCTCGCCATGAGCGCTGCCGCGAGATCCGGCGCCGCGATCTCCCCGCTGAGGAGCTTTACGATGTGGTCAGTGATGGGCGCCTCTACGCCAGCCTTTAAGGCGAGCTGCTGCACCAGAGGGGCGGTTGATACCCCCTCGGCCACTGAGCCGAGCGACGCGGTTATGTCGGCTACCTTTTCGCCCTTCCCGAGCCGCAGGCCAACGGTGCGGTTGCGGCTCTGGTTTTCGGTTGCTGTCATGACCAGGTCCCCTAGTCCCGAGAGGCCGGAGAGGGTGCGGGCATCAGCCCCGAGGGCCGTTGCAATGCGGGACATCTCGGCCAGCCCGCGGGCGATCAGGGCGGCTCGAGCGGACGGCCCATAGTTTAGGGCATCTGAGACGCCGGCGGCGATTGCGACCACGTTCTTTAGGATGCCCCCTAGCTCAACACCCGTGGGGTCAATTGACGTGTAGACGCGCAGCGAGTTTCCGGAGAGCGCCTCTGCCACGAGCATCGCGGTTTCCTGGGATGCAGAGCCTGCAACGATTGAGATCGGGCGCTCAGCAACAAGATCCGAGGCGAAGCTCGGCCCCGAGATGACCGCCAGCGACTCTGCCTGGTAAGAGAGGGCCTCACGGGCGTACTGCAGCGGGGTGCCCCCGGTTGAGGGCTCAAGCCCCTTGGTCGCGCTGACGAGAATCCTGGCGCGGACCTTTGGCAGCACCTCTGCCCACGCCGCAGCAGGCAGGGCCACGATCGTGAGGTCTGCGTCCGCTAGCGCCGAAAGGTCCGAGGTCACCGCAAGGTTGCCCGGGATCGGTGCGGAGATAGTGCCGCGCTGGAAGGAGCGGGTTGAGAGGAGCTTGGCCGCCTCCCCCTGGTTGTGGTGCCATCCTGTCACCGAGAAGCCCCTGCGAAGGGAGTGGAGGGCGAGGGCAAAACCCCACGCCCCAAGGCCGACTACAGCGACGCGCATGCTGGCGGCGTTCTTGAGCACGGGGATAGCCCTAGTTCGCGCCGGTGGTGGTGTCGCCGGGGGCTCCCTCAGGTCCCGGCTCGTCACTTCCGTTGGTGTCGAGCGGCGCTGGCGCAACCGCCACTACCTTCTCGTTCTCCTCGAGGTCCATGAGCTTCACGCCGCGGGTATTGCGCCCGATGACCGAAATGTTCTTGGCGCTCGTGCGGATAATCTTCCCCCCTGAGGTAATCAGCATCAGTCCGCTTGAGCCGGTGACGGTGATCGCCTCGATGACCGGGCCATTGCGCCCTTCGGTCTGGATGTCGATCAGGCCCTTTCCTCCGCGCCCCTGTTGGCGATACTCAGTGACGACTGTGCGCTTGCCGAAGCCGTTTTCGCACACGGTGAGGAGCGTCAGCTCCTCAGCTGACTGAGGCTCTCCCTCCTTCGCCTTGCCGATGATAGTCATGCTGACGACCCTGTCGTCGCCCTCGAAGCGGATTCCGGTTACGCCGCGGGCGGCCCGGCCCATCGCCCGGACGTTGTCCTCGGCAAACCTGATCGCCATGCCGTCCCTAGTTGCGAGGATGATGTCGTCGCCCTCGTGGGTGATGGCGGCGCCGATGAGCGTGTCGCCGTCGTCAAGGGTGCAGGCCATGATTCCGTTTCTGCGAGATCGCGAGAACTCTTCGAGGGCGGTCTTTTTGATGACCCCCTGGCGGGTTGCGAGCGCAACGCAGGCGCTCTCGCTCCACTGCCGTATCGGCAGGATAGCGCACACCTTCTCGTCCTCCTTGAGCTCAAGGAGGTTTATGAGCGCCCGCCCGCGCGAGGCGCGGCCAGACTCAGGAATGTTCCAGACCTTGAGCCAGTAGACGCGGCCCAGGGTGGTGAAGACTAGCAGATCGGCGAGCGTTGAGGTGACAAAGAGGTTCTGGATGAAGTCCTCCTCGTCGGAGGCGGCACCGATGATTCCCTTGCCCCCGCGGCGCTGCTCACGGTACTCCGACACGGAGGTGCGCTTGACGTAGCCCTTGTGGCTTACGGTCACAACCATCTCCTCGTCCTCAATCATCTCGGACATGTCGATCTCGCCCCCGTCATCGACGATCTCCGTGCGGCGTGCGTCACCAAACCTCTCCTTCACGTCGTTGAGCTCGGCGGCGATGATGGCGTCCACCTTCTTGGCGTCTGCGAGGATGCTGAGCAGCTCCTCGATGCGCTTGGCGAGCTCCTCGTGCTCTTGCTCGATAGCAAGGCGCTCCATGCCGGTGAGCTTCTGGAGGCGCAGGTCGAGGATCGCCTGGGCCTGAATGGTTGAGAGGCTGTAGCGCGCGATGAGCTCGTCGCGGGCGTCCTTAGGGGTTGATGCCTTGCGGATAAGGGCGATCACCTCATCGAGGTTTAGCAGCGCAATTTTGAAGCCCTCCAAGAGGTGCATGCGCTCCTTGGCTTTCTTGAGGTCAAACTCAGTGCGCCGCGTGACAACATCCCGGCGGTGGTTGAGGAAGTTGGAGAGCAGGTCGTAGAGCGAGCACACGACGGGCTTGCCGTCGACGATCGCCAGGTTCACGATGCCGAAGCTCGACTGCATCGGGGTCATCTTGTAGAGCTGGTTCAGCACCACGTCAGGGGTGGCATCGCGCTTGAGCTCAACGACGATTCGCATGCCTGAGCGATCGCTCTCGTCGCGGAGCTTTGAGATGCCGTCTATCTGCTTGTCGTTGACGAGCTCTGCGATCTTTTCGATGAGGCGCGACTTGTTGAGCTGGTACGGAATCTCCGTGACCACGATGATGTCTGCCTCTCTCGACTTGGTCTTAATCTTCTCAAAGTGGGCCTTGGCCCGCACTTGGATGATGCCGCGCCCGTTTGCATAGGCGCTAATGATCGGCCCTCGCCCGTATATGGCGCCGCCAGTTGGGAAGTCCGGCCCAGGGATAAGCTCAAGGAGCTCCTGCAGCGAGATGCTTGGGTTGTTGATGACCGCCAGCGCGCCGTTGACGACTTCAGTGAGGTTGTGGGGCGGAATATGGGTCGCCATGCCGACAGCGATTCCGTTTGCGCCGTTGACGAGCAGGTTCGGGATGACTGACGGAAGAACCGTTGGCTCCAGCGTGGAGTCGTCGAAGTTTGGGGTGAAGTCCACCGTCTCCTTCTCGATGTCCTCGAGGAGCCGCTCAGCTAGGGCGGTCATGCGGCACTCGGTGTATCGGTACGCGGCAGGGGGATCGCCATCAACAGAGCCGAAGTTTCCCTGGCCGTCGATCAGGGGATAGCGCAGGTTCCACGGCTGGGCGAGACGAACGAGAGCCTCGTACACCGGCATGTCGCCGTGCGGGTGGTAGCGCTTGAGCACCTCGCCCACAACTCCCGCGCACTTGGAGTGCTTGCGGTTCGGCACAAGGCCCTCTTTGAGCATCGCGTAGAGCACGCGGCGCTGCACGGGCTTGAGGCCGTCGCGAACGTCCGGGAGGGCGCGTCCGACGATAACGCTCATAGCGTAGTCCAGGTAGGACTGGCGCATCTCGGCTTCGATAGTAATGGGCGAAATTTGCTGTTGATTTTCCATTCCGGGAGCATAGGAGATGGAGGGTGAGTGTTCAAGGGTTAATAAACCTAGAAAGCCAATAAAATAGGGGTGTTTCGCCCTCTTTCGGAAGCGTGGCGAGGTGCTCGCTTCAGGGTGTCAGGATGGGTCGGGATTAGGCCTCAATCGAAGCAGAAAAATGGGCCGACTTGCGGGGGCGCGACCCTGGGGCGCAGCTGAGCCTGCTTGCCCGGCCTCTCGCAGGCCTTCAGGCGCTTCGAGCAGGTGCCGAGCCACTGCCATCGCCCGGGCGGGACAGGCGGCTGCGGCGCGCTTCCTCGTGGCAAGTCGCACCCTTTCCGCCAGGCCTCAATACCTGCTATATGACCCCAAGGCTCAAGGCGGTGTAATTCATGAAACTTTCAATAGTTATCCCTTGCTACAACGAGCGCGCCACGATTCAGCAGATCGTGACAGCGGTGAAGAACGCTCCGGTTCGGGACAAGGAGATCATAATTGTCGATGACTGCTCCAAGGACGGCACCCAGGAGGTTCTGCGCACCCAGATAGCTCCGCAGGTGGACAAGGTGGTCTACCACGAGGTTAACCAAGGCAAGGGTGCGGCGCTCCGCACCGGCTTTAAGCACGCCACCGGGGACGTTGTGATCGTGCAGGACGCAGATCTTGAGTACGACCCGCAGGAGTACCCGATCCTGATGGACCCGATTGAAAAGGGGCGGGCGGACGTGGTTTTTGGTTCCCGCTTCATCGGGGCCCAGCCGCACCGCGTGGTGTACTTCTGGCACATGATGGGCAACCGCTTCCTGACGCTGCTCTCGAACATGTTCACCAACCTCAATTTGACGGACATGGAGACCTGCTACAAGCTCTTCCGGCGCGAGGTCATACAGGCGATCGACATCGAAGAGGAGCGGTTTGGCTTTGAGCCCGAAATAACCGCAAAAGTCGCCGCAATGGGGTGCCGCATCTACGAGGTCGGAATCTCGTATTACGGGCGCACATACGCGGAAGGCAAGAAGATAGGCTGGAGGGACGGCTTCCGGGCCATCTTCTGCATCCTGAAGTACAACCTTCTCCGCAGCTGCCCGAAGAAGTTCGTCGCGAGCGAGCACCAGCGCAGGATTGAGGAGGCCTCCTCAAGCCACGGCTCGGCGGGCGCTGAGGCTTCCGGCGGGCAGCTCCACTAGGGGCGAATGTAACAGCAGTTGCAAAAACAGGGCGTGAAAGCGCGAGCGATTCCCCTTTCTCGCCGAGCTGGAGCAGAATAGGCAAAACTTGCCGCTGTCAATTGTGCCATCCTGGCGCCTCTGCTAGGTGTCGAGAACCTGTGCCGAACGGCGCCGCATCCTCAGACAGAGGGAAGCCTTTTCAACGACACAGGCATACGCAAGAGCATGGGAAACGAAGTGACGAGACTCGAACTTCTATCCGGTGAGGACATGGACGCCCCGATCTCCGGGCCGCATGAGGCAGGGCAGGTCCGCAAGCTCGGCGCCTGGAGCGCCATTGTCATCTTGGCCCTCGTAGCGCTGGCGTACTTCGCCCAGGAGGTCATGTATGGCAGCCAGTGGCTTCGGCAGCTCGGCGCTGACTACGGTGTTGTCTGGGACGAGAGGCGAGCGCTCACAATCGCGTCAGCGGCCTTGCTGCTCTCGGGTCTCGGCGCTGGGCTGCTCGCCTGCGCTGGCGGCAGCCTGACGGCGCCCGTGGGGGCGGCTCCCGGGCATGCGCGGCGGGGCAGCGAGCGCCTGGGGCGCTGGACCCTTGCGGCCTTTTGGTTGGTGCTGCTTGCGAGCATTGGCTGCGCGGCTGCGGCACAGTGGCGCATCATCACCGTTGGGGAGGACGTGCTGACGCGGGGCTACTGGCTTCTCAGCATGGCAGTCTTCATCGGGGCCCAGGCGATCCTCGCGTATGCATCTGCTCCCCTTGCCGACAGCCAAAAGTCACCCCCCTTTCGGGCCATCAACTGGGCCGTCTTTGGCTTGATTGTGGTAGCGGCGTTCGCCCTTCGGGCCTACGACATAGGAGAGCTGCCTCGGCAGCTCAACCAGGACGTTGCGATTGTGGGCAACGATGCGCGCGCAAACTTGTCGGAGCGGGGACTGCGCATCTTCGGCACGTCGCACCTCGGATCGCCGCAGATGGCGCTGGCACTGCCGACGCTGTCCATGGCGCTCTTCGGGCAGGACCTTGCCGGCCTGCGCATGACGGGCGTCCTGCTCGGGACGATCATGGTTGGCGCAGTGTACGTGCTCGTGTGGCGGGCATTTGACTCTCACCGCTTGGCGGGAGTGGCGAGCCTCCTCATCGCATTGCATAACCCCCTCATCCAGTTCTCTAGGCACATTTACAATATTGATCCTTGGGGCGTCTTCGCAGTGGCTATCGCTTTTGCGGTGCATGGCTTCCGCAGCGACAGGGTGTGGCCTATAGGGATTGCAGGCCTCCTGACGGGCTTTACCACGCAGCTCTACCTATCAAGCAGGGTTGTGCCCATCATCCTCGCAGTTTTCATCTTTTTTGTGTGGCAGTTCAGGTCTAGCCGCCTTTCGCGCCCGTGGGCAGCGCTGGGCGCATTCCTGTGCGGCACCGTTCTCTGCTGGGCCCCGAA